>NZ_FWWU01000002.1 GCF_900176165.1 Deinococcus hopiensis KR-140
TCAGGAACGCTCCAGGTTCAGGGTGTGCCGCCCACGGTGATAAGGTCTCGCCGCCCTGCCGGGTGGCGAGGTACGGCACGCGAGCGTTTCGGCTTGCCGTACTGCTCGATGTCTCTGCTGCCCGCTGACGTGGATGCTCATGGCCTGCGGCGACCCAGCTGCAACATAAGCCAACTTGGGGCGGCGTAGAGAATGACTCCGAGAAGCCACGATCGCCACAACGACATCGAGACTTGCAGCAATTTTCTCCAAGGAGGGCTTCCAAGCGGGAAAAAGTGCAGGTCAGACCACGCCCACGACACACCAGGTAAGGATGAAACCCCCTATAGGTCCGGCCTGTTGCACAGCTTCCACCCAGCCTCTCGCCAACGGATCTCTTCGTCGGCCTTCTTACGGAGTAGCGGCTAAAAGAAGGCAATCCGTGCGAGAAGTACGGGTTCCCACCCAGACCCACACATGGGTCCACACTACGCTTAAAAGTAACACGCAAGGGAAGAAGCACAAGTGATCCAGATGCCTCAAAGCTTGGCTGATGGGCGGGAGCCCACGGCGGAAGAAGTCGGGAACCACTTCAAGGTCCCACGCGAGCGCATGCGGCAGATCGGGAACAAAGCCCCGCGCAAATTCATGTACCGAGAAGAACGCCGACGCACCCTCGGGCACCATCTGGGGAACTGAGGAGAACGCAAGGCCGCTCCAACCTGAACGTTCGTATCGCGCAGAATAGAGGACAACTGGGATTGTCCAGTCTGGGAACGTCCATGACGGCTTCCCACTTCATGTTGAGGGTATGCGCAAGGGAAATGACTGTGCTGAACGGCTCCCATTTTGCCCTGCTCACCCCCTGTTGCCGCAAGACAAGATGTTGGAAAGAAGCGGGCTGAGGACTTGATGGGGGCGCGGCCAAGGGGAGCGTATCTGCTATCGGATACGGTGGATCCACGGAGGCTGTTATGTCTGAAGGACGACCAGATCGGCCACAACCCATTGCGCTCCACCGCTACGCCCTCGCGGATCAACTCGTCCGGCTGCGCAGCGAAGCGCCCTTCCACACCCGCGGACGCGATTCGCTCACGCTGGTACGCGACCCGGGCTTCACCCTCCTGCTGATGGTCCTGAAAGCCGGAAAGGGCCTCCCTGACCACACCGCTCCCGGCCCCATCAGTGTCCTTGTCCTCGATGGCCGCGTCACCTTTACGTCGCAGAGTGGACCCATTGAACTTGGCCCGCATGACCTGATTACCCTGCCCACCCGCATCCCCCACGAAGTTATGGCCCTGGAGGACAGCGCCATCCTGATCACCATCGCTCAACCCATCACGCACACGGACCCATTCGGTCTAGAGGGTGAGCGCCAGGCGGACGCTCAGGAACAGGAACAGACCAGGACGTGAAGCTTCGGCCCAGGTCCGCCTGAACAGTTCGGAGCTATGTCCAATTTTGGTGTTCATGCCGGTGGCCGTCACGCTGGCCCGGGCTCTCCCTGGCCTCACCGCGGACAGGCGGGGGTCAGATCTGCCGATTGGCGAAGGTCTGGCACGCCCCACAAGTTCCATCAGAGCCGTTCGTGACCTTAAAGGCAAGGGCTTCTCTGGCGAGGCATGAGCCAGTTGCTCCACGTGGGTGCCAGAAGGGACGGCCCGTTCCAGAACGTTCGTTGTGGTCGGCATTCACCTTATGGCCGCAAGACACGCCGCTGGGCATTATCTGGCGCAGACTCGCCCCACTGCATCACTCAAAACATCTTCCGGATGGGCTCTTAACCCTCCACAGGGATGGTCACCTGATAGGTCATGTCCCGTATCTCACCAGGCTGGAGAACTTGTTCAAATATCAACTCGCCATCCGACCAGGTCACTTCGCCTTCGAGAGCAAGCGGCGCCTCGCTGATGCGCTCGTGCAGCCTCAGCTGCACGGAGCGGGACTTCGCATTCCGGAAGCTGTAGGTCACGCGGTAGGTCGCCTTCCGCTTCTTTATGGCGGGATCGGCCTCTGGTTCGTCGAGGAAGGTGGCTGTACGGGTGTAGGTCACGTCCGGGTCACGGCCCAACGTGAACGTGACGGATTCGCCCGCCGCCGTTTCCTGCCAGCTGCTCTGTCCCACCGTGTAGCCTTGTTCGCGGACCATCACCTGCGCTCCCAGGAGAGGTTGCCCTGCGGTGAGGGTGTACTCCCGGAGGCCGACTCCTTTGTGCTGAGCATACGTACCGAAGGTATTGAGCAGCGTCACGGCGGCCTGAAAGCTTTGCAGGGAGACGGGTTGGAAAGGGACCGTGACGGTACTGCGCGCCGGCAGTACCGGCGGATGCTTGAGGCCGAAGGAATACAGCCCGGCCACCTCCCCAGCCTCCTCCAGTTCAGGCAGACTCCTGGCGAGTTGTGCCGTTCCGACCATGCCCAGGATCCCTCTTGAGAAATCCATCCGCCGCCTTCCTCCAGACAACTCCACCTGTCCGGCCAGGAGCTTGACTTCGTCCGGCACGAGCGGCTGGTCGGACGCGTTCTCCAACTCCGCATACGCGGTCAGCTCCGCATTCCCGGTGGCGTTGACCTCCAAGGTGTACAGGGCTTTCCACGAGAGAGACTGCGTCAGGTAGGAGATCAGGCCCTGTCCGGGTTCATGCAGTTCGAACGTGGCCGTCATGGCGTCAGACTGGCTGAGCGGTGGCGGCTCGGGAAAAAGGAGATGCTGCTTTTGCACGTTGAAGTAGGCGCCCTCCTGGTCTTGCACCAGGAGGTCCTCGGCACGGATGAGGGTCACCTCCTGCCGGCCCTCAGGCGAGCGCCACCAGACTTTCCGGCCCTCCAGTAACGACAGGCCCGTCTGCTGCGGCGTCAAGGTCATGGACGCTGGCGAGAGCCCTACCAAGGCGAGCGACTGGGGAATGACCCGCCGCCAGGCTTCCGGCGGGAAGGTGAAGGTAAGCCGGGGCTCGGCGCTCTCCACCCTGAGGCGCACCTCTGCGAAAGAGGGATACAGGCGAAGCGCCACACCCGGAGGCAGACTCTTGGTCATGCCCAGAGCATGGCAGATCAGCGCTTCGGGCGAGGAGAGATCCGCAAGAGTATGGGCATCATGCCCACGTATTCCACGAGGATCTTCAGGTACTTGCAGCGCTCCTGCCAACGAAGGCAGGATTTGAGCTCGTCCGGCATGGAGGAGGCTCTGCACCCACGTTCGAGGGCCTCCAGGTGGTTTCTTTCACCCATCACTGTGGGGTCTACCGGTTTCTTGAGGTGCTGAACCGACGGGGCTCTGGTCTATGGAGAAGGAGGAGTCTCGCTGGACGGCGTGGATAGGGAGGAGGCGCGTCTCCTCCGCGATAAGCCAGGGGCGCTGGAGCGGGCAACACCGCTTCAACTGGTCCGGTTGCCGCTCACCTTTGCGCGGCAGGAGCGCTTCTGCGACGGGGCCACGCTGGGCTTCTACGGGTCGGGCCTGTTGCTGGGCTTCTTCTGCCCCTTGCCTCCTGGGTCTTTTGAATCCGCCCCTCTGCGCACGGAGCCTCGTTGTCCGTATCGGTGGCCCGGTCTGTCATCTGGACCCGCCTTCAGAACAAGCTCCAGCTCTTTCAGCGAGGCCCTGCTCGTGAACGGATGGCGTCTGGCGGGCACAGGCGCTGGCGCACCTCCTGGCTCCACTGCGTCCGCTCCAGCAGGGTCTCTTCACCCGACCGCAGGTCCTTGACGCGGACTCGCCCTGCCTGAAGCTCCTCTTCTCCGACCATCACGGCCAGGCGAAAGCCCTTCCGGTCCGCGTACCGAAGTTGCTGCCCCAGACGGTGCGGCTCCAGATACACCTCCGCGCGCACGTCCTGTGCGCGCAGTTCCGCTCCCAGCCGCAGGGCTTCTCCCCGGTGCTCGGCCTGCAGTGAGGTCACGAGAACCTGAGCGGTGGTCGAAGCGCCGACGCCCAGGACACCCGCTTCCAGCAGGGCAGGCACGAACCGACTCACCCCGATGGACATGCCGGCGCCTGGGAACGCACCCCGGTGGAAGTTCCCCACCAGGTTCTCGTAACGTCCCCCGGAGCAGATGCTCCCCAGCTGCGGAAAATCGGGGAGCGTCGTCTCATAGACCGTTCCCGTGTAGTACCCGAGGCCCCGGGCGACGCTCAGGTCCATCCGGAAGTTCGGCGTGGGCACGCCCTGGTCCCGTAGGCCGGAGAGGACGGCCTTCAGTTCGCTCACGCCCCGTTCGAACGTGACGCCAAACGCCCACCCTTCCAGTTCGGTGAGCAGCGCGTGGGGATCCGGACGGCCCGTCGCCAGGTCGAAAAAAGGGGCCAGGGCGGCCGGGTCCAGTCTGAATTCCGTCGTAAGGCCCTCGCGCACCCGGTCCAGACCGACTTTCTCCAGCCGATCGAGGATCCGCAGGGCCTGCGGAACAGCCTCCGGGGCGAGGCCGAGGCCCTCGAAGTAGCCCTGCAACAGCTGCCGGTTATTGATGCGGATGCAGAAGGGGCCGATGTCCAGGCGGGTCAGGGCGTCGTTCACGACCGCGGGCAGCACGGCGTCGTACAGCAGGCTGAGCGAACCGCGCCCGATGACGTCGATGTCCGCCTGGTAGAACTCGCGGAACCGCCCCGCCTGGGGCCGCTCGCCGCGCCAGACCTTCTGCACCTGGGACCGCAGGAAGGGAAAGGTCAGCTCACCCTCGCGCTGCGCGACGTAGCGTGCCAGGGGTACGGACAGGTCAAAGTGCAGGGCCAGGTCCGTCTCGCGCTCATCCGGAGCGCCGTTGAGTCGGGTCAGGGCGTAGATCTCCGCGTCGTCACCGCCCTTGGCGGTCAGCACATCCTTGAGTTCGGCGCTCGGGGTCTCGATGGGTGTGAAGCCGTGCGCCTCGTAGGTGCTGCGGATGACCGAAAGGACGCGGTTAAAGGTGAGCTGCTGTGCGGGGAGGTATTCCGGAAAGCCGCTGAGGGGCCTGGGCTTGATCATATGGACCTGACCTGTTGGGTCCTGCCCGGGGTAAACGGTGCAGGCGGGGAAGCGGGTGGGCGGCGCTGTTCTTCAGCGCGCGGCCGTTCTCGTTCCCGGGATGTCGGTGCAACCGTTCCATGGGGAGCAGCATAGGGAGCGGACAGAACCTCTGTACCCGCCAGGTGACGTACGCCATCGCCCTCAGGCGATACGCTGTTCCATTTGCCGTATGCCACAGCGCGGATGAGCAGCCACGTCCAGGGCGCGAGGATGCGGCGCACGCTTCCCTCTGCCCGAGTCGACATCGCTGGCCCCCGTCCCCTTTCCCTCATCTGGCAGAAAGACGAACTGGTGGACTGGGCGGGCGGAGGAACCCGTTACCGCCTCGATGGCTCGGTGGGGGACCGTCCTCTCTGCCCTTTCCCTTCGGTGCGGCGGTAAGCACGGAGGATGGTCAGTACATCGTGGTCTATCAGCGGCTCGGCACCCAGGGCCTGCTGTCAGGGGCAGGCAGCTGCTGCGGGAGATCAACCGGAGCTATACTGCGCGGACGCGTACGGGTACCCGGTGGCCTTGACGCGCAGTGCGCGAGGAGTACTCCTCGCGCACTGTCCAGAGGAGTACAACGTGCTGGAAGACGCGGGCACGGGTGAGCGGTTAAGCGCCCGGACAGGTGAAGTGGCCGACTTTTTCCACTCCCGCCTGCGCTTCTCGCCTGGCGGCGGGCACCTGCTGAGTGCCGGCTGGGTGTGGCATCCCTGGGACGCACTGGCGGTCTACGACGTTGCCGCAGTGCTGGCGGACCCAACCCTCCTGAACACGCTGCCGGAGGTGGCAACCACCGATTTTCCCCATGTGATGCGGAGCGCCGACTTTCTCTCGGAGGACCAGGTGATCGTCGCGCTGGACCTGCGGCAGTGACGAACTGGGACAGACGCTCCTGATCACGGCGAACCTCCGGGAAGGGCAGGTGGTGCAGACGCTGGACATGACGGCTGAACTGGGCACGATTCACGCCGTTCAGGGCGGTATTCTGGCGCTGCACCATCACCCCCGGTTGTACAACGCCTCAACGGGAGTGTTGATCACGCAGTGGCCGGATCTGAAAACCGGTGAGCAGCAGAGCAGCATCATTCGTCACATCGGGCGTCCCCCGCCCTTCGCCATGGACACGGCACGAAGCCGCTTCGCCGTGGGTACGGAAGAGGGCGTGACGGTTCTCTCCCTGGGGGCATGAAAGGGAGGGCAGCGATGCTCGGACAACTTCAGGAGGCTTCACCGTCATGCCTCAGGGCAGAGGCATACGGCCAGTGACGCTTCACAGTCCCGCAGCGGCCGTCTCCCTGAGTTCCCGCAGCGTGACCATTCAGCAGGAGCCAACGGTGAGGTCGCTGCAGTGTTCACACGCAAGTTTGGTTTTACTCGCTTGAGCCGTATAAACGGGTTTCCTTGTTGCCCAGTGACGCATCGATGGCCGCCATCACCTCGTCGGTGAGCTGGGGAAGCACCTCGAGCGCGGAGAAATTCTCCACCACTTGCGTGACTTTGGAGGCACCAGTAATCACGGTGCTCACATTCGGATTTTTGACGCACCACGCCAGGGCAAGCTTCGGCAAGGTCGTGCCCAGGTCGTCGGCAATCTTGGCCAAGCCCCGGACTTTGACCAGGTTGGTTTGGCCTTCTTCACTCTCGAGCCTGGCTTTCAACCATTCGTAGCCGGGCAGGTTGACGCGGGTGTCGTTCGGAACCACATCGTTGTATTTGCCAGTCAGGAGACCGCTCGCCAGCGGCGACCAGACCGTGGTGCCCAACCCGAGCGTGTCCGGGCGGTACAAGCGGCTGTATTCGACCTCGACCCGGTAGCGGGTGAGCATGTTGTATTGCGGCTGCTCCATGGTCGGGGGAATCAGGTTGTACTGACGGGCGACGGCGTAGGCTTCCATCAATTCCTGCGCCGACCACTCACTCGTTCCCCAATACAGCACGTCACCGCGCTGGATCAATTCGGTCATGGCCCGCACCGTTTCTTCGATGGGGGTGTTGCGGTCCGGGCGATGACAGAAGTACAAGTCCAGGTACTCGCATTGCAGGCGTTCGATGGCCTGGTAGCACGCCTCATAAATGTGCTTGCGTGAAAGTCCCCGCTGAGTGGGCGCTGGGTTTTCAACCGCTCCGCCGAACACTTTGCTTGAAACGATGTAGCTGTCGCGCCGCCAACCTGCCTTGGCCAGGGCCTGGCCCATGATGGTTTCAGCCTGGCCCCGAGCGTACACCTCGGCGTTGTCGAAGAAGTTACACCCGCGGTCATAGGCGGCGGACATCAGTTCCAGGGCACCGTTCACATCTAACTGCGTGCCAAACGTCACCCACGCACCGAAGGAAAGCTCACTGACCTGCAAACCAGATTGGCCCAATCGACGATATTCCATAGCCTCACCTCGCGTTCCACCCTATGCCAAAGCAGCACATCTATTCTTGAACTCAGGTTTAGACACGCCAAGCGTATTCTCCCGAGCTTCACGCCTGCTCGAAGCGAAGCAGGATGTTGGGTTGTGCTGCTCCAGTGGGCCGTCAAGAACGGTCTGTCACTGTCAGGCCGCTGCAAGCACCGCCAGGAGGAAGGGCTCCTTGACAGACCGTTCTTGACGGCCCACCAGCACTACAGTTGCAGTGGGCGGTTCTGTCCCTCAAACATGGGAATTCTTGGGAGGTGACTGGTGACAGAAAGTCTTTGAGCAACAGGTTCCCAAAGGAACTGCAATTATAGTACTAAAAATAAGGCAACTATTCAGCACGATCGCAATTGTCCTGCTGAATAGTTACAACTGCAGGCAACAACTCAGCACGAGAAAGATCCCCTGTAACTACTCACCACGAGTATGACTCTCGTGGTGAGTAGTTACTGTAAATGAATAGAAGGTCAGCTACCGCAAAGATCTGACCTTCTATTCATTGAAATATTCTTTCGCTCTGCGACCCTCATCAATCCTTTTTAATTCGCCTCAGTCCATTATTCTTAATAGTTGTGTTTTAATTTTCATTAAATTTATCACTAAAATCATGACTGACGTCTTTAATTACATTGACAATAGTGATACACAAAGAATAGATATTGGCATCATTTAAGAAACGAATGCTTAAGCCATCTATTAGATCAAAGGAAGCTAATACTCTAGGATTTTCATTGATTCTCTCTTCTACTTCAAGCCAGAAATCCTCTTCTAGTCCCCAAAGGTCTCTGGTAACATTCTCATCCCTATCAACTTCTTTTGAGCATATGAAACCCTCAATTTTTATTGATAGAGCTCCAAGAATGACGGATATTTTATTGAGAAACACATAATCCGAGCATTGATAATTTAATCCAATCGCTATTTTTTCAATACCATTTATATTATCAAAAGTAAGTCCGTCTATTATACTTGCTTCTGAAAAAGATCTAAATAGGAAGTCTATTGAGCTTAATACCTCTCCATTATTGGAATAAATCAAACTCTTCCTCCTGAATATATTCTCATCTATAGACTTATCGTCTAAGTAAACACTCATGTCATGTATGTTCTGGGATGTATGTAGTCTTTTTTTCTGCATCTTTATTCCCTAACGCCGTTTAGGGCTGAGCGAGGTTATGGGCGAGGACGGCCAGGACGACGCGGAGCCGGAGAGAGGGAAGTGTTTTGGTCTGAACGGAGCGAATTTGAGCTTCGACCAATTGTGAAAAGACGGTTTCAATGCGTTTGCGGAGCTTTGGGTGGCGGTCTTGCCGCCACCCGTTGTCATAGCGGGTGTTTTTCTTGGGTGGGAACAGGTAGCCCAGGCAGCAATAGCCCTTGTCCCCAATGATCTTTGGCCCGCCGAACTCAGGCCACCTCCGGTTCAACTCATAGCTGACGGTGGTGTCGTGAAGATTGGCGGGTTTGAGGAGGTACTGGACGATCTCCCCTGCGGGTGTCACCCAGGCATGCAGCTTGTACCCGTACACGTCGCCCTGGGTCCCAAACCCCCATTTCGCTCCCGGGAACTTGCACCGCTTGCCTCGTTTCGGGCGACACACCGGGAGCGGCATGGAGTCAATGATCACTTCTGCACAGCGTTTGGCGGGGCTGACCAAGGCTTCGAGGCGTTCCAGCAGACGCACGCTTCGCATGTACGCCTGGGTGTAGGAGGGAAGACCGACGCGGTCTTCCCTCAACATGTTCCACCAGATCGAGCGATACGGCTGCTTGAACACGAAGCGAGCGAGCAAGAGGGCCACGAGCAGGGCATCCGTCAGCTTCTGATGCTTAGAGCATTTGTCTGAATTACGCTGTGAGGGGTGCCCTTCCCCTCACGGCTCCTTTCTCCTGCATCCTCCTTCAAGCTCGCTCACGCTGCTCGGTCAAGAAGAAGACCTCTTTTTGACAAACGCTCTAAATCGCTTCAGATCGCTGAAGTGCCGCTTCGCCCAACGGTGGAGCTGACGAATCACCGCACGACGACCTAAACTATGATGGAGACGGTATCTGCACATACCGTCTCCATTTTTCCTCGTCTCCGTCCTACTCGGCTACCCCAGCCTCAAGCCCTAAACGGCGTCCCTAATTCCTCTTTATCTGTGACTATTCAGCACAAAGAAGAGGTCCGCACTGACAATCTACATCTAATCAAGTAACCAAGCTTCTACTTCCTTGCTATAATAAAACTCAGGCTTCTCTTTATTTGAAAAAAGAATTCAAACAGTGCCATATATGCTGCTATTCTACCATTGCCAGGATATGCATCTACAAGTGCAGTCCGAATATCCGCAATGTGAAAGTGGTATTTTTCACCTGATAGATCATCCTTATGCGTAACAGCTCAGTGCAAGAACGAGAGCTTAGGAAGAAGAACGTCGTTCTGGAAGATGCTGACCAACCCGTTATAGGCACAGAGGCCTTGCTTCTGAAGCGTCGAGAGATAACTCCGGATGCGGCAAAAGTTCTTCCCTCCTGCAGCAGAACGAAAGCCACCAGAAATCTTGCGCTTCACGCACACCATTCGAAGGTCTCGCTCAGCTTGATTGTTGTCAAATGGGACACCTTCCTCGTGGAGAAAGCGTAACACCTTGTCTCGGTGCTTCTGACAGCGAAGCGCGAGGTTCCGCCCAGGAGACTGCTTCACCCGTCCCCGCTGCTTCGGAACCGACTCTGCTGCGGGGTTGGAAATCAACCCCGCTTCCACGAGTTCATCAAAGCGAACCAGGAACGTGGCCTTCTCCGGTGGCGTGAGGCTGCCTGTCTTGTGTTGATGGTAGACACCTTGGAGTGCGGTCCGCAGTTCCCCCGCCCAGCCTTGTCCCAGCTGTTCGTGAAGGAAACGCAACTCCCGGAGCAGGTGCGCGTTACACAGCGCGTGGCGGGCACAGAGTTGGAAGTACGAAAGCCAGGCATCATGCATCAACACCCCACAGTACCGGGGCAGGACCCCCAAACCTGGATGGCGGCCGACCCGCGGTGGGGGTCGTGTCCGTAGAGGGTGAGTTGCTTGCTGCTGATGACGTGCACCCAGGTGAGCTTGCCCTTCACCTTGCTGCCCGTCTCGTCCACATGCAGGACGGGTTCTTCGAGCAGGGCTTCTTTCAGGCTGACCTCAAACCCAGCCAGTCGCTCTGTGGCGAGGTTGAGGTGCAGCGCGAGGGTCCCTTCACTGGGACGCTGACCGTACAGCGTTTCGAGCACGTCGCCCACTCGCTTGAAAGGGAGGAACTGAGCCACATTGAGGTATACCGCCACGGCCTGGAACCGAGGGCCGTACTGCACTTGACCGCGCACGTCCCCTGGGAACGCCGCCTGTTGTCGTTGGTGACAGCGGGGGCACACTTTCACTTCGGCCTGGTACTCGGTCACGTGCAACTGGACTTCCGGCAGGTCCATGACCTGCCGAGCCAGGAGGTCGTGCACTTCGACTTCATTCCAATGCTGTCCACACCTACAGCTTCCTGTCACGGGCAGCACGACGACCTCATCGGGAGAAGGGCTCATCTTCAAGGTGGTGCCTGGGTATCCCACTTGACCACCAGAAGAACGAACGCCCTTCTGGCGTTCGCTCTTGGGTTTCTTCCGCCAGGCCTGGTCCTGGCTGGGGGGTTGATGGGACGTCTCGCTGGTCCGCGCGACCTGTGCTTCCAATTCGCGGATGCGTGCTTGGAGCCGTTCGCAATTCGGGCAGGTCGAGTCTGAGATGCCCTCACCTTACTTCATTCCCCTGCGCTGCTTAGGACCCTGCTGAGTAGTCACCCCGCAGCACTGCAAGGGCCAGGGTGAACACCCCTCCCCCCCATTCCGTCCTCCCTCCCCGTATTCCCCTGTAGAAGACCCAGCTGGCCGTTCCCGAGGTTGCCTCTGCGGCGGTTCAGCCCTGCGGCTGAGCAGGAACTGACATGGCCTCATCCAGGGTATGACGTGCAAGTTCCCGTTACAGGCAGGACAACCACTTCGTCGGGAGAGGCGCTCATCTTCAACGTTGTTCCTCAGTGCCCCGCCTGACCACGGGAAGAACGGGCGCCTTTCTGGCGTTCACTTTCGGGCTTCTTCTGCCAAACCTGGCCCTGGCTGGGGGCCGGTGGGAAGTCTCGCTGTTGTGTGACCTGTCCTTCCAACTCGCGGATGCGCGTTTGGAGACGTGCGCAGTCCGGGCAGGTCACGTCCGGGATGTCTTCACCTGACCTCACCCCGCTGCGCTGCTCAGGGGGCTGCTGAGGAGTCACCGTGAAAGACTTAGAAGCTGCCCACAGGAAGTGAGGTCGCTCACCCTTTTTCCCTGGACCAGGCACGTCCTGCATTTATCTTAGTCCCGTATCGGAGGATCCATTCATTCCTCGGCACCGCCAGATGTTCAGGAATACGCGCCCAAAGGAACAGAGGTCATCAGAGTACCTAGCGTCAGGTACAACATCTGGCGGATTCCTACCTGAGGTGACATCTGGCAGACTGCGTCTCAACGCTGCGGCCCCCTGGACAGGCATCCTTCTCCCCTTTTCTCAACCGAAAATTTCGCCTGTTCGCCTTCCGCAGCTTCCTCTTTTGAACCGCTGAGCTGGCTTCCTGGCCAGGCATCCTTCTTTCCCGATCCTTTTCGAATCAGCGACCTGCGCGGCTGCCTTCCAGCTCTCCTCCCTCGCCCCGGCTCCCTGAACAGGCATCCTTCTCCCTTTCATTGGCGAAAAATCCGCCTGTTCGCCTTCCAGGGCTTTCTTTGTCTTTTCCTGCGGCTGGCCCCCTGGGTACGCATCCTTCACCCCTAGACTTCCAATCTAATCTTCGCGTACCCGCTTTCCAGCCCTTTTCTTCTCGACCTCTCGGCAGCCTCCTTCCCTCACCGGAACAGCAGGAGTGCTGCCCCTCTTTTTGACGGACCCAACGCGAGAAATTTCTACTTTCTGGAGGAACGAATATGACGACCCCTCAGCCCAAGACCGCCATCACCCCCCAGATCCGCGCCGCGACCCTGCTGCGCGCCCTCGGTGTGATTGAACTGCCTGGCTTTGCAGGCAGTGAGCGGCCCTCTGGACAAAAGGTCGTCGGCGAGATCCTGGCCTCCGGCGCTCTGCCGACCCCGGCCCTGATCGACGCTTTGAACGCGGCCTCGACCGACCAGCGCCGCGGCGCCCTGGCCTACGGGGTGCAGGCCCTGCGTGACGCCCGCGGTGACGCGCCCAGCCTGCCACAACTGCGCGAGTTTGCCTTCAATCAGGCGGCCGACACCGGCGCCCTGTTCCAGGCGCGTCTGGCGGCGTGGTACGGCCTGTCTGCCAGTGACGCCGAGCACTGCTCGGTTCGGCAGGACCTGAACGTCCTGCCGGGCACCTGGGGCACCCAGGCCCTGGGTGACCAGGGCCCGCAGCGTCAGCGTGCCTGCGCCACGGGCATCCTGAGCAGCGCCACCCAGGGCGCGTGCGCCATCTGCCACATGCGTGTGGGAGACGCCCAGGAACTCCTGAAGCTCGCTGTCAAGGACCACCAGCGCCGTGTAGACCGCCCCCTGCCCACGCGTGGAGTCGATCTGGCACCAACGGGTGAAGCGCTGACCCGCGCCCTGCAGGTTGCGCTGGAGCAACTCGCTGCCTCCTCCACACCGCCTTCGGAGCAGGAGCGCAGCGACCTGGTGGCCCTGCTGCAGATCCTGCTCGGAGAGGGCGTCACTGCGGAGCGGCTGACGGCTGGCCTGGTCGCCCGCGGCATGCCGCAGCGCGAAGTGCGCGCCCTGGTCATGGGCAACCTCATTGCCCTGTCTGAAGACGCCAGCGTGCTGGGCGAGTTGCAGTGTGGCCTCGGCCTGCTGCCGACCGATCTGCTGCGCATCCTCGACGTCTGGGGCGGCGGCAGCGGCACCCTGGCGCGCGCGCCTACCTCGCAGGAAGTGAGCGTCCTGGGTCAGGCCTTCTCCCGTCTGGGCCGTGAAGTCACGCCTGTGGCGAGCCGCCTGGAGCCGCACGTGCGCGTGCCGCGCCTGAGCCGCGCGCAGCGCCGCGCCATTCTGGGTGCGCTGGAGCAGAGCCTCTCCAGCCTGGCCCAGCAGGGTGAGGCTGGTCAGACCCTGGCATGGGAAGCGCTAAGCCGTCACAGCGAAGCGTTCAAGCGCGTGCTGCGCAAGCTGCACGTCCACGAGCGTCCGCGCGACTACCCGCACGCTGCCGCGCTGGCAGGCCTGCTCTCGACAGGCGGCAAGGTCAGCAAGCTGGGCACGCTGCGCGCTGAGGCGGCAGAGCTGGCGCGCCGCGTGGCGCGGCAGACGCCGGGTGAAGCGGGCCGGGCGCGCAGCCTGATGGGCGGCGTCGAGCTGGCCATGGACAAGGGACGCATCGGCGACGCCGCACAATTGCTCGCCACCCGTCCGGGTCTGCTGGGGCGCAGCCTTGACCGGCTGCTGCGCGAAGAGAGCCGGGGCAAGGCGGGAGCACCGGCGACGCTGGCCGCCCTGACCAGCGCTGCGCCGCGCCTGACGGCAGCCATGGTCGCGGGACTGCACGCGCACGTGGGGCGCCGGTCCATGCCGGACAACACGCGCTCGTTCCGCTCTCGCGGCAAGGCGACGACCCGCGCTCTGGGCGATACCCGCACGCCGCTGCACACCGAGCTGATTGGCCAGGTACAGAACATCCTCGAGAACGAACTGCTGCGCCGCGGCGCGGCCGCTCCTGAGCTTGGCCTGCTGGAGCTTGATCCTCAGGTCCTGGGCGTACGCGTTGCGGCTTCGGCCCGCGCGGCCTCCGGCGGCCTCGAAGGGCTTGCGCCCGGTAGCGTCCTGCCCCTGACGCCGGAAGGCGCCGAGGCGGCCACCGCCGCGCGCCTCTTTATGCACTGGGCCCAGAAGGAGGGCGCAGGCCCGATTGACCTCGACCTGTCGGCGGTGGCGTACAACGCGCAGGGCCAGCAGATCGCGCAGTGCACCTTCAGCTCGCTGCGTGCCCCCGGCATGGTGCACTCGGGTGACCTGCGCAGCGCGCCCCTGCCAGCTGGCGCGACCGAATACGTCGATCTGAACTTGGCTGAGCTGCGCCGCTCTGGCGCCACCCTGGTGGTCGCCTCGGTGTACTCGTACACCTCCATTCCCTTCTCGAAGATGGAGCGCGCTTCGTGCGGGCTGATGAGCCGCGTGGACACGGGCGAGGGTGCGCGCGAGATGGACCTGTCGACCGTGCGCCTGAAGTTCGACCTGCGCGGCGAGCAGACCTCCTGCACGCTGCTGGCCATCGACCTGCGTGAAGTTGGCTGCGAAAAGGTCATCTTCCTCGAGCTGGCTGGGGACCGCGGCGGCTACCAGGTGGCCGAGCGCGACCCGATGGGAGAGCTCGCCCTGCAGGCCACGCAGCTGGGCAGCGGCATGCCGCTGACGCTCCTGATCACGCCGCACCTGGCGCGCGCGTCGCAGGTCCGCTGCGGCACGTACACCTGGGTCTGCACCGAGGGCGAGAGCCGCGAGGACTTCGCCCGCCGGGCGCAGCTTGGGTTGATGGAGTGCGCCGAAGGTCTCGTGCCGGACAGCGACATCGCCGTGAACGTGCTCCAGGGCCCGGCCCTGCTGGTTACTGATCAGCCGCGGCGCGCCCTGCAGCCCGGCGACACCATCATTGCCCTGCAGCCTGGAATCACCCAGCCGGTTGGCGTCGCTGTGTACGGCCTGCGCGGCCTGCTCGACACCCTCTGAAGGCCGGGGGGGTACCTCCGGCTCTCACCCCACTCAAAGGGCTCCGGGATGAGCCCCCAAAGGAACTCACATGGTGACTACTCAGCGGGGGTCTGAGCAGCGCAAGGGAATGAGGTAAGGTGAGAGCATCTCTGACGTGACTTGCCCGAATTGCGAACGGCTCCAAGCGCGCATCCGCGAGTTGGAAGCACAGGTCGCGCGGACCAGCGAGACGTCCCATCAACCCCCTAGCCAGGACCAGGCTTGGAAGCAGAAGCAGAAGAGCGAACGCCTTTCTGGCATTCGCTCTTCTGGTGGTCAGATCGGACACCCAGGCACCACCTTGAAGATGAGCCCTTCTCCCGATGAGGTGGTCATGCTCCCCGTGACGGGAAGCTGTAGGTGTGGACAGCATTGGCATGAAGTCGAAGTGCACGACCTCCTGGCTCGGCAGGTCTTGGACCTGCCGGAAGTCCAGTTACACGTGACTGAGTATCAGGCCGAAGTGAAGGTGTGCCCCCGCTGTCACCAACGACAACAGGCCGCGTTCCCAGGGGAAGTGCGCGGTCAAGTGCAGTACGGCCCTCGCTTCCAAGGTTTGGCGGTCTACCTTAATGTCGCTCAATTCCTGCCGTTCAAACGAGTTGGAGACGTGCTCGAAACACTGTGCGGTCAGCGTCCCAGTGAAGGCACAATCGCACTCCACCTCAACCTCGCTACAGAGCGACTGGCTGGGTTTGAGGCCAGCCTGAAAGAAGCCTTGCTCGAAGAACCCGTTCTGCATGTGGACGAGACGGGCAGCAAGGTGAAGGGCAAGCTCGCCTGGGTGCACGTCATTAGCAGCAAGCAACTCACCCTCTACGGACACGACCCGCACCGCGGGTCGGCCGCCATCCAGGCTTTGGGGGTCCTGCCCCGGTACGGCGGCGTGTTAATGCATGATGCCTGGCTCTCGTACTTCCACCTTTGTGCCCGGCATGCGCTGTGTAACGCGCACCTGCTCCGGGAGTTGCGCTTCCTCCACGAACAGTTGCACCAAGACTGGGCGGGGGAACTGCGGACTGCGCTCCAAGGGGTCTACCATCAACATAAGACAGGCACCCTCACTCCAGTGGAGCAAGCCGCGTTCCTGGTTCGCTTTGACACCCTCGTGGAAGCGGGGTTGGTTTCCAACCCCGCAGCAGAGCCGGTTCCGAAGCATCGGGGACGGGTGAAGCAGTCCCCAGGGCGCAACCTCGCGCTTCGCTGCCAGAAACACCGAGACAAGGTATTACGCTTCCTGTATGAGGAGGGCGTGCCGTTCGACAACAATCAAGCCGAGCGAGACCTTCGAATGGTGTGTGTGAAGCGCAAGATCTCTGGTGGGTTTCGCTCGGCAACGGGAGGGAAGAACTTCTGCCGCATCCGGAGTTATCTCTCGACACTTCAGAAGCAAGGCCTCTCAATCTACACAGGTCTGGTCAGCATCTTCCAGAACCAGATCCTTCTTCCTCACCTCTCGTCCTCGTGCTGAACCGTTGCGAAGCATGTCCAATATCCATACTTCCTATTTCGAGATTGTACGCTTGGACGGTAGACATGTCACTCCTGAGGAACAGGATTGGCTGTTTCAAGGATTGGTAAGATACCGAGAAAGCTTCGGATCTTATTGGGTGCGTATTTACCGCGAATACGATTCTGAAACGCGCAGAATGCGGATCCAATATGGTTCTGGGAAGCATGGAAATGCGATAGATAAATTCATCGATGACAGTCATTTCCAACAAAATTACGCAGTTTGGATACGGACCGCCGATGAAGGATCTGATAGTGATAATCTTTTATTTTCATCTGGCCTAACTATTGAAGGTGTACCGTTTGAAGAATGGGAGCGTGCTCGCTACGGCTTCGATAGCTTAGTGCTCGCTGGGACACCTAAACACTTTCGAAACAGAACGAAGCCCATCGGTGAGCAGGCCTACCGACGTCTTCTCCCGCTTGGTGGTTCGTATACCACACTCACAGACCGGGGAATGGTTGATATTAAATCATCCACAATTAAGCCTAGCGACTACGATCCCAATTACCAGCCTAGACGCTTTCTCACTCACTTCGAAGGTCCAATCTACCTAGAATGGGAAGAGGCATCACCTGACCTCCCTAACGGTTGGGAAGAGTTGTTTAGCTTGGAGCCCGAGATTAAATTTGCCGTTTGGTGTTGGAAAGGACGGGCAGTCAATGTCTGCTTTGCCCAGGAGATTTCCTATCCATACTCGAGCTGGCCAAGGAAAGATCTTCCTCTTCTTACCTTTCACCAGGGACTCGTTGCTGACGGCTGGACTAACTTGGTCAACTCCTCTTACCTAACCTTCAGAAACTGGCATGTACGGCAAGTATTCCTAGAGGAACAGAGTTGATGGCTACTCAGCACGATAAGTGTTCCTCGTGCTGAGTAGCCACGGAAGCTTTACATATGATACAAGAACCAAAGAGGTAAAATAATGGAGCAATCTGGACATTCAATCGAAAAATATAAGAATATAATATTATTTCTAATATCGTTTTTTATTTCTATATTCTTACTTCTTATACTCTCAAACATATTTTCAAAAAATAATTTTATTAGAGGATCCGCCAGTGAAATATATGGATTACTTACAGAAGTATCTATTAAAGAATGCGGGCAATATGTATTGAATAATACCAAAGATATTATTATTTGCCCTAATCCTAAAGTACAATATATTGATAGAACTACAAGGATTATATCAGTAAAAGATAAAAATCTGGCCTATCTTATAATAAAGCCCATCGCTGGAAAAGCATATGTAACACATTATCATTTTAAAAATGACCTAATAGTAAAGAGGAGTTTTAGTGAAAAATAGAATATTTAGCCCTCAATTACTTGGATCTTTAGCTGCCTTAGTAGTTTTTTCAATATCCTACCTCTTGCGGGAGTTCTATATACCCAGATACATTAATAAAGCCGCAACTAATACAATTATGTTATGCTCCAAGGAAAAGTATATTTCTATAACTCGTGCTCAATATACCTGTGGCAAGACTATAGATAGTATGGGAATTAAATTAGCGACTGTAGATGTATTTAATGACGGCTCAAATGCCTTCTACATAGTGAGCACGGAGGACATCTCCACCATTTATTGGAAGCAGAGAAATTCGACGTTTGTTCTGAACGACATAATTAAATGAGAAGATTTATGTAAATAACATTTCTAATACTACTTTTGTAACTACCTAGCACGAGAGCGGATCTCCTACTAGGTAGTTACGAACTTTGAACGTAACCACTCAGCATGAGGTCAAAGCTCATGCTGAGTGGTTACCAAAGTATTTTCATTTGTCTTAACAGTCAGCACAAAATGAATAATCTCATTCTCATTCAATTGTAGTTACCCAGTACTACGGCTCATCACAAGGACGACTCTAATGCTAAGGAGTCACAATCGCACAACTCAGTCCAGCTCCGCCGTATTTACAGATGATTTCTATCCTTCTCCGCCTCCACCCATTTCAAGCCTCTGAAAATCCAGAGCTTGTAGATCGGAAACTCGCACCATCATTTGCTGACAAATATTATGATCAGTGTAGCACTCAGCAAACTGGGGGCGATCCATGAAAAAGATATCGAAAATCAACCGCCACTCGGTCCAGTCAGTAAGAAACTGCATCGAGGAAAGATGGCTCAAACTCCCATTGCCGAACAAAAGGAACCCATCGTGATACCAATCCCACAGCTGCTCTTCGTCAGGAGTTCCAAGTACTTCTCGGCAACGCTCATAATGGGCCTCGGTATCAGGATGGTGGAGTTGGTCGTAAAACTCCATATCTGGAATACGCTCACCATTCCTGTGAATGGCAGCATCCACGTCATAAAATGGGGGCAACCACCGAGCTTCCCGGAGCTGCATCGCCGCCGGGGCATAGATCAACTGACAGTCCGCCTCGACCGTTCTCTCCGTCATGTCCTCCATGAAGCGCTCCAGCACACTCCCAGCAGGGGCATAATGAATCCGCCCATCGCCTCCTGGCTCCCAGTACAGCGACAACAAGCCGTCCGCCGGGTAGCCCTGCCAGGTCACGTCTATATCCGCCATGTCTACCTGAAGCAAGAAGCCCATGGGCCGTCCAGATTCGCTCGTAGGCCACGTCCACCCAGGCGGTACATCGGGACGCCCGCCAAACTTACTCGCCCCGATGGGAAAATCCTCGTCTGCCCGAGGCTCGTCGCGGTAATTCACCAGCCATCCGTGCCGCAGGCCCTGAGCAATCGTGTCGATCACGCGGTCGGTCAACTGTTCTGAATCTCGCGGAAGGGCCCGCAAGCGTTCACGCATGGCTTCCAGCAACTCGTCGTACCGAAACACGATCTTCATACCACTAGTGTTCCATGCCGCCCCAATTAGAGAACGGGCAGACATCTTCGGAGATGCCCTTACTTTACCTACTTAGCCAAGTCCGCACCCCCTGGTGAGTAGTCACCTCACATGGACCTCAACACACTGAAAGCCCGTCACCTGCAGGCCCGCAAGGCGTCGCGCACCGACGCTAAGGCGGCCTCTGCAGCCGCTGTGCTCAGCCGGGTGCTCGGCGACGCCGAGACCCAGGCCAAGAACAGACCTGGAACCGCTCAGCTCGACTTGATTGCTGGCGTGACCACCGCACAGCGCGCCTCGCTCGAGAAAGAAGTGCAGGACCTCACTCGCCTGGGGCGCAGCACCGACGTGGCGCGTCGGGAACTCGAAGTGCTCCAGGCACTCCATGACGAGGTCACCCAGCTTAAAGCCCAGCAGGACGCGGAAAGAGCGGCCCTGTTGATGTCCGAAGCCGAACTCGCCGGCGTGATCCGGGCGGCCGTCGCCGACGGCGCCACGAACATCGGTGCCGTGATGAAGCTCCTTAAGGCCCAGCACGAGGGGCGTTACGACGGCGGCCTCGCGAGCCGCCTGGCCAAGGAAGCCGTCGCCGCTCTCTAGAGCACTGGGGGGAATGGAGCCGTGAGGGGAAGGGCACCCCTCACGGCTCCATTCGGACAAATGCGCATTCAAGTTCGCTCGCTGGACTTGATCAAAAAGAAGTCCTCTTGTGACTCCTCAGCACGTCCTACCCGCCCAAGGGAGATGCGGTTACGCGCTTGGAGGTGTTCACAATTCGGGCAGGTTATGTCCGAGATGCTCTCACCTTACCTCCTCCCGTTGCGCTGCTCGAGGACCGCTGAGGAGTCACCGCGGCGCGCCGTGAGCGGCCCACGGCTGCACCACCGATAGGAAGTCCCACATCATGTTGCTTTGTCCGGAATAACTCCGGATCTCGCCAGAGCGGAGTTGAAGTAACGCGGGTCATGACTGACTTCCTGCCCCAGCCATTCCGGACGCACGAAGGGTTCATCCTCGGACGAGAGCTCGACTTCGGCGAGAATCAGGCCCGTCAGGCTGCCCAGGAAGACATCCACATCCCAAACGTGCGCGCCCACGAAGACGCGGGTTCGCCGCTTGCTCAGGGCGCTGAGCGTGAGGGTCTCCAGCATCTGCGCCGCGTCGCCTGGAGGAATGGCGTACTCGAATTCTGCCCGGGTGAGGCCCTGCACCTGGCCTTTCACCGTGATCCACGCCTCATCTCCCTGCAAGCGGATGCGGACGGTGCGTTCCGGGTCCTGCGAGAGGTAGCCCTGTGACAGCAGCTGCCCTTCAGGCTGGCCCGCCGCCGCCCAGGCGGCGTGATTGACGAGAAATTTGCGTTCGATCTCGGTCGGCAGTGTGGTCATGACGTCTCCTTTGCGACAGCTTCTCTCAAGTAAAGGGGGGGCGCCAGCCCTACAGGACCAGGAGCGCGCGCCTCGCATACCCTGGCCTGCGGAGAACGCTCCCACCGGTTCTGACAACTTAACCTGAGCGGGGCTGGAGTAGTTCAGCAGGCGGCTTGAGAATCAAGCCGCCTGCAACATTGCCTCTCGCCAGAGGAGCAGTGCTCCGGTTTGGTTGCTTCGTCTGAGGGCAGCGGGGATGGTCGTTCGGGCATGGCGGTGAAGGTTCGAGACTCGGACGTGCAGCGCAATCCTGCGTTCGCCGCCGTCGTTTGAAGCCGAACTCGCTCCGTTCCTGCCGCCGTGTTGGTCGATGCGACTGTTCCAAGAGATTGTTGCAGCGGGCGGTAGAGACGACCTGAACGTGCTCCACCGTGTGGAGCACGGGAAGTTCCGGCAGAGCTGCCCCACGGCTCCACAGCTTGTCGGTATGAATGACCTCTGGGACGCCGTACTCGCTCAGCAAGCGGACGCAATAAGGACTTGGCCGCCTCGGTATCGCGGTGTTCCTGGAAAAGGACGTCCAGTACGTCCCCGCGTTCGTCGACTCCCCCCACAACCCGTGCTTGACCCCACCGACCTGGACGCACACCTCCTTCAGGTGCCACCGAGAACCCCGGCGGGGTTCTCGGTGGCGCAGCTCTTCGGTGAGGAGCGGGGAAAACTTGATGTTCCACTGCCGCTTCCTTCTCGTGACTGAACTGGATGCCGCGTTTGCGAAGCAGTTGCTGCACGTCACGCTGGCTGAGTGGGAAGGGGTGATCCAGCCGTAGAGCGTCACCGACGACGCTGAGGGGAAAACGGTGGTGGTAGGGCGTGCGGTCACGCACAGCTCACCAACCTACCGACGTTAAGTTGCCAGAACCCTCCAGCTCAAGCTCACACGGACGCAGAGGCCTTATCTACCGGAAGTAGGGTGTAGCTCACCCCGTTGCCCTGGGTTCCGGGTCGACCATGCAGAGGTCTGCCGGTGACACTTTGCGGAGTTTCTCCGTTTGTCCGGTGACACTTTGCGGAGTGACCGGTGACACTTTGCGGATTTGGGCCCAGGTCCCGGGTGACACTTTGCGGAGTTTCTCCGTTTGTCCGGTGACACTTTGCGGAGTGACCGGTGACACTTTGCGGACTTGGGCCCAGGTCCCGGGTGACACTTTGCGGAGTTTCTCCGTTTGTCCGGTGACACTTTGCGGAGTGACCGGTGACACTTTGCGGGATTGCAGTGGAATTGCGGCGCTGAGCGCGATTTTTTCAAAGTCCTATGATGAATGATCATCATTTCTTTTCTTCTTTTAAAAAAGAATTATGAACAACATACAGAGGAGGCAAGTCGGGTACGGGTGAAACAAAGCAGACCTTAGAATGCGCGGCATGCCCCCTCAGGACAAGCCGGAACTGACCGTTACGGGCGACGCTGGGCACGACGAAATCAACCTCAACCGGTTGATGTTCGTCGTAGCTGCCAACCGTGTGCCCGAGACGGCAGTCGGCTGGGAAAAGAGCGTCACCATCGATGCCCTGGGCCCCATACGGATCCGCTGCACGGCGGGTCGCGACAATGTCGTCCCTCACGGCATCGACAACGACATCGTCGTGGGGCTGGTGAACGTGTACGTCCAGCAGGGGATGCCCGATGATGGACGTGTCACCGTGACCGTGGCAGAACTTCTGCGCGCTTCTGGTCTGAGCAAGAATGGGCGGGTGTACCGTGAGGTGCGGGAATCCCTGCTCCGACTTTCCGACACCAAGTACGACTTTTCCAAGTCCTGGTACGACGCCGAGCAGCAGACCTGGCTGGATGAAGAGGGCTTTCGGCTGATTCTGCAGTACCGCTTCCTCAACCCCCAGACCGGTGACACTTTGCGGGGTCAGTTCAAGGCGGAGACCACCGTGCAGTTGACGCTGGCCAGCCTGCTCACCCGGAGTATTCGCGCCGGGCATCTGCGTCCTCTGGACCTGGCCTTCTACTCCGAACTCTCTCAACCGATGGTCCGCACCCTTTACCGGCTGTTGCGGGAACAGTCGTTTGGCGCCGACGGCAGGCCAGTGCACGTCTTCTCGATCAGTGTTCGCGCCTGGGCGATTCACCTTGGACATCACGACACCCGCATCGACCTTGTGCGGCGCGCTCTCAAACCTGCGCACGCGGAGCTTATGGGCAAGGGGTTCCTGAAGGACGTCACGTACAGTGGGCGCGGTGAGGCCCAGAGCGTGACCTATGAGTTCGCCGACAACCTGCAGCCGCCTCCCGACGCGGAACTCGTGGGCCTGTTGGCACAGCGGGGCGTGACCATGCCAGCAGCGACGAAGCTCGCCGTACAGTACAGCCGCGCACAGATCGTGCAGGCCTGTGAGTCGTTCGACGCCCTGCTGCGCAGCGGATACGCCGCGAAAAGCCGCGGCGGTCTGCTCACGGATATGCTCCGCAGCCCCTCCAAATACGTGCCACGAGAGGAACTCCTTCCTGTGCAGCGCCCGCTGCCCCGTGCCGCTCGAGCAGGTCCGGCCGATGAGGAGATGCCAGCGACCCCAGAGGCCCGTGCGCGCACTGCGGAGTTCCTGCTGTCGAAAGGACGCACGCCGCATCCTGACCACCGCCGCCGGATTCTCCTGGATCTCTTTGTGACTGGCGCCATCAACGCCCAGGAACTCACACTGGTGGGCAGTGCAGAGGATCCCGACGCGCTGGTGATGTCTTGGGTGGCGCGTCGTCAGGTACAGCGTCGGGACGAGGCGCCGTCAACCGACTCCTGAGGTGCGTCTCAAGCCTGTGAGACCACAGTGGGATTCTGGTCCACTCACTCTGGTCGTGAGGGTGACGTAATGCTGGGGTGGCCATGAGGAGGAGCGCGGAGCCTCATCCGGGACCTTAGGGGGTCGGTCCCCCTGTTGGGCCTTCCCCGAACCGCTATCGTCAATTCCCTGGGAGGTTGGCTGTCCATGAACCCATCAGACATCTCCCCTGCCGGCCGGGTTATCGTCGGCACATCAGGTTGGACCTACCGTCATTGGCGAGGTGTGTTCTATCCAGACGGTCTGGTGCAGCGTCGGGAACTTGAATACCTGGCAGGACAATTCGAAACGGTAGAGCTCAACGGCTCGTTCTATTCGCTCCAGACGCCAGAGACCTACGCCCGTTGGGCGGCGCAGGTTCCGCCAGGCTTTCTCTTTGCAGTCAAGGGAGGGCGGTTCGTCACCCACATGAAGAAGCTACGGAACGTGCGGGCGCCGCTGGCCAATTTCTTTGCGTCAGGCCTCCTGCGTTTGGAGGAGCACCTGGGTCCCATCCTGTGGCAGTTGCCGGAGCGTCTGCGCTTTGACCCGGAGTTGCTGGAAGAGTTCCTGGCCCTCCTGCCCTCTTCCACAGGCGCGGCCGCCCAGCTGGCGGAAGAACATGACGCGCACCTGGACGGCCGCGCCTGGACAGAGGTGGAGCGAGACGTTCCCCTGCGCTACGCCCTGGAAGTGCGGCACGCCAGTTTCCTCACGCCCGACCTGGCTCCGCTTCTCCGCCGTTATGGGGTCGCCCTGGTGGTGGCGGACGCTGCGGGCGTGTTCCCGCTGGTCGAGGAGATCACAGCAGAGTTCATCTACGTTCGCCTCCACGGCTCCCGGGAGTTGTACCGCAGCAAGTACGAGCCGTCCGAGCTTGAACGGTGGGCCCAGCGGATTCAAGCCTGGTTGCGGGGCCGTCAACTGGAAGATGCAGTCCGCTTGACGACCGAACTGGTCCCCGAACGGCCACGGGACGTCTACGTGTACTTCGACAATGATATTGGCGCTCATGCGCCGTTTGACGCCCTGTTTCTGAACACGCTCATACGGGCAATGCCGCAAGGTTCTCCACATCAGCACGAATAACTGTCTCAGCGATGTCCAATGCCCCGAGTCGGCTCCCTTGACGCTTGCAAAGCTCAGGACACACTGCTCTGCCAATTTTCACCGCGGCCCAACACACAACATTGCGACAGCCCACTTCACTTTGAGTTGAAGACCGGTGCTTCAGTAACAAGCCATACTCGAGAAATTGCCAGGCGCTGCACCAACAACTGCTCCAGATGCAGTTCCGGGCCCCAGAGAAGAGGGAGAGTTCGTCTAGCACAGTAACAAGGCGAGCTCCTCTCCTCAGGGTCGTTAAGTTGCTGCCTTCTTCCCCTAATCTTCAGATCTTCGACGATCAAAGCGCCCGTTGCATCTCACAGTGAATGGCCTGAAGATACCTGGCCGACGTTCCCGGGTCTAGAAAAGCGGTTTTGCGTGCTTCTGGCCCGTCCCAACATATGCGGCATCTCACCTGAATGCCGAATGCACCACAGCCCACCAAGGACCACTCCACCTACCGCCGTGCTCAAGGAGGGGGTTCCTGGTGTCGGTGACACTTTGCGGAATCACGGAGAAGGGCGTGGCGAAATTTGCTTAACCGGTGGATGTTCGTCGCGGTTGCCAGCCATATGCCTACGTTGGTCGCGGGAGAGGCATGGACTGACCCCTTAGGACCGGACCAAGAGGCCAAGCACTTCGTCCCCGTCAGCCCGTAGGCTGACAGCACCGAAGGAGCCAAGATGCCCGGACGCACCCACAGCCGTGAATTCAAGCTTGACATCGTGAACCAGATCAATGGGGCTCACAAGACGACCGCCCAGCTCTGCCGAGAACATGCCCTGTCGCCCAGCTTGATTCACCGTTGGCGGAAAGAGGTCGAGGCGCGAGGTGAAGCAGCGTTCACCGACCAGGCCAAACCCGACCAGTCGTTGGAACAACGAATCGCCGAGTTGGAACGATTTTGCGGACAGTTGTCGCTGGAGAACACGATTCTAAAAAAGTCGTTGGCGACGTACCGCTCGAAAAACGGCATCAAATGATCGAGGATGCGCGACTCGCGTATCCCCAGGTGTCGGTACGTCGTCTGTGCGAGCTGCACGGCGTCAATCGCTCGTGGTTCTACGAACAGCAGGGCCGGGAGGAGGTGGACACCGATCAGGCGTTGTCCCAGGACATTGAGGCCGTGGTGATGGAGTTCAACGGGTACGGATATCGGCGTGTCACCCGCGAGTTGGCCCGACGGGGCCGCCCGGTCAATCACAAGCGCGTGTTGCGTGTCATGCGGGAACGACGGTTGTTGTGCCGTCCCAAGCGCCGCCACCGGGCGACGACGGATTCCAACCACAGCGAGAAGCGCTTTCCCAACCTGCTGCGTGACGCCGTTCCGGTACGGCCCAATCAGGTCTGGCAGGCAGACCTGACCTACGTGCGAGTCCGGCAAGGCTTTGTGTACCTGGCCTGCGTGCTGGACGGTTTTACCCGTGAGGTCGTGGGCTGGTCCATGTCAAAGTTCATGGACGCGGATTTGCCGTTGGCAGCCCAGGACAACGCGCTTTCGGCGCGTTGTCCTGCTCCCGGTCTGCTGCACCACTCGGACCAGGGCATGCAATACGCGAGCCGAGTGTACGTGGACCGCTTGCGGTCCGCAGGAATCACGCCAAGCATGTCCAGGACAGGCAATCCCTATGACAACGCCAAAATGGAGAGCTTCTACAAGACCCTGAAGACTGAGGAGGTCGATCTGCAAGAATACGTCGATCTGGACGACGCTCGACGACACATCGAGTTCTTTATTGCGGACCTGTACAATCGCCGCCGACTGCACTCCAGCCTGGGATACGTCCCACCTGCCGAGTTCGCTGCCCGCTACACTGCTACCCAGATGTGACTTGCCCTGCGGTCCGCTCCATTGGGTTCACTCCAGCATGTCACCATAGATGCCCTGGATCCAGCAGGGGTCCGCTGCACGGGTTGTCAGGGCGAAGTCATCCCTGAAGACTCGATAACCACATCGTTCTACGGCTGGTGAACGTGTACGTCCTACCGGGAATGTCCGACAGGCGGAGCTTCTGCGCGCTTCTGATCCGAGCAGGAATGGTCGAGTGAACCCTGGGGTTCACGAGTCTCTGCTGCGGTTCTCCGAGGAGCTCCGGTTTCTTCAAGATGAGCTGAGCAGTTCGTCCAACTCCGCGAGAAGACGTTCAGCCCGCTTTCGCTTCGCTTCCGAAATGCTCGAGAGGACCTTCTTACTGCTCAGCGCCCGGATGATGCGGCGGTTCCGGTCCTCTCCCCCATCATGGTCCGGGGACTTGGTGCGCGCGGCCCGCAGTTCGGACAGGCTCGCGCCTTTTCTGGCCAGTTCCAGCAGGTGTGTGCGCCGCTCAACCTGCGCCTCCCGGGCAATCAGGGCTCCCTTGGTGTACTCCAACCCGCCTCGGATGGCCTCAAGGACGTCCGGAGGGTAACGCAGAACAGGCAGGAGGTTGGAGTAGAAGGAGGTCCACGACCCTCCCAGACCCGCGAACAGCTGTTCGAGTTTCTGGACCTCCGCGGCCTCGGGCTGTCGCCGAAGGGCGCTCAAGCGAGCGGGCAGGACGTCCATGCTGAGGCCCAGCACCTCGGCGACCAGATGCGCGGTGGCATCCACCCGGTCAACGGGGTTCAGGTCCTCGCGCTGCACATTTTCGACGAGGGCAACCCTCCGGGCTTCAGCCTCCGTGAGGTCACGCACCACAACAGGAACCTGATCGAGACCAGCAGCCGTGGCAGCGCGCCAGCGGCGCTCTCCCGCCACAATCTCAAAACTGCCTCCCGCTGGCCGCACCAGGAGTGGAGTCAAGATGCCCTGGTCGCGAACACTGCGGACCAGCTCCTCCATGGCCTCAGGGTTGAACGAACGTCGTGGCTGGTCGGGCAGAGGTCGCAACTCGCGGGGGGAGATGAACCGAACGTCCGGCGCCTCCTGTGCGGTCGTGGAGAGGTTGCCCAGCATGGTTCCGAGCGCGGTACGCACATCAGGCCGCTTAGGTGCCACGCCCCACCTCCAAATTCAGCGCCGACAGGAGTTGATCCGTCGCGCGCTCGATCTCCTGCGAGGCAGGAGAGCCTGGCGCATATTTGAGAACAGGCATGGCCGACAAGGCGGCGTCCGGGTAGACGGCGGGCCGGTACGTGATGGGATCTCCGAGAGGAGAGACGTGGGCGCGGAGGGCTTCAAGGGACTCGCGCGCATGCACGGTGCCTGGGTGGAACTGGGTGGGCAGGTAGAAGGCGATGTGCAACCCTGTATTCAGCTTGCGGTAGGTGGCAATCATCTCATGGACGGCGGTGAGTCCTTGAACGCCCTTGCTGTTGGTGGGTACTGGTACGACGAGTCCGTCCGCCGCTATCGCCGCCAGGGCGCTGAGCTGGCCGAGACTCGGTGGACTGTCGAGAAGGACAAAGTCGTACTGGCCCTCGAGGTGACGTACCGCATTCCGCAGATGGGTCACGCCCCCGATGACGCCGGGGAGTTGCGCCTCGACCATGGCGAGGGGCAGCGCTGCGGGCGTGAGGTGCAGGCCATGCACCTCGAAGGGTTCTGGAAGAGGCGCGTCGTTCATCGCTGTCAGGTGGATGGTGCGGTTCATCGGGGCATCCGGAATACCCATCCACGTACTCAAATTTCCCTGTGGATCACAGTCGATGAGGCGGACGCGGTAGCCCCGCTGAGCAAGGCTGTATCCCAGGTCGCGTGTGGAGCTCGTCTTGGAGGCTCCACCGGCATGATTGAAGAAGGTCAGGACGTGCATTTTGCCCCAGTGTATCGGTTGGGCATAACGTTATGCCCAACCGGGCGCACCACTGCTGATCTGGAGTCCTGAGGGGTAGCTCCTCGGCTCTGTGGACGCAAAAGGACAGGCGTAAAGCTCACCAGGAGCGCAGTGTGGGACGCCGAGGCCACCTCACTGCGGGGGCCGGGCCTGCACCGGTTCCCTCTGATGTGGGGCGGACCAGGCAAGAGTCAGACTGAGCCCGTGCAGCTCCGCGAAGGCCACACCTCCTGTGGCGGCAGCTCGGATGCCAGCGAATTTTTGTTCGGCAATGAGATGCCTAAGTTTGCCGGAGCTTTCGACATGGCTTAAAGGGTGGAAGCTTCCGTCAATTCACGGGGTCGACACTTTCAGGAGTGCTGCCTTCTATGGCATTGAACTTGGACAAACGCGAGAGGGGTACTGGTCACCGGCTGTAACGACCGAGCCACTTTGGTCGCTGCTTGGACATCCTCTTCAGAGCGATTCAGGTGTCTCCCACCGCGGTGATCGGTCCACCTGAAGGGATCCAGATGCTCGGACCGGTCCAGGTCATCCTGTAAATGTGCATCGGGGAGGGAATCTCCTGAAACTTTGCGGGGTATCTGCCGGGTGCATCTCGCATCAGGGTGCTCTCCCCCTCTTGCCTGGTCCGCACGCTTTCACGGCAGAGATCAGGCCCTGCCTTTGGTCTTCTGGTCATGACTGTTCAGCAATGAACATGTTCGTGCGTGGAGGTAATGAAAACCTGGAGGTTAACAGGAGGGCGTTGTCTCTACCAGGCAAGGTCTATTGATGGGGTGGATGCATAAGACTGACTGTCTCTCACTGATCAGCACCCCCAACTGAATTCCGCTGGGGACGGCCCCGTGAAGCAGCTCTGCCGTTCCACAATTTCACCTCGACCTACAGGACCAGGCGAAGGCCTCGTGCCTTTACCGCCTCAACCGAGCCGCCCTGTCTGTTTACACGAGAAGAGTTGAGAAAACTGCCGCCCTTCTCCTGCAGAGAAAGGCCATACAGCGGACAGATCGGCATTAAGGCTCTCCGCTGTATGGCTGCACTCCTCGTGCGTCCGCGGCCGGAATCACCGCTGAACAGCAGCATCACGCTGTAGTCCTCCGCCGCACACCAAGTCGTGAGGGACTACCCAAGGGTGATCCCGACAGCTGAAGCCTGAGGGCTGACCCTGACCAGTCCTTCAGGGCAGTGGCAAGCGCACCTCCCGTTGCCTTCGGTCAATCAGTGTCTCTTTCGCAGTCCGTGCGCGCCGACAGCCAGTGTCGGAGGTGCGCCGGATGCTCCTTCTCAGAACGCGAGACCGCGTTTCGAGCGTCCCAGTGCAGATTCTTGCACCTGGGCGGGGAGCTTTGTATGCGAAAACGCCTCTTGAAGCTGGTTCTGGTCGGCCTGGTCCTCGTTGCGCCGTATGCCTCGGCAGGTGGAGGCAAAGGCGCCGGCGTCATTCGGCCCCTCGAAGAGCCCGTGTGGCCCGTCGGAGGATAACGGCGCGGCACCCGGGCATGCACACCTCGGCCCGCCGCCCTCCTAAAATGGAGCGGTGAGAGGCGTGAAGGCCGCGACCAGGTCGAGTCAGTGAAAGGACCGAATCTGGCCGCCCACATCCAGTCCCTGCTCGCCACAGGCATTTGGGAAGCGGCCCGCCTGCACCTGCTCCGTGGCGCTCAAGGCGTACGGACCCGTGAGGAAGGGGTGTTGTTCGGTCAGGTGGCGCGCGAGGTCCCGCGCGAGCACTGGGCGAAACCCGGCTGGGCCCATACCCTGGCCTGGGCCGCGTACCGGTCGGGAGACCTCGCCCTGATGCGCGATGTCCTGGCCCTCGGTGCGCCTGACCTGAACGCCTTTGCCGCGTTTCTCGCCTGCACGCAGGGCAGGTGGGCGGACGCTCTTCGAGAAGCCGAAGTGGGTCTTGGCGGTCCTGATTCAGCGGTCGCGGCGCGCTACCGGGCGCAGGCCCTCGTGCGCTCCGGCGCTCCCGGATGGCGGGAAGCCTATGAAGCCGCGCTGCAACTCGCGCAGGGCCGAGACCGGGCCCTCGCCCGCCTCGACTACGCGGTGGCGCTCGCCTGGCTCGAAGATGACCGCGCGGCTCGCCCAGAGTTCGCGCAAGCGGCCGCTGAGTTCGCGGGTGACCCCTGGGGACAGGCCTTTTCCTGGTCGAACCTCGGCATCATCTGCCAACGACTTGGCGACCTGCACGGTGCGGAACGGGCGCTGGGACAGGCACAGAAATGGGCTGGCAAGGAGAGCACCGGGCAGCACCTCATGGCGGTACAGCGCGGTCTTGGCAGCGTGTACCGCGCGTACGGGGAGTATCCAAGGGCACAGCACGCTTACCGGGAGGCACTCCGGCTTGCCCTTTCGGTGGAAGACCGGGTGGCGGCGCTGCTGGGGGAAGCGAGGACCCTCGCCCTGTGGGGGCGCTGTGACGAGGCGCTCTCTACCCTGTATGACGCGGCGGGACAGGCCGGTCAGCTCGGCCCGGAAGGGGGAGACCACCGGGTGTTCGCCAGCGTGGCCGCCATCCGCCTGATGCTGGGAGACCACGAAGGCGCGCAGGCGGCCCTGAACCGTGCCGGAGGGCTGACCCGGGACGACGAACACCTGGTGGCCGTCGTGCGTGCGGAACTGCTGCGCACGCAGGGCCACGAGGAGGACGCGCGTGACCTCCTGGCCGCGAGGAACATGCGCTCCGAGTGGGTGGGGGAGACCGCGCGGCTCTTCCCGGCCCTGTTCGCACTCGTGGATATGCATCCCGTGTCTCCCGCCCCGTGGACGGCGGAGGTGAACGCTGAGGGCCCGGTCACGGTTCGCATGCACGGTGAGGCGCTTCCCCTGCGGCCTCAGCGTCCGGAAGCCGCGCTGTTGGTGCTGCTGCTGCTCGAAGGGGGAGCGCTCAGACGGGAGCGGGTTCAGGATGCCCTGGACCTGCCGGGCCGGGACGAGAACGCCCGGCGCAAGGCGCTCAGCCGCGTGGTGGGTGACCTGCGTGACGCGCTGGGATGGCCAGGTGCAGTTCAGACGGGCGACGGACTCCTGCGCCTCTCCACCGATCTGACCTGGGTCCTGCATACCCCCGGTCCAGAACAGGCGGAGTCGTTCTGCGAGGGCCGCCTTGACCCCTGGCTGGAGGACTGGCGCCTCCACCACGCCCCCCTGCCCTCGGTGCTCTGATTGACTGCTTCCTCTCAGCTTTTCTCCACCTTGAACACGTCTGAAAAAGGGTGGACAGCAGCGTGGCACACTCACCGCACACTGCCCGTATGGCATCTACGGACCTCACCCGGACCGAGCGGCTCTTCCGAATGGCACACCCTCTACGGCGAAAGCCGCTCACCGTTGCGACAACTGGAGAACGGAAATGCTTTTCATCATGCCTGCGTAGCGAGCGGCGTTCTCAATCTGCGTCATGATACGCACGAAGCTGCTCGCAGGCCTGACATCGGAAGACGTGAATGCCGACATGCGGACTGTCCGCTACCGACCGGAGGTGCGCATCGGCATCCTCGTCGGCCTGCAAGAGTAGAGCCAGACCGTCACCATCGGGTGCAGCGCGGCGAAAGTTTTCCTGCCACCACAGGCTCAGGTACACCATGGGCTGGTGGTGGCAGAACAGCCAGCGCTCGCCCCGTCAGCTGGGGCAGTTCGGCGTACGGACAAGCTCAAGCAGGTCCGGAGCGGGAACATGCGCCAGGAACCAACTGTCCTTATTGACCGAGGAGGTGAAGTCGGGATGGGCTTCGCCTCGGATGCCGTTGGTCACGCCCCGTTGCGCATCTTCCCAGCGCACCATCCCCAGCTCGGTGTCCTGCGTAAAGGCGGCGTTCCCGCCGCGGATGTCGTCGGCGCAGGCGCGAATGTCCTCCTCCGTTGTTGGGAAAGGGACCACAGCGTGACAGGTCGAGCAGGGCGCGTCTTCCTGATCATCAGCGTCCAGGGCATAGAGCTTGCCGCACGGTGGGCAGGCCAGAACAATATCGTTGCCAACGCCAGGCTCGAAACAGTGCGCCTTCGGCAAGCGGCACAATGTGCGGGTGCTTTCACCGATGGACCCGCCCGCTTCCTCAACCGGCGCGCCGAACAGGGGAAGTCGAGGCCAAGATCCCGGAACGTGGTCACCAGCTCAGTGGGTTGACCGCGCTGGCCCGGAGACGACGGCAGGCTGCCTGGCTGCCCGCTAGGGCCGGGGGGAAACGGCGACCATGGGCGCTGCCATGCGGTCACCGGAGCGCTTCAGTCCTGGGAGGTCTTTCGAGGAAGCCTGGAACCCTGGCTGGGTCGCCTCAGATGAGGGAAGGGCGTCGGGCCCACGCTTCCGCTGTGGAGAACACCAACCCAGAGGTTGAACCTCCCGTTTCTTCCTTGAGGGTCATCCTCCGTCCTGAACGAATGGTTCAGTGAGGTCGAGCGTGCCCGAAGGGTGCCCGTCTCCATTCAACGCAGCGATCACGAGCCGGGCGGTGTCTTCCGGCGTGCCCAGAGACGAATCGAGTTCCAGAGTGAACCCGCCGTGTGCGTCGATCTCCTTCCGGCTCAGGCGGGCCAGGCCCCTGGGCCGCCCCGCCTGCGTCGCTGCGCGTTCCGCTTCCCAGCGCTCACTGACCTCCAGCGGTGGCTTCAGGGCGACGAGCAGGGGAGAAGCGGGCCGCCACAGCCGCATGGCTTCCTCGAACCACGCGCCCTCCAGAAAGAGCGCGTCCACAATGACGTTGCTCCCGCTCGCCACCAGCGCCGCGACCATGTGGTGCAGGCCGCTCACCACGCCGCGCCCCACCGGACCAATGCCAATGCCGGTGGCGAGTGAGGAGTCGTCCGGGTCGAGGTCGTACCAGACCCCTTCCCGCTCGTTTGATTGGAACGGAAAGTAGCGCAGCGGCATGTTCATCCAGGCCCGGTCATAGCCGAGTTGAAGATAGGGCTCCTCGAGGAGGTTCTGCAGGGCCGTGCAGAGCGAGGACTTCCCGGTACTGGAGCCTCCGTTGACCACGATAAGGCGACCGGAGGGGACCTCGGGCGTGACGGAAGCACCAGCTGGAGTCATGCACCATCTTACGCATTCTGGTACGGCTTGCCCGCGGTCTTCCACCGCTGACACACTGCTCAATTGCGGCCTCATCGGGAGGCTTGTCCCTGCGTCCGTCACCGGCATTGACGGGCAACGTCTGCACTGCTGTGCTTCAGCCCAGCTACGTCCAAGGGCCGCTAACCTCTTCGGTCGGCACGCGCTATCCCTTCAGACCCTGCGGACTTGTGCTCAAAGACAGGCGATGCCGGAGGAACAGCTTCGCCGCCAAGTCCTGTTCGAGGAGGCGGTGAACGCCGAACTGACACGGATGAAGTAGGGGAGGGGGAAGATCAGGTGGCCACCCCTCACGTTTGAGCGGCCATCGCCACGCAGAACACAGGATGCAAAGCACGCGCTGGGTTGTACAGGCGCAGGGGACGCAGAACTGCTATGCTTCTGCCCACGCGGGGACGCGGCCCTTCTCACGGTAGAGCACGACCGTTGGGAACCCTGACACCAAGGCCGACACACGTGAACTGAAGTTTGGAAAGCCCGTCGACATCGGTGAGGGAAGAACTTCCTACCCGGTAGATCGCCCTTTCTCCCTGCTCACCCGGGACGCAGCCCTGCCCGGACCCCCGGCTGCCGACGATGTACCGATGTGAATGCTGCTCGCAGGTCCAGTCTGCGGGTACCCCCAGCGTGACGCTCCCCATCCAAACGCGTGCCCGCACCTACCCCAAACGTGAAGACGCACAACCTGGCCTGCCGAGGAGGGGAAAGAACGGACGCAAGATCCCCAGGAAATACCTCGAACCCCGCGATGATCCCGGTGGACAGGGGCGGGAGATCGTCCGAGAACAGCGGTGTTGCCCGGCCTGTGCTGCCCGGTGGTGGACCCAGAAGGCCGGCAAGACAATGGTGGCCGCCCCGCCAGAAGGTATCGCTGTGTACTGCACGGTTACTCGCGGCACCTGGTCTCCTGAGAAGCTTCACTAAGCCACCCAGGCCACACACTGCCAGGCCAGTCGGCGGATGCTGCCGTCACTGGCTGGACGCGACATTGGTGTCAGACAGGAGAAAAGATGGACCTCAAACAACTCCCCTCGGTCGGGCACGAGGACCTCGGCGACCTCCTGATGGACCTGGGCAGCGTGCAGACCCTCATGCTCTGGGGCCCCCCCGGTGTAGGCAAGACCACCGCCGTACGTGCCTTCGCTCAGGAAATGGGTTACCACTTCGTTGATTTTGTGGCCCCCATGATGGACGCCACCGATCTGCTCGTTCCCCGGCATATGCCCGAAACGAACACCACCCTCCGCTGCCCACCGCACGAACTGATTCATCATCCCTGTGCAGATGAAGCCCAACGGCCTTCTCTCGTCTTCCTCGACGAACTCAATGGCGGTGACCCCGGCATGCAAAAGGCCCTGTTCAGCCTGGTCGCCGAGCGCCGCCTGGGCAACGTCGTGTTGCCCAAAGGCTCCATCGTCGTCTGCGCGGGCAACCCGACCGAGACCAACAGCGGTGCGGTTCCGCTGCTCGCGCCCCTGATGAACCGCATGCTGCACTTCCATTTCCGGCTGCCCAACCCGAGAAGCTGGCTCGCGTGGTTCGAGGGCCAGCGCCAGCGTGGTGTGGGTCTGCATCCCCTCGTCGCCGAGTTCATCCGTGAACAGGGCGTCAGCCGGCTGCTCGGCAGGCCCGGCAGTGACGGCCAGATCGCCAGCTCGCCCCGTGCCTGGACCGCCTGTGCCCTGGCTTTACAGGCCCCCAGCCTGGGCTTTGCCCGTCTCGAACAGCACGCGCTGGAGGACGGCAGCCAGATTCGCCCCGCCGCCACCACCTTGCGGCACGTGGCCATGGGCGCCGTGGCCGAACGCGACGCCACGGAACTCTCCACGTGGTGGGAGAACCGCTCCCGGCAGTATTCCATCGACGCCATCCTGCGCGGTGACCAGAAATTACCCTTCCAGCCAGGGGAGAAACTCTTGCTGCTGCAACTGATGACCCAGCTGCGCACCCGACTCGTTGGCGAGTTGCCGGCGCTCGAAGGGCACCTGGGCCAGGACACCCGCCTGCTTGCCAGCCGGGCTGAACACCTGCTGAACCTGGTGCGGGAACGTGACCCCGAAGCCTTTGGCGCGATGCTGCTGACCGCCGAAGGGAGTGGTCTGCTGCCCGGTTGGTTCCTTGACCGGCTGGAAACCTCTTGCCTGAAAGGAGCGAACTGAAGGTGTACTGGCGGCCACGACCCCTGCGCCAACGCACCCAGGGCACGCCACAGGCGGAACTCACCCTGGAACTGGGTCCGTCCCGCCGGGTTACCGTGAACTGGCCTGAAGCGGACCGCCTCATCGGCAACCCGCGGCGCGGAGAGGAAGCGGTGCGGCCCTTCCTCCCTGCCGCCTCTCCGGTCCTCGTTTCGCCGTGCGGCTGGCGCTGCACGCCCCAGGCGGTCTGGGGAAGGGGAGAGGTGGACTTCCTCCTGCCGCAGCCTCAGGCCCACCTGAGCGCGGAGGCCCTCCAGAGCTGGCAACGGCACCTGACCGGACAGGCCGCGGCATTGACGGGAAGCCGCACACCCCTGCTGCGCGCTGCCGCACTTCTCCTGGCAGGGGCACTGCGAGAACGTGGACACGCAAACCTGAACGCGGCGGTCCAGACGGGCGACCTGCAAGAGCTCCTGCCCCGGTACTCCGCCGCGCTGCTCGGTGCCCTGGAGGCTGTGCATCCCCCGCCGGAGAATCTGCCCAAGCGCCCGCCCGTCCGTCCACGCCTGCAGGACAACCTGAACGCGCTCAGCCGCGGAGACTACCAGCCCACCGACGTGGAGCCCTGGGGCAGCATGCTCTGGCCCTGGGCCTGGCATCCAGCGTTCGGACTGCGGCACAACTTCAAGAAGGCGGATCCAAGTCAGCCTGTTGGTCTGCTGCACCACCTGCACGCCGCGTCCTCCGAGACCTTCCCCTGGGAACTGCCAGAGGTGGAACAGGGTCTGCAGCGGGCCGCCACCGTGCGCCAGGTCACCCTGGCGGAACGACTGGTGGCCCAGGCCCGCTACCGGCATGACGAAGCGCAGCGTCAGGCGAGTGTGGAAGCGGCCCGGACCCTGCAGGAGCAGGTGGTGGACCACCGCCGCACCCAGGGCATCGGGAAGGAACTCGCGCATACCGCCGCCCTCGTGGAAGGCGTGCTGCGAGGTGAGCACCTGCCGGGCAGCGAGCAGGTTTACCGCCTGGTGACGCAGTGGTTGACGAGCTGGGCCGCCGTGGATCAACTGCTTCCAGAACTCCGGCACGTCCGTGCTGGAATGAGGCTGGTCCTCGACCCCCGCGAGGCGGCCCGCCTGGACATCCGCACCGCGGCCTTGCGGGGCGAACAGGTGATCGTCAACCTCAGCCGCCTGGGTGGGGAGGATGCGCATGGGCAGGACCGGGTGCGCATCCTCGCCCGGATGGTCGTTCACCGGGCCCTCGGACACGCGGCGCGGGGCACCGGGCGGAATGCGCTTCCGTGGTCCACAGCCTGCGTTATGATCGCCGAGGCCTGGTTCGACGAACTGCAAATGCCGCCGCTCAGCCGTGACGTTGATCCCGCTCCCACGCGGGACGCAGATCTGGAAACGTTGGGTAGCGCCGAAGCCGTCTATGCCGAATTGCTGCGCCGTCTGGAAGGTGGTCAACTGAGGGAGCGGAACCTCAGTGGGACGAGGAGTCGCGGCCTTCCGGACCTGATCGGCGACGGGGAAGACGCGGCCCGCGGCCTGACACCCGCGGAGGAAGAGGCGGTGCGCGACCAGATTGCGCGGGGCCTGGAGGAAGCCCGCTACCTGCGGGGGTTGGGCCTGGACCTTGGGGGTGGCCTGATGCGGGAACTGCGTGCCGTCTCGGCCAGGCCGGTGCCCTGGCGTCCAGCGCTGCTCGAATGGGCGCAGCCGCACTATCCTCGGCCGCAACGTCGCCCCCGCTGGAACAAGCTGGCCCGCCGGGAAAGCAGCGACCCCCGGATGCCCCGGCCCAGTTTTCAGGGCGAGGACCGCAGCAGTGTGTTGCTGGCCGTGCTCATCGACGCTTCGGCCAGCATGGAGGACGCGACGCTCGCCGAGGGGCTGGGAGCCATCGAGAACACCTGCGGCGTGCTGGGTATCGGCCACCTGCGCCTGATCGCCTGCGACACCGTGGCGACCGACCACGGCCTGGTGCGGCCCTGGCAACTCCGGGAGGCGGTGACGCTGACGGGTGGAGGCGGAACCGATCTCCAGGACGGTGTGGACCTGCTGGAACGCCTGGCCACCGTGGCGTCTCCCGCGCATCCACCCGTTGATCCCCGCACGCCCCTGCTGATTCTGACCGACGGGCTGCTCTGGGCTCCCGCCGAACTGGGAGCCCGCCCCCACGCCTGGCTGATGCCTCCCGGTGCCCGGCTGCCCTTTCGGACGAAGGCTCCGACGTTCACCATTCGGCGCGACTGAGGGGGAGGGGCGGCGGGAGCCGCTTCCGACGTCGCCGCCCTGCTCCTGAACCATTTCGCCTATGGCAGGTTGGACGCTTGACGGATGTGCCTAGCTTGCCCGGGAACCTACCTTGCTCTGCGGCAAGTTTGAGGCTTGCCGCAGACAGGAGAAGCAGTATGGCCATTCCCCAAGTCATCAAAGGCCGCGCCCGCCTTTTTCCACACACTGGAGCCGAACGTCTGGAACTGTGCAAGGTGGGCTCTTTCCAGCTCGTCGTACGCAAGGGTGAGTATCAAGACGGCGACCCCATCGTCGTCGCGCCGGAGCGCGCCCTGCTGCCGCCGCACCTGGCCGCGCGGTACGTCAACTCCGAAACCGGCGCGTCCTACCTGCACGGCCCGGAGAAGAACCGTGTCGGCGCCGTTCGGCTCCGCGGCGAACTGTCGCAGGGTGTGATCCTGCCGCTGGAGGGACTGGAGGAGGCCCCCTTCGGCGAAGACCTCTCCGCCCAGTTGGGAATCACCTTCTGGGAGCCGCCCATTCCCGTCCACCTGACCGGCGAAGTCGCTCCACTGCCTGCCCTCGCCCACTACGGGCACCACGACGTGGAACAGTTCGGCATCTACGCCGTGGAGTTCCGGGCCGGAGAACCCGTCATCGCCACCGAGAAGCTGCACGGGACGCAGGGCGTGTATCACCGGACGGTGGAAGGCGAATGGCGGGCGACAAGCAAGGGACTGTCACGCAATCGGCTGACCCTGAAGGAGAACGAGGGCAACGTGTACTGGCAGGCGGCCCGGAACAGCGGGCTGTTCGGACGGGTGGACACGGCCATTCCCGCAAGGGAGATACAGGTCTTCGGTGAGGTGGTGCCGGTGCAAAAGGGATTTTCCTACGGCCAGCGGAAACCGGCGGTGTTCGTGTTCAAGGTGCTGGTGGACGGTGAGCCGCTTCCCCGCGCTAAGTGGCCGGTTTCCGTCCTGGAGCGCAGCGTGCCGGTGCTGTACGAAGGACCGTTCGAGGAGGCGAAGCTGCGTTCCCTGCGCGGTGGAATGGAAACCGTCTCGGGCCGGGGCCTGCATATCCGCGAGGGCCTGGTCGTTATGCCCGTCACGCCACGGCTCACAGCGGATGGACGCGACCTGAGCCTGAAGCTCATCTCGGAGGCGTACGCGAAAAAAGAAACCGGAGAGGAGTTTTCGTGACATTACTCAACATCGTGGATGTGGAAGCCACCTGCTGGGTGGGAGAGCCGCCGCCTGGTCAGACGAACGAGATCATTGAAATCGGCCTCTGCGTGCTCAACCTCTCCACGCTGGAGCGGCTGGAGAAGCGTAGCCTCCTGGTCCGGCCTGAGCATTCGGAAGTGGGCACCTTTTGTACCGAGCTTACGGGCCTGACGCCGGAAGAAGTTGCCACAGGGATGACACTCCGTGAAGCCTGTGACGTGCTAAGGCGGGACTTTCATTCGGACTCTCGGCCCTGGGCGAGCTGGGGCAACTATGACCGCAAGCAGTTCGAGCGGCAGTGCCGGAGCGGCGTGCAGTATCCCTTCAGCTCCAGGCACACGAACGCCAAGCAGGTGTATGCTGCCGGGTACCATTTGAAGCGGCCTGGGATGGCTGCAGCGCTGCAACACGCTGGCCTCCCCCTGGAGGGCGTCCACCACCGGGGCGCGGACGACGCCTGGAACATCGCTGCCCTGATCAGCCGCCTGCTCCGGGAGGGCCACTGGGAGATGGGGGCTGCCCGGTGAAAGGTGGTCGGTCGCCCCAGTGATGGTCAACCCGCCAATCTCGCTGCATCCAGCATGTCAAAGGGTTTCTTCGGTATTTGCGAACTTTGAACGTGCTGCACAGGCACTCGTGGGAGTCATCGCGGTGATCAACTTCCCGGCACTCATCTCAGTGGTGGAAGGCGGATCATGGTGCGCTTCTCCGGGGGCACCGCCCCGGGCGTGTACGTGTAGGACGTGTAACTGACCTCTTCGCGGGGACTGGATTCCGGTCTGTACGCCGCGATCACCTCGCCCGGATCCTGTTGTGCCAGATACCGGGCATACAGGGTGCCTGTGGCAATCCGGGAGATGGGGAAATCCGGGCAGAGCAGGTGCGGGGCGCTCCACTGCTGTGCCACAACCGCCACATCGGTTACCCGCACCCGGCCGGGGCGGGCCGGAGTGGTGTCACCTTGGTGAACCGGTTCCTCCAAAGACTCGTAGACCTGCAACAGCCAGGTGGCCTGGCCTCCCTGGATGGAGGCCAGGACGTTGTGAATCGGCCGTTCCAGTAGGGTCGACAGAGGCAGGTCCCCGTCGAAGATCAGCAGACGCCAGTGCTCCACGGCGTCATCCCCCATGCTGACGCTCTGCCGATTGAAGGCGACGTGCAGCGCTCCAGGACGCATGACACGCTGCACATGGGTGCGCCACCGCTGTTCCATTTCATCGGTGCGGGGCAGGAGAGGAGGTGCAGGGTGCCGCCTGACCACGGGGCGCCGGATCCGGACGAACGGGCGCAGCATCATAAGCAGGGCGAGGATTGCCGCCCCGCCCAGCAGCTGAAGGAACCAGTCGGGTGGCGTCATGAGACACAGCGTACAAACTGCCGGGTTCCATCCGCCAGGCGTGGGCCTGCCCCGGTGGTGCGGAGCTGGAGTTCAGCCGGACGGGCCACTGGACCCAGAGGATGGGCCGCTTGTCGCGCCGGGGGCCGCAGATCAGGACCTTGCTTCCGATGGCTTTTTCTGGTGGGAGCAGGAACGCTGGTTCGGGAGTGGTGGTAAAGGTTCTCAAGTCGGGCGTGTAGACGCAGAGAATCCTGAGCGCGTTTCCGCCGCTTGCATTCTTGTTTACTTCGCTCCTGTGGTAGACGCCAACCGGAGGTGGGGCGCTGACGTTCCTCGACCTATCCTCGGGGTGAGTCAGTGCTCCGCTCTTCAGCGGGGTGAGCACAGTGACTTCTGGAAACTTGAGCAAGAAGGCCTTCCTGGCGATGAACGGGCGCTTCTTCTGCAGCGCGGCGGTGAGTTCCGCACTGGTCTGCTGAGCAGGATGATGATCATTGACAGCCCTATAGCGTCCAGGTGCAGAAAGGCCAGGCCGACGTGCTTCGGTCCAGCACACGCGATGTCCCGCACTTTCTCGATCAGGAGCGGACCTCTCGGCAGCTTGAAAGAAGACACGAAGTGAAGCCAGGGTGTGACTGCTCAGCGGGGCACCTGGACTTGGGTCAACAGGTAGAGTAAGAGCATCTCCGAGGACACCTGCCCAAATTGCAAAAAACTGGAAGCTCAGCTGGCCAAAGTGCTCGCTGAACTCCAGGAGATCAAAGCGCGTCTCTGCCTGAACAGCACGACTTCGCACCAACCTCCGAGCCAGGACAAGCCTTGGACACCGAAGAGTGAGCGCCAGAAGACTGGTCGGTCTTCTGGCGCTCAACCCGGTCACAAAGGGAAGACGCTGAAGATGGTCGAGCACCCTGACGAGGTCGTGACTCTTCCTGTGACCGGGCACTGTGGGTGTGGTCAGGCCTGGGACACAGTCACAGTCAGTGATGAACTGGCGCGGCAGGTTCTGGACCTGCCCGAGATCCGTCTGCATGCGGTGGAGTACCGTGCCCAGGTTAAGGTGTGTCCGACGTGTCACCACCGCGAGCAGGCTTCTTTTCCAGCTCATGTTCCTGGTCAGGTGCAGTACGGTGCTTGCATCCACGGATTGGCGGTTTACCTAAACGTAGTGCATTTCGTTCCGCTCAAACGCACGGCAAACATTCTGGAAGCCGTCTGTGGCACAACAATCAGTGACGGTACCATTGCCCTGAGCCTCAATGTCGCCGCTGAGCGTCTGACCGATTTTGAGACCGAGCTCAAAAGCGCACTGTTGAATGCGCCTATCCTGCATGCAGATGAGACCGGCAGCAAGGTGAATGGGAAGCTGGCCTGGATGCATGTGGTGAGCTGCAAGCAGCTCACGTTGTATGGGCATCACGAGCAGCGAGGATATGCGGCGCTCAAGAACATGGATGTCCTCCCCCAATTTCAGGGCACAGTTGTCCATGACGCCTGGAGCACCTATTTCCAGCTTCCTGCACAGCATGCCCTGTGCAACGCTCATCTCCTAAGGGAATGGCGGCATCTGGCAGAGGAGCATGGACAAATCTGGGCAGGAGAACTACGCAGCGCCATGCAGCTCGTCTATCACGAGCACAAAGCAGGGACGCTGACCTCAGAGGGAAAAGCCGCATTCTTGGACCGATTCGACATGTTGGTGCAAGCGGGGTTAGACGTGAATCCACCAGCGGAACCCATTCCTGAGCAACGGGGTCGGGTGAAGCAAACCCGGGGACGCAACTTGGCGCTGCGGTGCCAGCGCCACCGTGAAGCGATCCTGCGCTTCCTTGATGACCAACAAGTGCCGTTTGACAACAATCAAGCGGAGCGGGACATCCGGATGGCCTGTGTGAAGCGCAAAGTCTCCGGAGGATTTCGTTCAGCGAAGGGCAGCATGAATTTTTGCCGCATTCGTAGTTATACATCGACGCTTCACAAGCAGGGTACGAGTATCTGGCGCGGTCTCGTTAGTATCTTTCGTGGCGATATTATTATGCCTAATTTCTCGTGATTAACCTAAAGTACTCCGGATAATATATGAATCGAGAACTAAATTTAAGAGAAAAATCTTATATCGTCTCTCTGCTTGAGGAATACAAAGCGGAAAAAGAATATCAAGACAGGGCCAAATTGAAACAGCTTCGTTTACAAGAAGAGAGTGTCTGGTCTTGGCAGAGGTATACCTTGCCAGGAAGCCCCAATCCTTCGGCATTAGATATACGCCTTTACGAACAGGGGCTCCTCGATGAGTATACAGAAAACACTTGGAGAAAGTTAACAGATTTACACTTGGTAGAGATAAAGGTTCTAACTAAAAATTACAAAGGTATAGCCATAGGCGGTCCATGGTCTTGTGTAAAGCTTACTGAAGCAGGTCAAGAGATTGCTGGGGAGCTAAGTAGGGATATGACACTCACCATCGGAACGCTCAGACGTGTCACATGGCAGGCACTTGCTCAACTCGTGTCTTCGCCTGAAGGTCTAGTGGACGTTGGTGATGGAGACTATGGAGGCTTCAATTGGAATGAAGTCTGGCTTTCATTAGAGATGTTACGCTACGTGGAGTTTCAAGGGGCAGATCACGTCTTTCCTACGGAAAAAGGTAAGGACTTTTACAAGCGCATGTATGAAGCGCATTGCCGACTCTACCCTGACGTCGAGGCTCTCCGCCTTTAGCCATTAATTCTCGGTAATAGTATCTACCCAACACAACAAACCACTTCGTGCTGAGTAGATACGTTACTACAAAGAATACTAGGCTATAGATTCAATCCGAGCAACTGGCCAGCATGTTATAGAATCAAGTCTTTCTTCCTCGTCTCTCTTCCTCATGCCAAATAATACAGGTGGATACTATGATTGCCCACATCACTACGCGAGAAGCTTGGTAACAAGCAGAACAACAGGGTTACTATGCACACGATAGTCTTAAGAGTCAAAAATTCATCCACTGTTCAACGCCAACCAACGATCAACTCATCAATGTTGCAAATGCCATTTTCCGTGGCCAGGCGAACCTGGTGGTGTTGATGATCGATCCGTCCCTCCTTAATTCAGAGGTGAAATACGAAGAGTATGAGAATAGTGGAAATTTCCTTCCTCACGTCTATGGATATATCAATTCTAGCTCAGTGGTACAAGTTGTAAATTTCCCACCTCAGCCGGATGGTACATTCAAATTACCCGTTGAGGTGACTACTCAGCACGGCATTCACGGTCGTGCTTGTATGTTGGATTCGGGACTGAGACTCGGCAGATCGCTTTCGTGCGAGGTCGAAAAGACCGTTACTCAGCTTTGATCGCCGGGTCACACCCGTTCCGCCTTCGACGCCGAACAATTGCTTGAACCCTGGAGTTCGCATGAGCAAGCCTGGCGATGGCCGGAACCTGTCCCACCTGACCGTGATGGAGGTGGATGCGTATGCCAGAACAGATGTTTGTCGGCATTGATGTCTCGAAAGCCCGCCTGGATGTGGCCGTGCTCCCCAGCGGTGAAATCTTCGCCGTAGAGAATACCGCTGCTGGACTCACCGAACTCCTGATTCGCCTTTCTGAAGTTCAGCCCCACCTGGTCGTCCTCGAAGCGACCGGCGGCCTGGAACAGGCTGCGATGTTGGCCCTGCATGATGCTGGATTGGCCGTGACGGTCTTGAATCCACGGCAGGTCCGTCATTTCTGTCGCGCGTTGGGCAAGCATGCGAAAACAGACCGAATGGATGCCGTGCTTTTGGCCAAGTTCGCTCAGACGCTGCAACCCCAAGCCCAAGTCCCCGGAGATGCCCCGCAACGTGCGCTTGAGGCGTTGCTCGCCCGTCGTCGTCAGATGGTCGATCTCCTGACCATGGAGCGCAACCGACTGCACAGCAGTCGGGATTCATATGTACAGCGTGATGTCCAAGAGGTCATCCAGTATCTCGAAGGGCGCCGAGAACAGCTGGATCAGGCTCTCCAGGAGGCCATTCTGAACAGTCCGAAGTTCCAGGGGACATACGCGCTGTTGACTTCAACCCCGGGGGTCGGTCCGGTCGTGGCCCTGACGTTGCTCGCCCAACTCCCGGAGTTGGGCTCGCTCTCGAGGCAGAAAGTTGCCAACCTGGTTGGGGTCGCCCCTCTGAACTGGGACAGTGACAAATCAAGAGGTCACCGCTGTATCTGGGGTGGACGCGCTGAGGTGCGCCAAGTGCTGTATATGGCGGCTGTGACCGCTGTACGTTGGAATCCAACCTTGAAGACAGTGTTTAATCATTTGATTCAGAAGGGCAAACCGAAGAAGGTCGCGTTGGTCGCATGTATGCGCAAATTGCTCGTCTACCTCAATGCCATGGTGCGTGATCAGACCCCGTGGCATGCTCCATCCGCTGCCTAACCCATGCCTCCATGACCGCTTGCCTCCTTCTCAACCGAGGGGGTGGGCGTGCGTTGTACCGGCACGTTTTGTGTGTCGGTGCAACCACCGCTCATCCCCTCGGCCCTTACTCCCTTGACGACCAACACAATTGCTGAGTAGTCACGCCAGGGTCCCGATGTGACCAACAAACTTGAAGGAGATGAAATGAGCAACAGTTGCGCAGAAAATAGTTGATTGCCTCCCCTCGGGAAGAGGCATGATGGGTGGTGTGGCAGAAATGATCCGCTTATTCCGCATCGCCATCATTGACGACAGTCTGCCCGACCTCCTCCTCGCTGAAGAAGCTTTTAAAGGACTTGAGCACCCTGTTTTCGTGCAGACTTATTCGTCAAGCAGGACAGCCATTCAAGTCCTTCAACGGGCTGGGGCCACCCTCCCAGACGTGATACTGTTGGACATCAACATGCCCACCATGAATGGTTTTGACGTCCTCAAAGCTCTCAAGGCGGATGCCCGATTGAGTCTCATTCCCATTATTATGCTCACCACGTCCAATACAGAGAGAGATGTTCACCAGGCCTACTCGCTGTCGGCGAATTCCTACGTTGTCAAGTCGCCCAGCTTCGGTACGTTCGTCGAGCAGGTTGAGGCGTTCGTCACATTCTGGAGAAACAGTCGCTTGGTGAACTGGCCCGAACGTCTCCTTCCCCCAAAGCGTTGACCTAGTCGTGCCCTTGAAAAAGTGCTCCACCCTATTGGCTGGCAAGTGGGACCCTTTCTTGGAGGGATAGGGCCACATCTTCATGCGCTTAACTCTCGACGTCCCCGAGCTCGGGGAACCGCTCACCCATGGCAAGGCACTCACTAACTTGGTACTTACTTCATATCTAAGGATTTAGGTGGGATTCTTCACAGAAGTAAAGTAGGGCGACATGAGCCATACGTCACGCTTTGAATAACTGGGAAGACTCCACCAATCCAGCCGGTATGTCCTGTTTTCAGTCCTCGGTGACGCACGGCACGATCGTTAGAGGAAAAAGCCAAATGCACCTCCCATCCCAACCAGAAGGGCCTAACTATCAATAACCTCAAGCGTGTCCTGTTGTTCCTTGGCGTTCTGGTCCTGATCGCCACCGTCTTCCTGTTGGCGAAAAACATCATCGACCTCAACCAGCTGGTGGCTATAGCGAGTGCCAATCGCAGCCCAGCGTTCTCTAACCCCAGCCAGGACGTGCTGATAAGTTCCGGGGCGGCCCTGCTTTGCGGCCTGTTACTGGGCTCTGGGCTTGCTTTACATACCCGGCTTCAGGGTGAGAGCCCCGCTGGCCCACCTCGGCAGCCCAAGGTTTGAAAGCCAGACCAATTTTATAAAGGGCCGAAAGGCTTATTCATGACGGCTTTTTGATAGGTGGCTGTATGATTGGTGCGTCGCTTGCTGGCTGCGGTGTGCAGCGCACATGCGTTTTAAGCTCAGCGAGAGTAGACCTCCTGCGAAAGTGATCGGCCAAGCTGGCAGGGTGGAGCGAGACCGTCCGGCACGCACATTGAAGATGCATCGGAAGCAATTCAAGCGGCGGCCTGGGGTCTATCCCGAGACGTTTGCACAGATGGAAGCGGTGCTGGCGGAACGGGAGGGGCGGAAGGAGAAATCAGGCCGCCCAGCGGTACTCCGCGTCGCCGAACAATTGTTGCTCACCCTCGAATTCTGGCGCGGGTACCGGGCGTTCGCACACCCTGGCGATGACTGGGGCGTGCGTGAGGCCACCGTGCACTGCAGGGTGGAGCGGGTTGAACCAGCCCTCATCGCCAGCGAGCAGTTCCGGCTGCCCCGGAAACGCGCGCTTCGAGAGGCATTGACCGTCTAGAGCATCGTGGCCGTCGATGCCTCCGAGGTCCCGTGTGGGCGACCCAAAAAACCCAGCGCCGCTGGTATAGCGGAGAAGAAAAAGCGCCACACGCTGAAGCTTCAGGTGCTGATCTGTACCCTGACGGGGCGCATTCTGGGGACAGCCGCGGGTGTAGGAGCGGTCCACGCCCTGAAGTTGTTTCGTCCGGCTGCCCCTCGGAGATGCCGGGTATCCAGGCCTCTGGAAAAGTCATGGGCACGCCATCACACCCCACAAGGCGGCGCGCGCGTCGCCTCTGTCCAGGGAGCAACGTCTGGAAAATCGCGTCCTCGCGTACACCGGGCAGGGGGCCGAACACGTCATTCGCCGTATGAAGGGATTTCGCGTCCAGCGGGGCGTGTACCGATTTCTTGCAGTTCGGGCAGGCGTCGTCGGAGATGCCCCTACACCTGCTGCGCTAAGTCCAGGCCCCCGCTGAGCAGTTACCGTTCAGACTTGAATGTCGGTGACGTCATGCTGCATGTGGGAGAAGCGTTCGTACCGCAACGGAGAGATGTCGATGAATGGCGTTTCCCCCAGGGCTTCCTGCGCGATGACGCGGGCTGAGGCCGCCGCCTGCATAACGCCGTGCCCTGAAAATCCGCACACGTTCAGCCATTCATCCACGCCGGGCATTTGCCCCATGATGGGCTGGTGATCCGGAGTGAGCTCGTAATACCCCCACCAGCTCGCCCGGCGATCCAGTGAGGCCGTTTCCAGCCAGGGAAACCGCGTCATGGCCGCTTCGAGCGTGGGCTCCAACCAGTCCCAGTCCATGCCCTCTCGCCAGCCCGTATCCGCCGGGTCGGCACGGCCCAAAATGATGCGTTCACCTTCAGAGCGCAGCCATACACCGCTGGCCAGATCGAAGATCATCGGCAGTGGCCGTGGCAGCTTGAGCGGTCCCGTGGTAAAGACCATTCGCCGGGCGGGATGAACGGGGATGTCCAACCCCGCCAACGCACCCACCTCACCGGCCCAGGCGCCGCTGGCGTTGACCAGCAGTGGGGCTTCTACTGTTCCAGTGGGCGTGGTGAGCTGCCAGACTTCGCCGGAGCGCTGGATCCGGGTGACCTGGGTGTCCAGGAGAAACCGCGCACCCGCCTGCCGCGCCCGGTTGACGTACGCCATCGTCAATCCGTGGGCATCCACGGAACCATCTGTGCTGCAGAAAGTGCAGCCGCCGAGGCCGTCTGGCAGAAACCCGGCGTGCTTCTGAGCTTCATCTGGAGTGAGTCGCTCTGTGGGCACGCCCAACCGGTGCTGGAGATCAATGGCGAGTTGATGGGCGGGCCACTGCGCCTCAGGCACCAGCATCAGGTAGCCGCCCGGGTGGTATCCGGCCTCCGGCATGCTGGCGTACTCCTCAATGCTGTGCTTGGACAGGAGGATGTTGGTTGCCGAGGTGAACTGCGCGCGAACACCCGCAGCGCTCTTCCCGGTTGACCCGCCCCCTGGACTGCCCTGCTCGAGCACCACGACCTTCAAACCTCGCTCAGTGAGTCGCCACGCGCAAGCTGCCCCGACAATCCCTGCTCCGATGACCGCCACGTCCCCCGACGCGGTCGTCATGCGAGGTCTGCCTCGACCACCGGGAAGCCCTCCACGGGAAACGTGTCCACGTTCGCTGAGCGCTGCTGTACCAGTACGCCGCCGTCCACGGATACGAACTGTCCCGTCACGTACGCTGCGTCATCCGACGCCAGGAACAACGCGGCCCCCGTCATATCCTCAGCCACACCGTAGCGGCCCAGCGGCACGGTCTTCTCCCGCATCCTGAGCTGCTCTTCGGTCAGGCCATAGGTGTTGATGAAGCCGGGGACCACTCCATTCACCCGGATGCCGTAGGGTGCCAGATCCAGGGCCATGGCGCGCGTCATGGCTTCGATCCCTCCCTTCGTCGCGTCGTAGGCGACGTTTCCACGGTGGGCGCGGGTCGCCCCGCCGGACGATGTGCTGATGATGACGCCCCTGCGCCGCCGCGCCATGATTCGGGCTGCCCGGTGGGAGCACAGGAACACGCTTTTCAGATTCACCTGGATGATCCGGTCCCACCACGCTTCGTCGGCGTCCAGGAAGTGCCGCGAGGTGTCGATCAACCCGGCGTTGTTGTACAGCACGTCCACATACCCAAGCGTCGTCTCGACGTGCGTGAACATGGCCTCTACCTGCGCGGTGTCCGAGACGTCGGCCGGCACGGCCAGGGCGTGGCCACCAGCCGCGGTGATGCTGTCAACCACCGCCTGGACCGCGTCTTCTTTCAAGTCGTTGACGGCCACCTGGGCGCCTTCCCGTGCGAAACGCTCTGCCACCGCGCGGCCGATCCCGCCAGCAGCGCCAGTCACCAGAACCACGCGGCCGTCAAAGCGGTGAGAAACACTGTTCGTCATACGTTCTCCTTGGATCTTATGCAGGGATGAACCAGCGGCGCGGCCAACGCCTGGGCGGGCCGGACACGTGGGGTTGAAAATGGACGGGTTGGTTGTCGATCAGGTGGAGGTTCTGGTACATCTGCGCGGGCACCAGCGTGACGAAGTGGTCCTGGAGGAAGGTGCCGAAGCGCCATCCGCGTTGGATGTGTTCGGTCAGGCTCTGGACCCTGCAATGCGTCAACACCTAGACCGAAAATACGCCTGCGTTGATGAAGTTGTTGATGGCAAAGTCGATGATGCGGTATTTCGAGCCGAACGGCACGGCGGAACCATACCCAGGACACGGGGCTTCATGTGATCTCCCCTTTGGCAATACGGTTACATCCTCTGACCGAGGAGATAAGTGGTCCACCATTTTCTTCCTCAATTGGACCTTTTTTCCATGCCAATTCCCCGCCAGGATGAGTGTGTGTCTCCAATGATCCGTCTGGCCACAGAGCAGGACACTCCACAACTGCTGCCCCTGATGCGTGCCCTTGCTGAGTTCGAACACTACCTCGGCGTGTTTGCCGTGGACGAGGACGTGTTGCGCGAGCAGGGCTTCCGCAAAGATCCACCGGACTTTCATGCTCCCGTTGCAGAAGTGGACGAAACCCTCGTAGGGATGTTGGTGTACTACTTTGTTTCCTTCACCGCGACGGCCCGCCCCACGTTGTACATCAGAGAATTGTACGTGACCGAGGAGGCCCGTGGGCAGCACGTCGGGGAACACCTTATGCGCGGGGCTGCTCGCAACGCTACCGCGCGCGGTTGTGGTTCCGTCCGCCGGACCGTCGCCGATTGGAATACCTCTGGGCAGCGCTTCTATGAGCGCTAGGGCGCACAGGCAAATCCGGTATGGGTGGATTACAGCCTGAGTGGCCCGGCCTTGACTGCTCTAGCTGACTCCAACAGACCAACGGCAACTGGCACCGCCTGAACGCTGCGCCGCATGACATCTTTCTTGTTCCCTCTGGAGGACTTCTCTTGAACGATCTGTTTCACATCAGTCCAGCTGTTGCTGAACGCTTCCCCACCTACCGTGGCCTCGTCCTGTTGGCCTCTGGCCTGACGAACGGACCGAGTGACGCGCGCAGCCTCGCCCTGCTGCGGAAAGCCGAAGAGCACGCCCGGCAAATGTTCGCCACCATGCCCCCTGCCGAGCACCCACACCTCGCTGCCTGGCAAGAAGCGTTTCGGGCGTTTGGCGTCAAGCCCAAGCGCACGATGAACTCCGCCGAGGCCTTGATCGCGCGCGTGCTCAAAGGTGGACAACTGCCCGCCATTAATCGACTCGCGGACGCCTACAACGCAGTCAGCGTGCGCTTTGCCATTCCCTGCGGTGGTGAGGACTTGGCCCACGTCGTGAGACCGGTGACCTTGAGAGTTGCAGACGGTACAGAACCGTTCGAGACAAACAAGGACGGCGCGCCCTTTACCGATTACCCTGCGCCCGGCGAAGTGGTGTGGGCTGATGAAGCAGGGGTGACGTGCCGGGCCTGGAACTGGCGGCAGGGCACCCGCACCCGGCTCACAGAAGGCACCCAGGAGGCGTACTTCCTCTTCGACGCGCTGCCGCCCATGACCGCTGAGGAGTTGGAACGGGCGGGAGATGTACTAGAAGCGCTGTTGGCAGAGCTATCCCCCGGCTGCCGGATCACACGGGTGCACCTGGGGTCTGCTGGGTGACTGACCTGAGTACTGTGCTGGCGGCGTGCCGGCTGCTGCAGCCTTCGGAGCGGCTGCCAGCAGCGGTGGAATCGCCACGAAGCGTGATCCTGTCACGCGCGTTGTCGCGCTGGGGCTGTTCGTGCTTCTGGCCCTGGGCACGGGTGAGGCTGTACCGAGGTCCGCTGACCTGATGTGGAGCGCACTCGCTGGAGTGGGTTGTGCGGTAGGTTTTTCTGCCCTCTATCCCGCCAGGCGCTCCACTTGTTCGGCTGTCAGCGTGCGCCAAAGGCTGCCGGCGTGCAACCCACCGTGGATGAGCGGGGCTCCAGCGTAGAAGCGCAGATGAGGCTCACCCCTCCCAAAGGGATTGTCCTGGAACATGGGGTCCAACTGGACCGTTTACTGCTGGAAGCCACAGGCAGAAGCGTGGTTGAGCAGCCTACGGATGGGGTCTGCGCCATGAGACCCCATCCATCCGGCTCCTGGCCAATGCCCACCGGGCCATGAGCCTGGTGCGGTGTAAATCAACGCTCTCGCGCTGCCTGATCCCAGACCCCTCCTTGCCCCGTGAGAGAGGAACGTTTTGGCACTCTTCAGCGCGGCTTCTGCCTCTGCCATTCGGGGAATCCACAGACCACTACCGGTTAAACTCCACCTGATCCTGTGACATATTTGAAAATCAAGAAATGTTAAACTTCTTAACGTGACACGGAAATCCCCGGGTGAGTTCCGGGCCCTTGATCATCTGATTGCCGTTATGCCCGACGGCCACATTCGCCTCAATGTCTGGCTGACATTCCTTCCTCAGCACGTCAACCTAAAAACAGCGGGAGTTGCTGTCCGATTTGCCCAGTCCGAGCGACTGGTCGCCCGTTCACTTGGAGCGGCGGGGAGCTACGTCATCACCGAGAAGGGACAGCAACGACGTGCAGAGCTTCGTGCGCTTCTGGAGAATTCAGGCACAGTTTCCACTGCGGAACGAGAAGTAGTCCACGTCCTCCTCTGACGAACGGGCACCATGCACCAGCGAGAAACCCCATCCTTGTCAGTTCTCAGGGTGGGGCCTTTTCGCGTTTGGGTTACTCCCGCTTCAACGCCTCAAGCAGCAGGTGCGTCGGTCATGTCCTGGAGCATTGGTCACAAAGAAGGCTTCTTTTTGACCGAGTAGAGCAAGCGTACTTGAATGAGCATTGATGGGAATGCACCGTGAGGGGTACCCTTCCGCTCATGTTGTAATTGGGATAAATGCTCTGGTGATGGGCCCATGCAGCTTCCTGTTCTGAGGACTACCGCTGTAGCCCGCGGCCATCCAGAGACGCATGTGCTCCAGCAGGGCCGCCCGATCTTCTCTGGACAACAGCTCAGCCATGCGCGCTCGGCGCTTGTTATACGTCACAGCATTTCTCCCCAAATTCCACGTGCCCCCGGTAGGTAGGGGAGACCCGGCACAAGTCCCGCTGACACTGAGCCGCGTCCCAGGCGATCAGCAGCGCACCGGTCCGCCCTCCCCAGCAGTGACCGTCCATGACTTGCCGGGTGGCCTGGCCACCGCACCATGGGCCCTTCGGGTCTTGCTGTCAAAGCGGCTCCAAAGGTACTTCAGGAAAATATAGGGGAGTGTGAATTTGATGTCTGGCACAGCATTTACGAACTCCTACAATATTGAAACCGCTTCGTGATGTGGTCTGGAAAAGGGAAGGAGCGGCTGCCCTTCGAACTGGCGAAGGAATGGGGTCACGGCGCCAACCGTGAAGCCCAGAGTCAGGGATTCAAACCAGCACCGTTCGCCCTTGAGAACTCAGGTCTACAAGACTGATTCACGTCCATGACAGTTTTTGCGTGGCCTGTGAATATTCCCCGAAGTACAGCGAAAGTGCATCTGAATAGCGTGCTGGCGTGGGTTTTCCGGGATGATGGGGCGGAGGTGGTACGCGCAGAACGTGGGCATCACCTCCCCAAACGTCCTCGCTCCGCTGACCCCTCCTGAATTTCTTGTTGGTCGTCCCCGCAAGTGGTCTTTGCAGGAAATTCTGGACTGCATCTTCTCTGCCCTACGCGGGAGCCGTCGTCCGGTAGGGTACGGCCTCACGATCTGCCCCTTGGCAAACGATCTATGCACTCTCACAGGATGTGGAGGCGACAAGACGTCTGGGAAGCGTTTCACATCAAACTGCGTTGGTCCGGGCGCGAGAAGGACGTGATGCAACAAGGACGCTGGGAGTATTGACAGCCAATCGGCCAAAACCAACAAGGCGGGTGGACCACGCGGATACGACAGTGGCAAAAAGGTCAATGGACGCAGGCGTGATCTGCTTGTGGACAAGCCCTGACCCGTCATGTGTATCAAGGTGCGTGAAGCGGACCTCCTTCCCCGTGGGGGCGTGGTCCTTCTCCTGCGGGGAGCGGCGAACGTCTTTCCCCGGATGAAGCACCCGTGGGCAGTTGCGGGATACACCGGAAAACTGGCGGGAGAATGGGGAACGTTTCTGGGCTGGCCGCTGGAAATCGTGAATCGTCCTGGCAAAGTACCTGGGCACCAAAAGACGCCCCCTCACGACGCGTGGAGGTGCCCACTGGATTCGTGGTGTTCAAACCGGCTCTGGGTTGTGGAGCGGACCTTTGCGGGGCCCTGGAAATCAAGGCGCATGGTAGAGGATTACGAGGCTCTCCCGGAGACCGCAGAACACCCTATCTACGAGGTGATGGTCCGCCGTTTGGCCAACGGTTTACCGTGAGATTTTTCAGATGCACCTCGGGTTGGAAGTGGCGATCGCCATCACATGTGCACTGGCTCCTAACAGTGTCACCTCTGCCTCAAGGCGTTGAGCCACTTGAAGCAGCCATCCACGCCGCTCCGGATCTGCCCAGGCCTCGTCAAAGTCACGCATCGTCCATCCAGGCCCTTCAACACCCAGCAGAGCACTGACAGCAAAGCCTGCTTCCAACAATTCGTCTCGAAGCTCAAACGGATGGTGGAAGAAGGTCGTCGTGAAGTACGGCTTCCCTGGTGGCGGACGGTGCTGACCGTCCACAAGGTCCTGGTTCGCCATCGCCACGAAGTCTGGATCGGCGTACATACCCCCGAACAAGCCATCGAAGGTGGATGCAAAGCGATTAACATTCATCGCCAGCAGAACACCACCAGCTCGCAGAACACGGTGCGCCTCGCTTAAGGCCTTCAAACGGTCTGTGCGCTGGGTGAGATGGTAGAGAGGCCCAAACAGCAGCACGGCATCTGCACTGCCCGTAGCAAAAGGCAGGGCGCAGGCATCTCCCACAACAGCACTATTCAGGGGTGCCTCAGTTTGAAGCTGTGATGCAGCGTGGGCTTGCTCTACATGCAAAGGAACGACGTCCAGCAGGTCAACAACGTATCCATGCTGGGCCAACCAAAGAGCATGTGCACCCGGACCACCACCAATATCGAGGACGTGAGCAGGTGTGGGTGGCAGGAACCGCAGCATAAGTTCCTGGACCCTCAGGTGTTCCAACTGGTTGTGGCCACTGGAGAGGCGCGCGGCTTCCACGCCCTCCGTGTACATCTGCATGGCTTCAACGGGAATACTGGCCGGTTCTGTCATGTGCGCCTCCTCAGCCGAATGTAGCGGAATACACATGGTTCGACGGGTCCTATGGACGGTCAGCAGCGTCTCCCACCAGTTGGTGGGTGCCCGTGATCTCGCAGTCACCCCCTGCCCAAACCACGGTGTTCCCCACTTGTGGCTCACCTGCCGAAGTGTCCACGTGGAACTTGAAAAGGGCTTTCCCGTCTCCACGGAACGTGGGCCTAGTTTGGAGAAGTGCCTCAATCTGGGGCAGTCACGTCGCCTGCTGCTCCGGTGTTGCCCGCCGCAGCAACCGGACCTCAAGGATGCTTTCCGCCGGACCGCTTCCCGCAGGTGTTCGGGAAGGTCAAGGAGTGTCAGGTAGTGCTTCGTGAAGCTCAGCCGGGTGAGGCCGCGGCCCAGTACGCTGAGGGCCTCCTGTAGAGCTGCTTCGATTCCGGGTGCAGCGCTGTTGCGGCAGGTCGAACGCGAGCCAATGTCCTCAGCACTGCTGCCCAGCCCGAGCGCCATCAGCTCTACAGCTGCGCTCGCTGCCTCGAAGGCAGTCAGGTCCTGACGCTCAATATGCTCGCGTAGCCCAAAGATTCGGGCCGTCCCACAGGACGCTTCCCGCACCACTACGGCCAGGTAGGCGCAGCCAGAACTCGGCGTCCCCCATGTCGTGCCCCTCCAGCACGCTCTGCCAAGCCTCCCACGCCTCGGCTGTGGCTTCCTCGTGGCAGCCGAAGTCATCCGCAAGGGCCAATCGTTCCTCCTCGTCCGGGTCAGATGGGACCAGGCGGCGGTCCTCCTGGGACGCGGTGTGCAACTGCCCCGGCGATCGTCACATCGGTCAGGTCAGCGAGGTGTATGGGCAGAGGGTAACTTTAGCGACTGGCTCTGCATGAGGCAGTTTGATGTACATCTGTCAGCAAGGCTGTACCCAGAAAAATCAATGGATGGACCGCCAGATCAGGCGCTGATTTGGCACACTTGTAAACTCGAACTGCCGCCCACCAATATTAATCCACTCCACCAGATTCCAGCCCAAATCGTAGTCCAATTCAAAGGTTTCTTGACTTCCACCACACGTTTGTACGCCGTGGACTGTTGTCGCTGCCGTTGCATAGACGTACTGGTAGGTCTTCACTACGCCGGATTGAATCTTCCGCGTTGTGACTGTACCGGAGGGATGTCCCTGCCTCCAGATATTCAGTCGATCAGTTGGCAGGGTAGCGAACGCTGCCTGAGGGTTACGCTGCAGCACCATTCCTTCGCAGGTAGGATCGCCGTATATGGTGCCATCTGGAGGCATGGCGGCCGGTAGGGGCAATCTGAACGTACCATCCGCAGCAACGGGGGTTCGGGCCTGAGGCAAGATTTCGATGGGAATAAAGCTAACAGCGTCAGGCCAAGGCCCGGGAAGCTCCAATTGCCCACTGATTTCGGCCCCAGAGGGAAGGGGAGCGGGGCTGCAGGCAGTAATCAGCAGGGCACCAAATAGAGAATGCTCAAAACGAACCATGACTTACCTTCTCAGAATGAGAGTGACATACCAGTGACAGATCTGAGTTGACGAATAAAGCGCAAAAAGCCCCCCTTCCGCCGCTGGCCAAAGCCAGGGCGGGGTCAAGCAAGATGTCCCTGTCCTACTCCGGCAACCTGAGGATGAAGTTGCAAGGGTTTAGTGGAGGCGTAGTTCAGATGGGTGGTTTGTTCCTCAAAGGCCACCGGGGAACGGCAGCAGGGCGACGAATGGCGACGTTGCCGGTTGTAAAACACCTCGATCCACGCGAACACGTCACTGCGGGTTTGGGCACACGTCCCGGGTGCCTGGCGCAGGTCGAGTTCAACCTTGAGGGTTGAGAAAAAGCGTTCCTGCACGGCGTTATCCCAACACTGCCCTTTGCTGCTCATGCTCTAAACCGCCTCCAGGCGCTCCAGGGCTTGTCGGTAGACCTCACTGCTGTATTGGCTGCCTCGGTCGGAGTGGTGGAGCAGCCCGGTCTCGGGCTGCCGTCGCTGCCAAGCCATGTTCAGCGCCGCGGTGACCAGCGGCGTGTGAAGACGTTCGCTCATCGCCCAGCCGACAATTTTTCTGGAGAACAGGTCCATGACCGTGGCCAGATACAGCCAGCCCTCCGTCGTCGGCAGAGAGGTGATGTCCGTGACCCACTTCCGGTTCGGCCGGTCGGCACTGAACTCTCAGTTCAGCAGATTTTCTGCGGTTGGGTGAGCCGATGAGGCCTTGGTCGTCACGCGAAACGGCCGCTTGCAGCGGATCTCAGGGTCCGCTGCCTTCATCGGTCGCCCGATCCGCTGTCGGCTCACCCGCTCTCCCTCATCTGCGAGATCCGCTTGAATTCTCGGGGTTCCGTAAGTCCCTCGGCTTCGCTGATGACTCGCCTTGATCTTCTCGGTCTGGGCGCGGTCTTTTCGCGCTCTGACACGCTCTGGCCTTCCCCGCGTCTGCGTAATACCCGCTCACACCGACCTCCAGCACCTGACACATCAGCTCCACCGGAAACTCTTCCTGGTACTGCTGAACGAAGGCGAAGATCAGCTTTGTTTGGCGAAGAAGGCCACGGCTTTTTTCAACACATCCCACTCCTGACGGGCAATCTCCAGTTCACGCTCCAGATGCTTGATCCGTTCTTCCTGTTCAGAACGCGCAGGGAAGCCACGCCCCGTCAATACGGGCGTCCCACAGCCTTCTGCACCTCCTGCCGCTTTTTCCAGCGCGCGACGTAGTGGGGAGGGACGCCGAGGTCGCGGGCGATTTGGGCACAACTTTTGCCCGCGACTTCGACCAGCCGCACGGCCTCCTGCTTGAATTCAGCGGTGTAGTTCTGCCGAGGGGTCGTCATATCTCGCTCCAGTCTGAATCAGACTGAACTTTCCCTCCACAAAACCCTGGCAAGGCCAGTTACCGGCTGAGCACCAGGTCTCCTGCCCGGGCCTGGGCCATGGGTACCGTCGTGCCCAGACCCGTGAATGCCTGTTCCACGCTCCATGCCCAGGGTCTCGTCAGAGCTTCCCGGCGGTTGAACTGGGTGAAGTGGCTGGAGATGCGCGTGCGCTCGGACAGCTCGCGGTCCCCCCAGCCATTGGTGTGCTCTACCATCTGTCCCTGCACCACGCAAGCAGTCCCTAACTGAATACGCGCTTTTCCAAAGAGACACTGCTCCATGTGGAAGAGCCGGTGTTCAACCGAATGTGACGGGCAAGTGCTTCACACCAGAGACGATCTGACTGGGAATGGGCTCCAGCGCTGTACCAGGAACGGTCCGAAGGTTCGGGAGACGGTCCAGCACAGCGCCCAGCGCCACACTTGCCTCTAACCGGGCGAGCGGAGCGCCAAGACAGAAGTGAATGCCATTCCCGAAAGCCAGGTGCCGGTTAGGAGTCCGCGATGGGTCAAAGGCGGCTGCATGCTCGAACTGCGCCTCATCTCGGTTGGCGGCCCCGATCCACGCCAGGACAGGAGCTCCGCCCGGGATCACCTGTCCGCCCAGTTCCACATCCTGCGCAGCCGTGCGGAACATGGACTGCACGGGGGGCCGGAAGCGGAGGGACTCCTCAATGCTGTTCGGCAGCAGGCCGCGGTCGGCCAAGACGACCTCATGGGCTTCGGGGGCATCCTGCCAGCAGAGCAGGGTGTTCGCGAGCAGGTTGGTCGTCGTCTCGTTCCCGGCCACCAGCAAGAGCATGCAAAAGCCCAGCAATTCCTGCACGTTGAGCTGCTCACCTTCTACCTGGGCCTCAATCAGTCCGGAGATCAGGTCATCGCCAGGTGCGTGCCGCCGCCGCTCGACGAGCTCTCCGAAATAGGCGCCCATTTCACGGCTGCCACTCCGGTCGCCCGTCACGACTGCGTCTGACCAGCGTTTGAACGCGTCCCGGTCCGAGGCGGGAATCCCCAGGATCTCCGCAATCACGATCACGGGCAGGGGAGAGGCGAAATCAAGGACGAAGTCCATCGTTCCCTTCTTCTCGACGGGGGTAAGAAGTTCGTCCACCAGTTCGGCAATGCGGGGTTCGAGCGCACGCACCTGCCTTGGTGTAAAGGCCTGCTCGACCAGAGCGCGGAGTTGCCGGTGACGCGGCGGGTCAGTGGAAATGATGCTGGACGACAGGGCGTGCTCAGCGTCCCCTCCACGAGGGCGGCCCCGCTGCGAGGAAAAGCCCTTCCAGTCGGACAAGACGCGCTGCACGCCTGGATAGTCGAAAACCATCCACATGCCGGAGCGAGCGTCATGGACGACGGGTGACCGCTCACGCATCACGGCATACCAGGGATAGGGATCCAGGAGGGAGAAGCTGGGCGCGCCGAGGGTCATGGTCGGCAGCATAACGACAGCCGATATCCCCATTTGTGCCGTGTGGGCACGAAAAAAGCATCCGACGGCCCTGTCCGGAGTGCGCATAGAGTCCGTCATGGCGGCGAACCCTCCGTACAGACGGCCTGGCCGTCCGCACGTTTCTCAAGAATTGGTCCCTCCTGTTGCGTCATTCGGTTCCTTCAGATGATCTCGCACCGCGCGTCTGGGCCAGCGTCCTTCCACCACCAAGGGCAAGGCCGCCTCAGTCGGGCGCAAGAGCAGCGGCGTGAGCCCGTACGAGCGGAGCAGTGCGTGCTCCGCGGGCCGGCTGCCCCGCAACTTCCCCCACTTCGTTTTCAGCTCCACGCGAAGGAGCAGCGCGAACGCCGTGCCCGGTACCGGGGGCAGAGGAAAAGGAACAAGGTTGAGGATGGCATGAACTTTTGCCGCATTCGCAGCTATACTTCAACTCTTCACAAGCAGAGTATGAACATCTGTCAGGGTCTCGCCAGCATCTTCCGCAGTGAAATCCTTAGGCCCAACTTCTGGTATCGAATGTCTGTCATTTGTAAAGGAGGGGTTTCATGCGCAAACTCATTGTCGGTAATCTTGTCACTCTCGATGGATACTATGAAGGAAAGAACCGAGATCTGAATGCGATTTTCGATTACTTTCATCCGGATTACGTCGGAGATCAGAATTTCGACCACTTCATGGCAGAACGGATGCGTGCTGCAGACACGCTTATCCTAAGCGGTAGGACCAACTTCTTGGACAATATGAAATATTGGACAAGCGTACCAGGTAATCCAAATTCTACAGCAATTCGGCTCGAGATGGCTGAGCTCCAGCGAAAAATGAACAAGATTGTTGTCTCGGATCATCTTGCACAGGAGGAGTTGACGCCTTGGGATGACAATACGCGTATCATTAAAATTGATGACGCGGTGAGAGAAGTTGCGGTGTTAAAACAAGAGACGGGTCGTGATATTTTTATATTTGCCGGACGCGCACTTTGGAACCATTTAATGGCTCATGATTTGGTTGATGAGCTTCACCTCATGACTTTCCCTCTGATTTCTGGTGGAGGCACTCCTCTGTTTGTGGGACGTCCCCCGGTATCCTTGAAACTTATTGAAACGCGGACTTGGCAGGGCTCAGGGAATATACTGGCGTGTTATCAAGTGAGTCGGTACCCAGCGTAACTACTTGGGACCAGGTTCTGGCACCTGTTCAGTCGTTACCCCCTGCCAATGTCCGAAGTCCAACCTAGAACTTGCGTCGTTTCTCTTGCGTTCTCGTTGAGGTCTCGCGGATGACCAGAGACACAGGCAGGGTAATGAGAGCATCTGAGCTGGTGGGATTCATCAGGCAGTCCACGCCCCGTGAGCCTAGGGCTTCTTTGTCCACCTGTACGGTGGTTAGAGGAGGGAAAGACAGCGCTGCACCTACCAGGTCGTCGAAGCCAACAATCGCAAGGTCCTCGGGCACCCGGAGGCCCTGCATCTGGCAGACACGCATGGCTTTGAACGCCGTAGCGTCGTTGAATGCGAAGATGGCGTCAGGGCGCTTCTCCAACTGCAGCAGCCGATGTACGGCGCTTTCCGTACCCTCCTCTTCATCCAAGGGAAAGCGCGCGGCCTCCAGCGCTGGATCTGGCAGTAGGCCATGGGCCAGCAAAGCGTGGCGGTAGCCCTGCACACGCTGAGCAATGCTGTAGTGGGTCTGCGGGCCACTGATGAATGCAATGCGGCGGTAGCCCTGCTCAATCAAGTGTTCGGTCAACAGGTAAGCCCCGCCAAAGTTGTCGCTGTTGACGCAGGTGAACCCCGGGTACCAGTGGTCGACCAACACAGCCGGAAGGTTGAGCGCCAGGACAGCTTCAAGTTGGCGGGGTTCGAAGTACCCCACGCAGATCAGGCCCTCTGCCTCTTGGCGCGCGATCAGCTCGGGCAGAGGGTCATCGCTGCCGACGGAACTGTAGGACAAGCCCATCTTCTCGGTGCGGCAGGCCTCCTCGACGCCATGCAGCACAGGAGAATAGAAAGGATTTCCTCCAGCGGACTCCCGTTGACGACGGTAGAGAAAGGTAATGCGTTTCAATCGACTCCGACCGTGTTGCTGACGCAAGTTGCTCAGGTCATACCCAAGTTCACTTGCTGCGCTCACAACGCGCTGGCGGGTGGTATCGGTGATCCCAGGGTGGTTGTTCAGGGAGCGTGAAACCGTCGCTACCGATACGCCTGCGTGTTTGGCCACATCCCGAATAGTTGGACTCGTTGTCAAGATTTTCTCCACTTCTGCTGTTGTTGGCTCAGCATACCTCTATTGCCCGAATTCTAGCTCCATCCTTGTTACAGAAACAACAGGGTGGGACGATCCAGAATCTCAATTGGAAAGCGGTCTGCACATCGGCGAAAGCTGTGAAATTTGCCCATTGAGGACTGCATTTCAGCGTCTTAGCTGTTTAGTAACAGCTTTTTAGATAGGCCGAAAAGATGGATCAGGTCCACTTGACAGCCCCGTAATAGCCGAGTAACTTTGATGCACAGTTACACAACAGAGCGGGCGTTACTGAACGTCTCTTCGGGAGGTTAAGTATGCACATGCGTAGACCGATCTTTTCCCTTGTCGTGGCTCTTGCAGTAACAAGCAGTGCCCAAGCGGTCACCAACATCACCATTTGGTATCCTTGGGGGCCACCGGACGGCCAGGAAGTCGTTAACCGTGCCAACGAATTCAACAAGATGCAAAACGAAATCAAGGTCAACCCGGTGCTTGTCTCCGGTTCAGGCATTCAGGGAACCACGCAGGGCAAGTTCCTCACGGCCGTGACGAGCGGGCAGGTCCCAGACGCGGTGCTGTACTGGGGTCAGGACGTCATCCCTGGCCTGCAAAAGGTCGGCGCGCTCCTGCCGCTGGACCAGTATTTCGCTCCAGCGGGTCTCAAACCCTCTGCGTTCAACCAGACGGCGCTCAACGCCATGAAAGTGGGCGGCAAGACCTACGGCATTCCGCAGATGTCGAGCGACCTGATGCTCTACTACAACAAGGACATGTTCAAAGCGGCTGGCCTCAAGCCCCCGAAGACGCTGGCTGAACTCGACGCTGCCGCTGAGAAACTCACGGTCCGAAAGGGTAATGAAATCACCCGCGCGGGCTTCATCCCTTGGCTCCAGCAGGGCACCCCCCTTCCCTGGACCGGCATTTTCGGTGGCAAGCTGAACGGTGCCAACGGCAAAGTCGATCTGCTCAACAGCGGCACCCTCAAAGCGCTTCAGTGGCAGGAGGGATACGTTAAGAAGTACGGTGCAGCCAACCTGACCCGTTTCATCAGCTCCATCGGCTCGACCACCACTTCCTCAGCTTCCGACCCCTTCCTGCTCGAGAAGGTTGCCATGGAAGTCAACGGGCAGTGGCACGGGAACTACCTCAAGCGTTACAAGCCCGACCTGAATTACGGCGTCGTACCTATTCCCTATCCTGCGGGCGGCACGCCGAACGCCACGTGGATCAACAGTAACGCCTGGTTGATTCCCAAAGGCTCGAAAAACCCAGGGGCTGTGGTGAAATTCATCGCCTACATGAGCAGCCCTGAAGTGAGTGGCAAGCATGCCGACGCCGTGTTCAACATCTCACCAGTCGTCGGTGCCAGCAAGTTCCAGAAGAATCTGAACGAACCCGTGATGCAACTCGCCAACCAGCTGTTCCGTGGGAAGACGTACACCTCGCCCGTCACGAGCCAGATCCTCCAGCTTCAGACGGAGCTAAACACTGCCTTTGAAAGCGTGCAACAAGGCGCGAAGTCGCCGCGAGACGCGCTCACCGCAGGTCAGAAGAATCTGGATCAGGCCGCGTCCCAGAACCGCTGAATCGCGCGTTGCCTCACTTCTGGGTGGGGAATATTCCAAGGTGTCGCATGGGCCGGAAGCTCTTATTCCGGCCCTGCCTATATCCCGAGGAGGGAACAAGCCGCTATGTCCACTGCTTCCACCCAATACTCCAGCGACAACACGCGGATACGGCAACGACGCAAATTCTGGAACCACCTCGGCCTCGGGCTGCTGTTTATCGCTCCGTGGCTGATTGGCTTTCTGGTCCTCACCCTCTACCCGTTCTTCTCGTCGCTGTACTACTCCTTTACGGAGTACAACGTCTTGAGCGCACCCAAGTGGGTGGGCCTGCAGAACTACCAGCACCTGATGACCGACGCCAAGTTCGTCGCGTCGATCAAGAACACCCTCTACTACACGGTGATTGCCGTACCGCTCGGCGTGGGGCTCGCCATTGGCCTTGCCCTGATCTACAACCAGAGGATTCCAGCGCGTCCCCTCTTCCGGACCCTAATGTACGTGCCGCTGATCGTGCCACCCGTGGCGACGGCGCTGCTGTGGCAGTGGATCTTCAACCCGCAGGTCGGCCTCCTCAACGCCATGCTCGCCAAGATTGGCGTTTCCGGACCCACCTGGCTGGGAGACCCCCACTGGTCCAAAATTGCGCTGATCATCATGGCCCAGTGGGGCGTGGGGGGAAGCGTACTGCTGTTGCTGGCAGCGCTCCAGGACGTTCCCCGCCAGCTGTACGAGGCCGCAGAGATCGACGGTGCCAATCTGTGGCAGAAGTTTTGGAACGTGACGCTGCCGATGATTTCGCCCGTGGTGTTCTTTATCAGCATCACCGGTATCATCAGCGCTTTCCAGGTGTTCACGGAGGCGTTCATCGTGTCTGGCGGCGAGGGCGGTCCAGTCAACTCCACGCTCTTCTACTCCCTGTACCTGTTTCAGCAGGCGTTCCGCTTCTTCAACATGGGTTACGCCTCCGCGATGGCCTGGCTGCTGTTCTTAGCGGTGCTGATCGTCACCCTGATCGTCTTCCGCTCCTCCGCCAAGGTGGTGTTCTATGACCGTACTTGAATCCAGCGCTCAAGCAGGAGGAGCAAGATCCCAGGGTTCCATCCGCCGCAACTTGGTCGTAGGTCGCATCCTCGCCTTCCTGGTGGCGCTGGCCGTGACCCTGTTCTTCGCCTTCCCGCTGTACTGGATGTTCATTACGGCCGTCAAGGGCGACGCGGAGATCTTCCAGAGTCCGCCCACGCTCGTGCCCCACCCCCCCATCTGGAGCAACTTCGAGCGGGCACTCTCGCAGATTCCCTTCTGGTCCTACGTCAAGAACTCACTGCTCTACGCGGTGCTCTCTGCGGTCGGCGCGTCCCTATCAGCCTCCATCGTGGCGTACGGCTTTTCCAAGGTGAAGTGGCCTGGACGCGAAGTGGTCTTTTTCCTGGTGCTGATCACCATGCTTTTGCCCTACCAGGTCACGATGATTCCTACGTACCTGATTTTCCGCTCGATCGGGTGGACCGGTACCCTCCTACCGCTTATCGTCCCGGCCTTCCTCGGGAACGCCTACTTCATCTTTCTGATGCGCCAGTTTATCCGCACCCTTCCTGACGAACTGAGTGACGCGGCAAGGATTGACGGTTGCAACGAGCTTCGGGTGTTCTGGAGCATCATCTTGCCGCTCATCAGACCGGCGCTCGCCGTGGTGTTTCTGAATCAGTTCCTGAATGCCTGGAAGGATTTCCTCGGTCCTCTGCTCTACCTCAACGACCCCTCCCAGTACACCCTCTCCCTGGGCCTGCAGCAGTTCCAGTCCGCCAATGGGCAGGAATGGGCGCTGCTCATGGCCTGCGCCACGGTCTTCACGATTCCGCTGTTCATCCTGTTCTTCTTCACACAGCGCTACTTCGTCGAAGGCGTGACTTTCACAGGAATCAAGGGCTAAATCCACCGCCCTTTCCTTTCCCCGGTTGCGTTCCGTAGCCGGGTCTTTTCAAGGGGACTTCATGATCAACGTTTCTCTTCACACGGGCTGGCAGCTCAAGCAGCGCACCTCTTCCGTCTCCCTTGACGAGGACTTCCGCAGCGGGGAGGGCTGGTCCAGCGCGACCGTGCCCGGCACCGTACAGCAGGACCTGCTCACCCAGGGACGCATCCCCGATCCCTACTTTGGCCTGAACGAGCGTGAAGTGCAGTGGGTGGGAGAAGCAGACTGGCTTTACCGATTGAACTTCACTGCCGGTGAGGCCTTGCGGCTTCAGGAACAGGTCGAGCTGCACTTCGGAGGTCTCGACACCCTCTGCTCAATGTGGCTGAACGGCGAGGAACTGCTCAGAAGCGAGAACATGTTCGTGCCCCGAACGGTGGACATCAAGGGCCACCTGCTGGACGGGGAGAACGCCCTGCACCTGCTGTTCGAGACGGTGCTGGACACCGGGCACGTGCTGGAAGCGCGGCACGGCCGCCGTGCCGCGTGGAACGGAGACAAGAGCCGCGTCTACATCCGTAAAGCCCAGTATCACTACGGGTGGGACTGGGGCCCGGTGATCCTCACCGCCGGCCCCTGGCAGCCGGTGACGCTGCGCGGCTTTCAGGCCCGGATCGAGGATGTGCACGTGCCGAGCGAAGTGACGCCGGACCTGCAGGCCGCCTACGTGCCCGTACAGGTCACGCTGGTCGGTACGGTAAACGGCTTGGAGGTGGAGGCAGAACTGTTGGGCCCAAATGGTGAAGTCCTGGGCCGGCAGACGGCGCCGGCCCACCACCGTACGGACCTGGCCTTCGAGTTGGACCGGCCGCAGCTCTGGTACCCCAACGGACAGGGCGACCATCCCCTGTACAGCGTTCGGGTCACCCTACAGCGCTCCGGGCAGACGCTGGACGGCCGAACGCAGCGCATCGGTCTGCGTCGGCTGCGGGTGGTGCAGGAGCGCGTGGAAGGCGAGCCGGGCACCAGCTTCACCTTCGAGGTGAACAACCAACCCCTCTTTATCGGTGGAGCCAACTGGATTCCCGATGACACGCTTCTGAACCGCATTGACGGGGAGCGTTACCGCGAGCGACTGACCCAGGCGAGGGACGCCAACATGAATATGATTCGCGTGTGGGGCGGCGGCATCTACGAGGCGGACGTCTTTTACGACCTGTGCGACGAACTGGGGCTGTTGGTCTGGCAGGATTTTATGTTCGCGTGCGGCATGTACCCGGCCTACCCTGAATTCCAGGCGAATGTGCGGGAGGAGGCGGAGGTCGCCGTGCGCCGGCTGCGCAACCACCCGAGCCTCGCCCTCTGGGCGGGGAACAACGAGGATTACGCGATCGCCGAATCGGTGGGTGCGTCAGGACCTGGAATAGATCCAAACCTCTTTGATGCGCGGGTCATCTACGAAAGCCTGCTGCCCGAGGTGTGTACGGCGCTCGATCCGCAACGCCTGTACTGGCCCGGGAGCCCCTGGGGGGGCGTGAACTCCGCAGACCCCATCGTGGGAGACCGGCACAGTTGGGAGGTCTGGCACGCGCAGATGGCGCCGTATCAGGAGTACACCCGCTTCCAGGCCCGTTTCGTCAGCGAGTTCGGAATGCAGTCCGCGCCCGCCCTCAGCACCATTGAGGGATACGCGCCGGAGGACGAGCGCTTCCCCGAAAGTCGCACCGTGGTCCACCACAACAAAGCCGCTGGTCCGGGGGGCGAGCCAGACGGGCACCGGCGCCTTGCGGTATACCTCTCGGACAACCTGAGAACCTACCGGGATCTGGGAGAGTTCGTGTACCACACCCAGTTCATACAGGCGGAGGCGATGCGTTACGCCTACCGCGACTTCCGCAGCCGTTTCGAGCACCCTGGCAAGTACGCCGTGTCGGGCGCGCTCGTGTGGCAACTCAACGACTGCTGGCCTGTCAGCAGTTGGGCAATGATCGACTCGCAGGGCATTGCCAAGCCCGCCCTCTACTCCATTAAGCGGGAAATGGCGCCCCTCGTCGCTGGGTTACGGCGCAACGGGAACGCCACTGAGGTGTGGATCAGCAGCGCTGAACGTACCGCCCGTACCGTCACCCTGCACCTGTACGCCTACACCCAGGAGGGCAAGCAGGTGGCGCAGGAGTCGCGTGAGGTCCGAGTGCTGCCTGCCCGAAAAACGCCCTTGGCTCTCTGGAACGTGCCCGCCGAGGACCTGATCCTTTTCGCAGCGCTGCGCGTGGACAGAGAGGTCGTGGCCCGTACCTCGGATTTCCCCGAGCCGTACAAGTACCGGGATTTCAGCAGTCCGGACCTCCGCGCCGAGTACCTCTCGCCGACCACGCTGCGCCTCCAGGCCAGCCGTCCAACCAAGGGCGTGTGGCTCGACGCGGACACCCGGGTGGACTGGGACGACAACTTTATCGATCTGCGCCCTGGAGAATCCCGGACCGTGACGGCCCCCAACCTGGGTGGTCGTCCCGTGCGGGTGCGTGCTCTGGACACCCAGCCTGTCACCGTCCTTCAGGGAGAGCCGGTGGGCCTTTGAACGGCCAGCGCCCGGCGCTGCAATCCAGGAGGCCTCGTGATGGACCGGCAGTGCCCAATAACCGCGGAACTCTACATCCTGCTGTGGACCGGTGCCCGATGAGACCGCTGCGCTTAGAGTCACGGTTGGCGGCACGGGTCTGGGGTGGAACACGGCTGGGCACCGCCGGGGATGGCCAGCCCGCCGGGGAAGCCTGGGTGCTTCACGAGGACAACCGGGTGCAAGGTGGGTCATTTGGAAGCCATCCCTTGCGCGAACTGGCCCAGGAGTTGCCCCAGGACCTGCTGGGCACCCATACCCGGGGCGTCCGCTTTCCCCTGCTGATCAAATTGCTCGGTTGCGCCGACTGGCTCAGCGTCCAAGTCCACCCGAACGACGCGCAGGCGCAACGGTTGGTCGGACCGGGTGAACTGGGCAAGACCGAGGCGTGGTACATCCTGAAAGCCCAGCCAGGCGCGCAGCCCATCGCGGGCGTGCGGGAGGGCACCTCTCCAGAGCGGCTGCGAGGGGCCGTTCTGTCGGGCCAGGTGATGGACCATGCCGCTTACCAGGCTGTGGGGCCGGGTGACACGGTGTTCATGCCTGCGGGAAGGCTGCCTGCGTTGGGTCCAGGACTGTTTTTGCACGAGGTGCAGCAGACGCCGGATACCACCTACCGCGTCTATGACAGGGACCGCCCCGCCAGTGCGGGGCGCACCCTGCACCCCGCTAAGCGTCCCGAGGTCACGACCACGCAGCCCGCTGCCCTTGCCCTCCCACTCGCGCCTGGAGTGCGCCGCGAACGCCTACGCTGCGACCACTTCGTGCTCGACGAGGTCAGGGAAGACACCCGGCTTGCCTCAACACCCACGGCGAAAGCTTTCATGCCCTCGCGGTGTCGCACGGACCGGGACAGCTCCATACAACTGAAGAAACGCTGGATCTGAAGGAACTGGACACGGTGCTGCTGCCTGCGGGTACCGCCGTCTACCACCTCGAAGGTGAGTCTCTCGGAGCCCTCGTGGCACGACTTCCTTGGTTCGTGGTACCGCGCTTGGCTGGAGATCCAACCCCTAAAAGCACGCTCCACCAGGGCCGGACCGGGGGGACCGAGCGTCTCAAGGTCGGGCCGGGATCAAGAGTGGTGGTCCGTTGCGTCTGGCATTGCGCACGGAGAACACAGCGAGTTTCGGTGCCTCAAGCCGCGTGCCGGTCCCAGAACCACCCCCTCCATCCATCGGGTGGTCCCCACTCAGCGGGCGACCACCAGGTCTCTCGCTCCCAAAAGAGGTGTTATGCAGTTCGACTTTCCACGGACCGAATTGGAACGTTACCGCCCAGATGAGGCTCCTCCCGCCGATTTCAATTCTTTCTGGGCGTCCACCTTAACTGAAGCCCGGGACTTCGACTTGAACCCCCGTTTCAATCCTGTTCGCACGCCGCTCCGCCAGATTGAGGTGCAAGACGTCACGTACACGGGGTTCGGCGGCGCACCAATCAAAGGCTGGCTGCTGCTGCCCAGCGGAACGGAGGGGCCACTGCCCTGCGTCGTGGAATACACCGGGTATGGGGGAGGACGCGGATATCCCACAGACTGGCTGCTCTGGGCCTCGCTGGGCTACGCGCACTTCGTGATGGATACGCGCGGTCAGGGCACAACCTGGCGCCAGGGAGACACACCTGACCCTCAAGCGGGCGGTGAGCCGCATTTCCCTGGATTCATGACGCAGGGGATCTTGGGCAGGAACGCGTACTACTACCGCCGTGTCTACACCGACGCAGTCCGGGCGATCGAGGCGGCCAGAGCGCATCCTCGTGTGGACTCCAGCCGCATCGCCGTGACGGGAGGGAGCCAGGGAGGGGGGATCGCGCTTGCTGCCGCCGGGCTGGTGCCGGACGTTGAGCTGTGCATGGCGGACGTGCCGTTCTTGTGCCACTTCAGCCGCGCCGTGACGCTGACGGACGACGCGCCGTTCAGCGAGATTGCCCGTTACCTCCGCACCCACCGGGCCCGGGTGGAGGAGGCGATGACCACCTTGCAGTACTTCGACGGCATTCACTTCGCCGCACGCGCGCAGGCGCGGGCACTCTTCTCGGTGGGGCTGATGGACACCGTGTGCCCGCCAAGCACAGTCTATGCCGCCTACAACCACTATGGAGGGCCCAGAGAGATCCGGGTCTACCCCTTCAATGGCCACGAGGGTGGGGAGAACCAGCATACCTTGGAGAAGATGAATTTCCTGACCACCCACCTGCCACTCCAGCCTGAGCAGCCGGCATGATTGCGCCGCTCGTCTACGCCCGTTCTTATGTTTGATTCCGCAGCGCACGCCGTGACCCTGGATGTCGGGGGCAGTCATGTGACGGCTGCGCTGGTGCATCTGGCAACGCGGCGGATTCAGCGGCAGGCCCGGCTTGAGGTCAGTCACGCCGCGCCGCAGGACGCCCTTCTCAGCGCCTGGACAGCAGCGGCCCTGGAAGTTTGGAAGGACGTTTCCGGTCGCCCCTCGCACCTGGGATTGGCCGTACCCGGTCCTTTCGAGCACCATGCCGGCGTCTCGCGGATGACCCACAAGTTCCCAGCCCTGCTCGGTGTGCCGCTCCGACCCCTGCTGGCACATCACGTCCGGGAAACGCCCCTTTCCGGCGTGCCGATCTACTTTGGCAACGATGCCGACCTGTTCGCGCTTGGCGAGTGGTGGGCCGGAGCTGGTCGGGGCAGCTTGCGGATGATCGGCCTCACCCTGGGGACAGGCCTGGGATCGGGTTTCATTGCAGGTGGCCGAATCATCACGGCCGGTGATGAAGTTCCCCCTGGTGGCGAACTGTGGAACAGGCCTTTCCGTGGAGCAATCGCCGAGACTTTCGCCTGTGGAGCGGCCCTCACCCGCGCCTGGGTGGCCCTCGGGCATGGGCCGCTCACTGCCCACGATCTGGCCCACCGTGCCCTGGACGGTGACGCCTCTGCCCACTCCGTCTTCCACGCCTTTGGCTGTGATCTGGCGGACATTCTTCAGCCCTGGGTGGAACGTTTCGGAGCGGAGCGGGTGGTGCTGGGTGGAAACGTCAGCCGGGCTTTTGACCTCTTCGCCCCCGCGCTGCGCTCTGGCCTACCGAGCAGCGAAGTCCGGACCAGTGAGCACTTTGAACTTGCCGCCCCGTTCGGTGCGGCGGCCCTGGCAGGCGAAGAGCCGCAAGGAGTTCCATAACGCCGTGGAGACGCAGACGCCTGCCGTGATCACCGGCAACGTTCCGAACGAGGGCCTCATCACCAACCTGCCGCACGGCTGCTGCGTGGAGGTACCATGCCTCGTCGACGGAAACGGCGTACAGCCCACCCATGTGGGTGGGCTGCCACCCCAACTCGCCGCGCTGAACCGCACCAACACCGGCGTTCAGAAACTCGCCGTGGCGGGCGCGCTGCAGGAGAGCCTTGAGCACGTCTACCGCGCGGTCTCCCTCGATCCCCTGGCTTCAGCGTTGCTCACCCTGGATGAGATCCGAGCAATGACGGATGAACTCCTCATTGCCGAGGCCCGCTGGCTTCCCGAATTCTGCTTCCCGCAAGCCGCCCCCACCCTTGATTCCCACTGAGGTTGCCATGACCACCCCCCTCCTGTCTTCTCCTCCGCCCTCCGCCTTCCCCACACCTTTTTGGGTGCTTGAGACCGACCATACCGGGTACGCGTTTGGCCTCAACCCCGACGGCCAGTTGGTCCACACCTATTGGGGACCGCGCCTGCCACGCCAGGAGGATTACCCACGGCCAGAGGCCATTGAGGAGTGGTCGTCCTTTAACCGCCCTGTACACCTGATTACCGAGGAGTACCCGGGTGAGGGCGGCCCCAAGTACGTGGAGCCGTGCCTGAAGGTGCAGTTTGCGGACGGTACGCGCGATCTCGCACTGCAGTACGCAGGCGCGGAAACCGTGGACGGTGTGCTGAACCTCCACCTGCGTGACGCCACGTATCCGCTGGCCGTCACCCTGCATTACCGGACCCACCCGGCCCACGACCTGATCGAGCGCTGGGTGACCCTCTCGAACGAGGGCGAGGACGTCATGGTGCTGGACCGCGCCTGGAGCGCCCAGTGGCATGTACCGGCGGGCGAGCACGACCGACTGTCGCACCTGACTGGCCGCTGGGCCGACGAGTTTCAGCTGCACCGCGAGCTCCTGACCCAGGGCGTGAAAGTGCTCGAAAGCCGCCGCCTGACCACCAGCCACCACCACAACCCCTGGTTCGCGCTTGATCACGGGCAGGCAGGTGAGGAATCGGGCGCAGTGTGGTTCGGTGTACTGGCCTGGAGCGGCAACTGGAAGCTGACCGCCGAGGTCACCGATTTCGGGCAAAACCGCATCAGCCTGGGTGTGAACGACTGGGACTTCGTGTGGCGCCTCCAGCCAGGTGAACGCTTCGAAACGCCTGCCAGCCTGGGTGGGTTCACGGCCCGTGGATTCGGTGCGGCCAGCCGTCACCTGCATGACTTTATCCGGCAGGGGGTGGTGCCGCGCGGTGGTGAGCTTCGCCGCGTGCTGTACAACTCCTGGGAGGCGACGACCTTCGACGTGACCGAGGCAGGGCAGGTGGAACTCGCTGAGATCGCCGCTGAACTCGGCGTGGAATTGTTCGTGGTAGATGACGGCTGGTTCCACGGACGGGACGCGGACACCCGCGCACTGGGGGACTGGTGGCCGGACGAGAAGAAGTTCCCCAATGGGCTGCAGCCCCTGATCGAGCGCGTGAAGGCGTTGGGTATGGAGTTCGGGCTCTGGGTGGAGCCGGAGATGGTGAATCCCGACAGCGATCTGTACCGCGCCCATCCTGACTGGGTAATTCACTACCCCACCCGCGCCCGGAGTCAGGCCCGCAACCAGCTCATTCTGAACCTGGGGCGCGAGGACGTGCAGGCATACCTGATCGAGACCCTGGACCGCCTGCTGATCGAGCACGACATCACGTTCATCAAGTGGGACATGAACCGCAACGTCTCCGAACCCGGCTGGCCCGGCGCGCCTGGCGATCCCCGTGAACTGTGGGTACGCTACGTGCAGGGGCTTTATCACGTGTGGGGCACCCTGAAGGCACGTCATCCGAAGGTGGTGTGGCAGAGCTGCTCGGGCGGCGGTGGCCGCGCAGATCTGGGCATCCTGCGCCTCGCTGACCAGATCTGGGTCAGTGACAACACCAGCGCGCCCGCGCGTCTGGAGATTCAGGAGGGCTTCTCGCAGGTGTTTCCCGCCAACACCATGGAAGCCTGGGTCACCGACGCCGGGCGCAATCAGGTGCCTTTGGAATTCCGGATGCACGTCAGCATGGCCGGGAGTCTGGGTCTGGGTGGACACCTTGCCCACTGGACCGAAGAAGAGCGGCGAGTCGCCCGCAGGGAGATTGCCCGCTACAAAGCCGTCCGGCACATCGTGCAGTTTGGAGACCAGTACCGCCTCCGTCCCGCTCAGAAGCAGGCCTTCTCGGCGGTGCAGTACGTCAGCAAGGACCGGAGCGAGGCGGTCTTGTTCGCCTTTCGGACGCACATCGCCCGCCCCACCACCCTGCCACCCGTGCTCCTGCGGGGGCTGGACGAGGCCGGGTTATACGAAGTCGAGGGCGTCGAAGGTGTGCGCTCTGGAGCCGCCTGGATGAACGTCGGCGTGACGCTGACCCTGGGAGATTTCCAGAGCACGGTTCGCCGCATTCGCCGCATTTCCAAATGATGTCCCCATTCTCCGTAAGAAGATTTCGGGCTGTTCCCTTCCCAGGTGGCAAGGCGGCGTTCCCCCTTGTCTTGGCTCTGATTGGCGCGCGGGGCGGGGCCATCTGCGGTACTGTCACGCCGGACCCGCCGACCGGAACGGCACCAAAGTTGTGACGAAGGCGCGGAGCGACAACGCCACTGTCAGTGCGGTGAGGGGGGCCACGGTAACCACCGACGTGCTGGCGAGTGACATCGCCAGTCCAGCGCTCACGCTGGATGCAAAGACTTTGGATCTTGATGCTCAGGCATCTGGAATTCAAACTTCAAAAAATACGGCTGGGGGCACCCTTAGGGCTTGGGCTTGAACCCGTTGGGCCTCATGGTGAAGTTCATGACCCCGCCCACATCGCCGGGCACTACCGCGTTGCCGTCCGGCACCAGCGACACCTTCGGGTTGTAGGGTGGGCAATTCGACACCTCGAAGTTGGTGGGCATGCCGTTCACGCTGGTCTTGCGGTGGCCCGCCGCGTCGGTGTGCGTGATGAGGTTGCCGTTGTACGCCAGGGTGTTGTCGGCCACCACCTCCACGCCCTGCCGCGGCTGACCCTGCGCGCTGATCACAGGGCCCGTGATAAAGCCCGCCGTGGGCTGACCGCCGGGGTTCGTTGGGTTTGGGGTGCCGGGAGTGAGGTCACGCGGGGCAGGCTGCGTGGGGTTCGGTGCGGGCCCGCCGGGGGAGGAGGTGGTGCAGGCACTCAAGCCCAGGGTCAAGAGCAGCAGGGTGGCGGTCAGGGTGTGGTCCCCTCCACGTGGCGTATGCGGTGCAGGCCATGGTTGGTGGGGGCAAGGATAGGAACTGCGCGGTGGCATCTGGATGACAGGCCGCCCCACCAACGCCGGTGGAGTGGCAGGCGCAGGAAGCCAGGTCCGGAGTGCGCCCACTGGTCCGCCGGGGCGCGTGACCCAGGGGGCTGGGAGTAGGGCTTTCCGGGCAACCGAGCGGGTCACGTCGCCTTCCAGGCTGCCGTCATCCTCCCATCATCCCTTCCCGGGCACACTGCGGGCATGAACAAGAAGCTCCTTAGGCTCTCCCTCGCCGCCCTCTCGTTGGCGGTTCTGTCTCCGGCTCACGCTGCAGCGGCGGACGTGATGGACGCCAAACCCGCCTCACTGGTGAAGCTGCTCAGTGAGGCGGGCTACAAGCCCCAACTCCGGGCCGGCGACGCCAAGACCCAGCCCTCCATTGCCCTCAAGGTGCAGGAAAACGACGTCTACCTCTATTTCAGTGGGTGTAAGGACGGGCTGTGCCGCCGGGTGACCGCCAGCAACGGTTTCGAGTTTCCCAAGGACCGGAGTGGCCTTGCCGGGACGCTGGCGGGCTGGAATGCCGAGTGGTACAGCCAGGCGTACGAGGACAAGGAGGCCGTGTACCTCGACGCCTCCTACATGCTCACGGGCGGTTTTACGAAGGCCAACTTCAACGCGTGGTTCGGCGAGTACCTGGAAGAGCTCGGCGAATTCGGAGACAAGCTGTACTGACAGGCCATGCCGGGAAGTGGCCAGTCAGGGTGATGCCCTCCCGGCCGCTTCCCCTTGGAGGACCATGGCCACGGGCGTCGCGGCGCCGTCATCCGTCCGCCGGGGCTGTGCCCCTGTGGACGCCCTGATCGACCTGACCCTCCGCGCCTTGGGCGCTGCCTTGCGGCAGCTTCAGCCGCTACGGGGGCAAAGCCAGCCCCGCAGACGCTCAAGGTGGGCCTGCAGGTACTCGGTGATGGAGCAGGCGGACGCTCAGAGGTATGAAAGCTCAACGCGGCCGCAAAGCCTTCAGGGCTGACCAGGCACGCTAACGCGCGGCGTTCCAAGCCTCCGTGTTCTTCACCAGAGAACGTGAGCACCGTCCAGACCCGCTGTCACCCGACGTCTGCGAGAATGCGCATTCATGCCGCTCAGCACGGAAAAGAAAATTCAGGACTGGCTTGAGTTCGTCCAACTCCTCGGTCAAACAGACCAGCCTGAAGACGTGGCTCAAGCCGTCATTGATGAAGGTATCGGAGCCATCGGTGCGGACGGCGGCTTCATGTCCCTGCGCTCCCCTTCAGCGCCTGAGCTGACCTTTACGGGTTCATATGCCTATGAAGAACATGCCGTCGCGTTTTTAAAAACTGTTCCCCTGAGTGCGCAGTTGCCCTTTGTATTGGCCTACAACCGGCGGGAAGCCCTCTTCCTTGAATCTTTGGAGCAAGCGCGCCAGGACTACCCGGAAGTGGTTCCCTACATTCGCGATTTTCACGGCAGTGTGGTGGACCTCCCCTTACTCGTGGACGAGGAAGCCCTCGGTGTCCTGGTTCTGTCCTTCCGCGAACCACGGACGTTTACGCCGTACGAGCGTATCTTCCTGCGTGTCCTTGCCGCCCAGTGCGCGCAGGCGATTCAACGCAGCCGGGTTCTGCATCAGGAACGTCAGGCGCGTCAGCAGGCCGAAGTGTTGCGGGAACGCTTTGCCTTCCTCGCTTCTGCCACGCAAACCCTGAGCACGTCCCTTGAGCTCACGGACACCCTGGAAACCCTCACCCGTTTGGCGGTGCCCCGTCTTGCCGACTGGTGCTCGGTCTCACTTCCCCAGGGTGACCATCTCGTTCCCGTTGCGGTGGCCCACGAGGACCCGTCGAAAATTGAGTCGTTGCGTAAGCTGGCGCAACGCTATCCCGTGAGCATCGAGTCGTCTGGGTCCGTAGGACACGTCTTCCGCACAGGGCAGCCCCTGCTGATCCCCGTGATTACCGAGGACGACATGCTCCGTGCTTCTGGCGGGGATGAGCACTATATCGACTCGGTCCGGGCCCTGCAGCTTCACTCCATGCTCTACGTCCCCCTCACCGCCCATGGCCGGACGCTGGGCGTCCTGGGGTTGGCCAGCAGCACTTCAGAACACACGTACGGTGAGCAGGACATTCCGTTCGTCCTCGAAGTGGCGGGGCGTGCTGCCCTGGCCGTTGAGAATGCCAGCCTGTATGCGACCCTTCAGCAGGAGCTGGAGCAGCGCACACGGGCACAACGGGAAGTCGCCGAACTGAATACGGTGCTTGAGCAGCGGGTTCAGGAACGCACGCGGGAACTCGAAGCCGTAAATGCCGACATGGAAGCATTTACATACTCCGCTTCGCACGACCTGCGTTCCCCGGTACGTCACGTAAAAAGCTTTAGTGAGTTGCTGAGACACCGGTTGGGCACGGAGGACCAACGTGCCGCACACCTCTTGGGTCAGATTCAGAGTGCGGCCACCCGAATGGACGAGATCACCCAGGGTCTCCTCGACCTGGCCAGAGTCACTCGCATGGAAGTGGAGTTTCGCCCCGTTCCACTTCATCCTTTGCTCCGGGAGGTCATGTCCAATCAGGCCCTGGACCTGGGAGACCGTCCGGTGCACTGGGACGTTGAGCCACTCCCCGCAGTTCAGGGGGATGCGCGTTTGCTGCGGCAGGTCTTCGAGAATCTGCTGGGGAACGCCGTGAAGTACACCCGGCCCCGTACAGAAGCGCGCATCGCCGTTCAGGCGGAGGTAACGGCCACTGAGGTGATCGTCAGGGTGTCTGACAATGGAGTCGGTTTCGATCCTGAACGGGCGGGAAAGCTTTTTGGCGTATTCCAGCGTCTGCATCATTCTGAGGAGTTTGAGGGGACGGGTGTGGGCCTGGCGACGGTCCAGCGCATCATGAAGCGGCATGGTGGTCGGGTCTGGGCCGAGAGCCTGCCAGATCGGGGAGCCACCTTTTCTGTGGCTTTTCCCCGACGCCATATCCAAAGATCAGCACAGTAGAGCAGTTGTCCGAACTGCGCCTCGCGCGGAAGGGCACCCCTCACGGCTCCATTCTCCCAACGCTCATTCAAGTTCGTTTGCTGGGCTCGGTCAAAAAGAAGGCCGCACTTTGACAAATGCTTTAGTTGGCCATATGCCGAGTCCAAACGGGCGTACCTGATCGTCGAGGGCTTCCGGAGAGAGGTTTGCAAGCACACGTGGGGATTGTCCGGCTACTCCCCTACGTTTGGCTCGCCTGAAACGCTTCTCGGAAGATCCTGCGGAAATTCACCTATGAAAGCTCCGGAAGCTGTGCAGCACGTTCCCTTAAACTGGTGTATTCCGCGGCCAGGTAAGGCGGCTGCCGCACACAGTTCAGGCAGTGCTGCACCTTCTCACGCTGACCGAGGGCCAAGTAGGCTTCGGCCAGTACGTATTGAGCGGCTTCCTGCACGTCTTCAATTGGGCCGGTCGCCGTAAGGTGCGGCTTCACACGTTCGACAGCCCGGAGGGGGTGAGCCTGGAGCAAGGCGCGCGCCTCCTCAATCGCCAGCCACAGCTGCTGGACAGGATGTTGATCAACGAGGGGGCGGGCTTCGTCCAGGTACCGCCGGGCCTCATGCAGCTGACCCTGCTGAAACAGGTAGCGGGCCAGCAGCAGGCGCATCCTGGCCTGGTTGCCACGCTCATCTGTACCATCGTACGCCTTAATGGCCCGGTGCAGCGCAGCTGTGGCGGCGATGGGATTGCCTTGCGTCCAGTGCGCTTGAGCCAGTCCCTTCTGGACTATGGCTTCGTCCCGAGCTGACGGCTGCGGTCCGAGGAGGGACTGCAGTGATTCGAGTGCCGCCAGAGCGTCATCACACCTCTGAAGCCGAAGGTAGAGTTGACTCAAGTTGACGAGAAAAGCCTTTTGCAAATCCGTGTACCGAAGTTGACGGGTGATGGTGAGGGCTTCCTCCAGGGACTGAGCCGCCTGTTCGACTTGGTTATTTAGCATCAGTAGCCTTGCCCGGAGATTCAAAGTGATGGCGTGCCGCCGCCCCTGTCCCTCCTGCCTGGCCAGCGCTTCCACTTCAGCGCATTTGACGAGCGCCAGTCCCAGCTCTCCTTGGTCCATTAAGAGGTACGTCCAAGTGGTCAGCAGTGTGGCACGCAGGGGAACAGGCACCCGCTCCCCTCCAAGAACCAAGACCCGCTTAAGGTCTTCCTCGGCTTCCTCCAGCCGCCGAAGTCGGCTTAAAACATCGACCCGGACAACCAGAAACTCAACAATAAGGAGGGCCAGATCACTACTCTCCGGCAGAGCCTGCAACCGTTCCAGAACCTGCGCGGTTTCCTGCAGCACAGGCAGGTAGGCGCCGCGGTGCACGTGAAGGCGTGCCCAACGCAGGCTGACATAGCCCCAGACGAGCGGATCGGTGGACTGCTCGGCGATGGGCCGGAGGATTTCCAGGGCCTTTTGCTGCCCCTCGGTATCGTTGGCGTAGAACAGGAGCTGTTCGCGGGCGAGCATGATGGTGTAGACCTGCTCGGAATTTGCTCCATTGGCAATGGCCCGATCGTAGTGGCCGAGCGCCTGGTCGTAGGCGTAGACCGCCTCGGCCTGCTGCGCCGCCCGGATGCGCCACACCACAGCCTCGCCCATCCGTCCTCCGCGTTCCAGATGCTGGGCGATCAAGGCCGGTTCTGCGTGGCGGCTTTCGAGCACGGCAGCGAGGCGGCGGTGCAGAAGACACCGCCGTTCGTGACTCATGGCCTCCGCCAAGGCGCGGCGGTGCAGGTCGTGCGCAAAGCGGTAGCCGCCGGGGCCCTCACTCAGCAGGCCCGCCTGCACGGTGGTTTCCAGCGCTTCGAGGCTCTCCCATTCCGAAAGGGCCGTCGCGCCGGACAACCAGTCCAGCGCGAAGCCGTCTCCCGCCAGCGAGGCGGCCTCCAGGAGACGCCTCGGGGCCGCGCCAAGACGGCCGATCCGCCCCAGTACGGCTTCCCGAACACCCAGCGGCAGGGGCAACTCCGCGTAGTCCTCGGTCGACGCGTCAAACGGGGTGTGCCACCCGTCCCGGTCCACCTCAAGCAGGCCCGAGCTGTGCAGGTCGCGCAGGGTTTCAAGCACAAACAGTGGATTGCCCGCCGTCGCCTGGTGCAGTCGGCGGCAGAAGCGGACGGCGCCGCCACTGCCCGACATGCGCTGCACCAACTGGCGCACTTCACTTTCCTCCAGGGGAGCGAGGGGCAGCCGGGCCAGCCTCCGGTCACGTTCCAGCCGGGCCAGCCAGGGATTGAGGCGTGGGTGATCGAGCAGCTCCGCAGACCGCGCAGTGCTCAACAGTGGCCTCGCGCCCGGAAGGCTGAGGTAAACGTCGAGCACCTCCAGGGTCGTGGGATCAAACCAGTGAAGGTCGTCGGCCAGGAGTGGCAACCCGCAGGCGACCAGGGCGTGGGCCAACCCCTCCAGAAATCGCGCGCGGCCCTCATGCGTCGGCGCGTCCGGCCGCTCCCCGGAAGACAGCTCGGGAACCAGGCGGGAAGCCTCCCGCCGCCACACCTCCTCCAGGGTGAGCAGCCCGGTGGACGCCCCCTCACCCAGCGCACGCCGCAAAGCGCCCGCAATCGGCGCCAGGGGTGTGTCGCGCGTTAATTCCTGCGCCTGCAGGAGGAGGCAGCCCCCGCGGTTGCCCCAGAACTCCTCGCCCAGCCGCGTTTTGCCAACGCCCGGCTCGCCCAGGACCAGCACCACATTCGGCGGCCCCAAAAGGCATCCCTGAAGCCAGTCCAGCGCCGCCTCCCGGCCTGTCAGCGGCGCGGGCGGAAGGCCAAGAGGCAGGTCCTGGCCGGCGGGAAGCGCCGCAGGCTGCGCAGCAACCGGATCCGGCAACAGCGTGCTGGGGGACAGGCGACCCGCAGAGATGTCCTCAGCCAGCGCCACCGTCTCGGGAAGCGGCTTGAGCTGCAACTCGCGGCTCAGCGTCTGCCGGAACCGCTCATAACCCTCCAGCGCCGCTTCCCGCTCTCCCAGCAGGGCGTGCAGGCGCATCACCGACCGCTGGTAGAGCTCCTGAAGCGCGTCCTCACGCAGCAGACTGAGGTACAGGGCAAGTGCGCCGCGACGGTGTCCCCGCTCTTCCTGAACCTGCGCCTCCTGCTCCGTGGCGCTCTTCCACAGCAGCGCCCACCGCTCCCGCTGCTCCTCCAGCCAGTCCTCAAAGGCGGGTGCACCCGGAAACGACTCGCCTTCCAGCAGCGGACCCCGGTACAGACCCAGCGCCTGGGCGCGCTGCCCGTCTTCCAACAGCGCCTCAAAGCGCAGCGCGTCGCACGTAAAGCCGGGCCGCAGCCGCACCGAGGTCTCTTCCACCTCCAACCAGCTGCCCAACGAACCCGCGCGCAGCTTGTACAGCAGTTGCCGCAGGTACTTGCGCGCCGCCTCCTCGTTCATCTCCGACCACAGCAGACCCGCCACCCGTGTCCGCGACGCCTCTCCCCTCAGTGCCAGGTAACACAGCAGCCCCAGGGCTTTTCCCGGTGGTACGCTGTGCGTCTGCTCGCCTTCCGTAAAAGAGGGGCGCCCCAGCAGCCCTACGTTTAAGGAATCGTAAATGGTCATTTCACTTCACAGTACGCGTTCAAATGAGGGATGTGAAGAACCGACGCCGATCACAGTCGGAGCAAGGGAAGACGTGCTCACGCAGTTCGGGGACGGTCAACGGCTCATCACCGTCCCTGACGCGCTGCGAAAATCAGCGGGACGAAGTGGAAACCAGGGGAATTCCCCCTGGCCTCCACCCGTTTGTTCAGGAGATGGCCCGGCGCGGCCTCGTGGCACCGGCCTTCAGTCCGTCCTACAACGGCGAGAGCAGCGGCCGGGCCAGCAGGAGCGAGGCGGCGGCGGCGGTCCTCCTGGTACGCGGCGTGCAACTCGTCAGCCATCTCGGTGGGGGGTCAGGTCAGCGGGGAGCAGGGTACCCCGAGCCCATGAAGGCCGTGCAGGAACAGCTGCTGGGTTGGGCAGCGCAGGGCCGCTGTCTCGCGGTGCGCTTCACCGGGCGCCTGGCAGAATTCGCGCGCACGCTCGGCGGCGACGCGAAGTCGGACGGTTGCCTCACGTGCGCGCGGCCGAGGTGGCAGGGGACTGGGGGGGAACGTTCGGGGCGGCGCGCGACCGGACCAACGCCCTCGGCTTCCTGCTCAACCGCGAGGTCCCGTACGGCCAGTGGACGAAGCTGCGCGAGTCCTGGCGACGCGATGGGGGGAGCGGAACGCCGAGCTCCGGGAACGGGTGGCGCGCCTCCTGGCCAGCGCCGCGCACGAGGTGGCGCCGTGAAGTTCGTCCCCATGCAAGCGTGGATACGGGCGCCACAGGGGTTTGCGGCACCCTCTGGACTCTCCTGGAGGACTGGGCCAGCCCTCCGGCGCCTGCATGCCAGCGCCCTCGCGGGCGCTTTGACCAAATCCACCCCGGAAGCTGATATTCCAAGCAGCAAAAAAGGCTGCTGGAAGGTGAGCCTGGAAGTGCCACATTCGCTGCTCTTTTGAGTCTTAAGGCGTCCGCTTTCGCCCGAACAATAATCGCTCTTGCCAACGCTGAGACTTTGGTTTTTTGAACACATCGCGCCTGATGCTCTTTAGGTAAGGGAAATCGGTGATGGGAGGACCGGCCCTTGGTGGCCAACAGGCTGTCAACTTGAGTCTGTCACTTCTCCGGGTGATTGGCAGGCCAGTTAGCGGTTACCGCCGGGGACCGTTCCCGGCGCGAGCGTCACCTGTAGGGTCTGCGTCTGACCCGCCCGGTCAAGCGTCAGGGTCACCTTCTCGCCCGCCTGACGGGTCAGCAGGTACTCCCGCAGGTCAGCGGCAGAACCGATGGTCTGACCGTTGATGGCAGTAATCACGTCGCCGCCCAGGAACACGGTGCCCACCGGGGTCGGAACGCGCGTGGTGCCGCCCTTTACACCGGCCTGTGCGGCGGGGCCGCTGGGCGTGATCTGCGAGATGAGCGCTCCTGTGCGGGGCAGCTTGTACTGCTGCCGGGCCTGCTCGGTCAGGTCGGTGAGGTCGAAGGGCGCGAGACTCACGCCGAGCACAGGGCCCAGGATGGTCTGCCCAGACTGCAAGCGCGGCAACAACCCGGCCGCCACGTTGATGGGAATGGCGAAGCCCACCCCAGCGCTCTGCCCGACGCCCGTGGCAGCACCCGCAGGAGAAAAGATGGTCGTGTTGATGCCCACCACTCGGCCCGCCGAGTCCAGCAGTGGCCCACCGCTGTTGCCCGGGTTGATGGCCGCATCGGTCTGGATGGCGCTCTGCGCGATGCCGCGCACGCCGGTGGGGATGGTGCGTTCGGTCGCGGACACGATGCCCGTCGTGGCGCTGAACTGCAGGCCGAAGGGCGCGCCGAGAGCAATGGTGGTCTGCCCGATACGCAGCGTGTCGCTGTTGCCCAGGGCCAGAGGCCGGATAAGTGTGTCGGGAACGCCCTCGACCTGGATGAGGGCCAGGTCGAAGTCGGGGGCGGTGCCCACGGTGCGGGCCGTAAAGGTCTGTTTGTTGCCGCGCAGCGTCACGGTCAGCCGCGTGGCTCCCTCCACCACGTGGTAGTTCGTCAGGGCGTATCCCTGGGCGTTAACGAAAAAGCCGCTGCCAGAGGCCTCATCGCCCTGCGCTCCCGGATCGGCGAACAGGGGACTGGAGAAGGTGCCCTGCGTCTCGCCAGGCGAGAAGGCGTCAATGTACAGCACGCTTCCCAGCGCCTGCTCGATCACATTCACCGTGGCCTGCTCGGCGGCGGGGAGGGTGGGGGTGGGCGGCGCGGGGGTGGCCTGGGCAGCAGTGAGGGGAGAAGCGAACGCGAGCAGGACCGTTACAGCAAACGCTTTGGGCAACGCTCTAGGCACAGTCGAGACCTCCTGGTGTCTTCCGGATACCCGGGGCACCGCCCGCATTCTGTTCAGCGTTTAACGGTCTAACCTTTGAGGAGGCTGAAGGCGACTTGGGAAAGGTGAACCCTGGCGCGCCTGGTGTTCGTTCTCGGGTTCGAGCCCCGTGGGCCGTCACCGGCCGCCTCGCAAACATCCTTCGTGATGCCGCCTGACTTTTTCAATGGTCAACGCCGAGCTGGGTCAGGAAAATACAGAAATCAGGCGTTTTCTTCTCTCTCCCCCCGGTCTCCACGCTTGCAGGCGCACCCACTTTCCTTCCTGTCCTGAGGGCGCTCCAGCCGACCCAACTCCACACAGTGCGGGTCAGTCCAGATTCACGGCGCTTGGGTTCATTCGTCCGTACGCTATGGATAGGAGATGCGGAAGACCGTGCACGTGGATGCGTTTTTCACGGGCGTGGGGCTTCCAGCATGGGCTGAGTTTGAGGGGGAAGCCGGTGGCCGCTGTGGTCCCCGCAGTGTGGTGACCACAGCGGCGTACGGAGCGAGGCAGTACGGCGTGAGGAGCGCAGGCCCCGCGGCCAGCACTTGATTTTGCATGGACGCGTACCGGGAAGCGGTCCGGATCTGTTTGTGGAAGTCACCGACCTGGCGGAGCCGTTGGTTTTTCCAGTCCCACTCCCATCCCGGCAACGCGCCCTCGTTGGCGTTCGGAACCGCTTGTCCGGTCACCACCTCCCGCACACACCCAGAAGACCTCCCGTCATTCCTCTGCCTCACCGCCCGGTCCCAAGCGGGCGCGGGGCTGAAATTGTGCTGTAAGACGCTTCCTTATACGCTGATCGCCGGTAACGCTCCGGGAACGCCTACGCCCAAACCGTTGACCAGGAAGGGAGTCCATGCGACCCGACATTCTCCGTGAACTTGGACGACTGGGCCTGGACGTCTCCTCTCCTCCGGACGCCGCCGGGTGGCGGGCCTTTCTCGCCGGTCTCTCCGCTAAAACAGAGGAGACCCAAGTTCCCGCTGCACCCTTCAGGCCGTGGCAGTCGCAGGCGGTGGACTGGGCCGCCACCATCTTCGTGACAGACCTGGCAGGCGCGTTGACGGACGGCAATCTGGCGTTTCTCGGGGCCCTGGGAAGGCCCACAGTCCCCACTGGGCAGCACTGCGGAATGCTCTATGCCGCAGCGGATCAAACTCGGGTGACGGACCTGATCGCTCAGGTCCTGCGGGGCGAGATTCCGGAAAGGACCCTTCTCGAGTTTTGTCCGCCGGGCGGGCAAGCCCGGTTCATGTTTACTCAGGTCTTGCCACTGCTGGGCGAGGGCAGCGCAATCCAAGGCTGCATCTTCAGCGGTGTGGACGTGACTGAACGCGAGGTGGAGGGCCGCGCCCTGCAGGAGCGTTACCGCTCCTACGAGACCATCCTCAGGGCAGTGCCCGCACCGTTGGCGGTCTTTGGTCCCGATCACCGTTACCTGTTCTGTAATTCGGCGGCCATCGGAAATGACGCCATCCGGGCCTGGATCATTGGCAAGGACGACTACGAGTATTGCGCGTACCGAGGCTTTCCAGTCAGCCTCGCAGACCAGCGGCGTCAGCGCTTCAACGAAGTCCTGGAGCGGCGTGCGCCCGTGTTCTGGGAAGAGCAGTTCCCCCTGCCGGACGGTCAAGTGCGGCACATGATGCGCTGTCTGAGCCCGGTGTTCCTGGCCACGGGAGAACTCGATCTGATGATCGGGTACGGCCTGGAGATCACCGAGCGCAAGCAGGCGCTCGATGCGCTCGCGCAGCTCAACGCGGAGCTTGAGGGGGCCAACCGCAGGCTTCAACACGACGCTTTTCACGATGCCTTGACCGGGCTGCCCAACCGGACCCTGTTCGGAGACCGGTTGGAGCAGGCACTGGCGCGCGCCCGCCTTGATCACGGGCCGACGAACAGGGCAGGCTTCTCGCTGCTGTTTCTGGATCTGGACCGCTTCAAGGTCATCAACGACTCCCTGGGGCATTCGGTGGGAGACGCACTGCTCGTGGCTTTTGCAGGGCGTCTTCAGCACGCCCTGCGTCCGGTGGACACGGTCGCGCGACTGGGGGGAGACGAATTTACAGTGCTGCTCGAGCCTCTGGGGGGAGAGGAGGCCGGGCAGGTTGCCAGCCGACTTCAGGCCATGCTGCGTGAGCCCTTCCTGATTCAGGGGCAGGAGCTCCTCGTTTCGGTCAGCATCGGGATCGTACACGGACATTCTGGATACGACTCAGCAGGTGCACTGCTGCGCGACGCCGACATCGCGATGTACCGGGCCAAAGCCCAGGGCGGCGCGGGTCACCAGATGTTCACCGTGGAGATGCGCGAGCACGCGGTCCGGCGCATTCACCTCGAACAGGACCTGCGCCGCGCCGCAGTGCAGGACGAACTGAGGGTGCTGTACCAGCCGATCATGGCGCTGGCCACCGGGCAGACCGTGGGCTTCGAGGCGCTGGTGCGCTGGCAACATCCCGTTCATGGGCTGCTCTACCCAGCTGACTTTATCGATTTGGCTGAAGAAACCGGTCTGATTCTGGAGGTGGACCGCTGGGTGCTGCGCGAAGCATGCAAACAGTTGCAACGCTGGGAGAAGCTCTTGCCGGGAGCGCCCTCCTTCAACCTCAGCGTCAACTTCTCGGGGCGGCATTTTTCTGCTCCCGACGTGTACGCGTCGCTGTCCGGGGTGCTGAACGAGACGAGTTTTGCGCCCCACGCCCTCAAACTGGAGATTACCGAGGGCGTGCTTCTCCAGCACTCGCACACGATTGGCGAGACCCTGGGACGTATCCGGGAACTCGGTGTGCAGCTTTCTATCGATGATTTCGGAACGGGGTACTCGTCATTGGGCTACCTCCAGTCTTACCCGGTGGACACCCTCAAGATTGACCGCTCCTTTATCGACCGGATGCTGCAAAGTGAGGAAAGCGGTGAACTCGTCCGCACGATCATCACGATGGCGAAGAACCTGAAGTTGCGGGTGGTGGCCGAGGGTATTGAAGAGCCTGCCCAGCTCGAGCAATTGCGGACCCTGAACTGCGACTATGTCCAGGGTTACCTGATCTCCCCCCCTCTGGAGCCTGCAGCAGTCCCGGACTACCTCAGGCGCGACTTCCCCCTGCATTTGAGTCAGGGCTGAGCTTTTTTCTCTTGTGGGCATGGGCGTGAGGGCGACTGAGGCCCCCCCTGGACCTGGCGGGGCTCACGGGATGGGGCCGCAGTTCCCGGTTACGCAGGGACGCCGATCTCGCTGGCCTGCGCCCAGTACCCGAAAGCGGCGGCGTAGCGGTACGCGCGGCCTCCTTCGCGCTGACCTTCAGCAGCGGATGACCGCAGGTACCGAGCAGATCGTCGTCCCACGCTGGAAAACGCTCCGGCGTTCTTTGGCTTCGCGCACACCTCGCAGTTCGTGGATGGAGGTGCCCCCTCAATTCCGGCCGTGGTGGCAGCGGTCGTTCCGCCCGTCCCGGTACCGCCGTGTCCCCAGGGACGGGAAGCGTGACGGACAAGGCCGCTCCTCCTGTGCGACCAACCGCTTGCCGGAGCCCGGGTGGCAGTTCAAGGGAATCCATGTGCGGGCCTTGAGACGTGAACACCGAACGTCACGACCCTGTACGGGTGCGGTCCAAAACTGTGGAGTGCTTCCAGTTGTTGCGCCCGCTCCGCTTGACTTTGTACATGGAGTGGTCCGCTGCCTTGACGAGTTCAGTCACGGTCCGGCCGTGCGTGGGCGCCACGGCAATCCCCACGCTCACCGTAATATCGAGGGTAAGTCCACCGACCTGCAGGTGGTCTGCAAAGGTCTGGATGATGCGCCGCGCCACGAGGGTCACCGCACCTTCATCCGCCTCACGCATCACCACAGCGAATTCGTCTCCTCCCACTCTGTAGGCAAGGCCGTGCTCACCTGTTGCTGCTCGGAGCCGCCCTGCAACGCCCGTCAGGACCTGGTCACCGACGTCGTGTCCGTATTGGTCGTTGACCACTTTGAACCGGTCCACATCCACGAGGATCAAGGCCCAGGGACATTCCATACCGCTTGCGAGAAGGGGTGGCGTTTGTTCGTTGAACGCGCGCCGGTTGGCCAAACCTGTCAAAGGGTCGAGCAGCGCTTCTTGTGCCCGAATCTCCGCCCGTGTTCTCGCCTCAACCTGCTGCTCGATGACGCGCTCGGTGCTTCCCAGAACAGCCAGAAACAGGACACTTCCCAGAATAAAACGGCTGGCCACCAACCGGACGAGCTCGGCCTCGACGGTCGCGCTCTGCCCGAACGACGCAGGCAAACAAATCAGGCCGGCAACCAGGATAAACAGGCCGCACAGCATGAGCCCCCGGCGTTGACCTTGATCTCGCAGGAGGCCAACGTACAGCAGGGGAACCGTCATCATGAAGTCAAACGGCCACGAGGGAATGCGCTCGACGTACAGCGCCACGCTCAGGATGGCACAGAAGTAGAAGGCGGCGAGAAACAACAGCGTCGTCAAGAGCAGCGGCGCGGTTCTCGTTGGGCTGAACGCCGTGATGGTCACCGCGGTCCAGCCGATGCCGAAGATCCCGGTGGCGACCTGGGCCGCAGGAAAGGGCGGCAACCAGAAGAGGACGTAGATCCAGACGACCAGGGTACCGAGCAGAAGTGTCGTTCGCAGGTCACGGCGTTGCGCCCGCTCTTCCTGAGTCGGCGCTGAAAGCCGTTGCATATGGGGGGTGAAAGTTCGCTTCATGCGTCATCCGAAGGAATGGCAGTCTCTTGACGAAGTTTCCATAACCATGCTTTTGCTCCAGATCAAGTTTGGCATCCTGGATGCAGAGGAGGGCGCCGTTCCTGTCCTACAGTGAACGATATTTCTGTCGTGCTTGCATGAACCAACAATGGTGGGGGTGCCCCCTCTATCAGAGTGACGAACATTCGACGCCCAGGGTCTTCTTCCGCATCCTACAGCGTCCTCACTTGCACTTGCGCAACCCGAAGTCGGGTGAGGCGTGGGGCAGAACGGCCCCGCGAGTCTCGCCTGCACCTCCGCCTTTTGGGTGAGCCGCCCCTCTGTGATCTCCAGAATCCACCCGTCACAACTCCTGACTGGGGAGGCTTTGCCGGAGTATTTGGAGGCTCCCAGCAAATCACGGTGGGCAGACGCACCGGAGTGAACGTGCATCAGGCCTGACCAAGCACCACGTTTACGGGCAGGGCGAGCTCCACAGAGGTTGACTCGGGGTAGGGTTCACGGCCAGGGGAGAATCTGATGTCAGTCCCCATCGCGAGAAGCCCGTCACCCACCCTGGGATGGTACGCCGTCCCCCTGAGGTAGATAGGCTTTCTGCGTGCCGCCGTCTCAGGTGTATCTCTTCGTTTCAGCAGGTCGGTTCTCGTCCTGGGAAGACGTCTCTGCCTGCCTCCACGTCCGTTATGACGAGGACGGCGACCGTATTCCTTCCCCATTCATGCTTGAGAACTTCGGGCCGATGTGTATCGAGGCTCGCTACGGGGTCACCCCTCTTCCAGGATTGGAAATCCTCCAGGGTTTCTCGTGGTTCGCGCAGTGGCGTTCTCTGGTGGAGTACCAGGGCCAACTGGACGCGGCGATCTGCGTCTTCCCGCCAAACACTTTGTTCACTCCAGGGAACACGCGTTTGACTTATCTCGGTTGCCTCGAATTTGAAGCGCAGGGCTGAGCGTACACCGCGTGGGAGCCGTTCCTGGGGAAGCCTGTTGACACTGCAACTCTCCCGACGCCGCCCGAAACCACCACATAAGAGCCTGGCCGCCGCCCTAATTGCCCTGCTGACCAGTTGCGCGGGCGCAGCGCTGCAGAATGAGGGCTGTCCCCCCCCAGTGCCTGGATGGCAGCGGTTACTGCCCCTGGCCTGCCTCGCCCCACCAACAGGCCCGACTTATGCCCACGAACGAACTGAAAAAAGGCCTTTGACCTCCAAAGCCGGGTCGACGCCGCGTCCACGCTCTCGGAACCTGGAGTGCGGCGCAGACTGTCTGACGGTTTAGGGGCCGTCACGGTGGTGACGAAAGCGACAGGGCGGGGGACTGCAGGCACGTCGGTGCGCGTCAGGCCCAGAAAGGCCGTGGAGCGCGTGCCGGCGGCAACAGTGGAGGGCACGGTCACAGTGGTGTGGGAAGCACCGGTGGTAAAGGTCCGTGCCGAAACGGTGTAGGTGACGCCTGCGGGGAAGACGAAGATGATGTTGGGATCAGGGTTCTGTGCCGCGGCTTCGTTGGACTTGCTGCAGATCAGCGGCGTGACCGTGGGTACCGGACCGCAGTTGATGGTGACCGTACGGGTGGTTCCCTGCGGCACCGCGAGCTCAACCGTGCCGCCATTGACCGCGCCGCCGTGGGTGCCGGGTGGGGCAAAAGGCGAAGAAGAGCTGTTCACGCAGCCGGTCGGCAGCGCCGCAATACCGAGAGGCAGGAACGGCTTTATGGCCCGCATCCTACGCTCAGGCTGCGTCACCCGGTACTTGGCCCAGGTGTGGCCGGTGCCCATGAAGGTGCCGCCGTACACGCAGGTTCTGCAGTAAGGTGTTGCTGATCACGCGGCCGAGCGAGGGGGAGTCGCCGATGTGGTACGCGGTGGTCTCCCACTGAGGGTTGTGCCGTAAGTGGGGGCCGTAGCTCGACCGAACGGCGTGTTGAAGGCACCGGTGGAGCGCAATGTCTGTGTTGAAATCACCGGTAATCAGGCGTGCCCCGGGGTGACAGTTGGTGCCGCGCTGCACCCGGCTGCTTCACCAGCCTATGCGCAACGGCGGCCACACCAGGGGGCACCGACATGAACTGCCCGACTCAATCGGTGCAGGTGTCCTCTTCCGATCTCCCAGACCTTGATGTACTCAGCTGGCGGTATGCCAGCCTGTGAGGAGCACAGGCTGTGCCGCTTGTGCACCAGACGAACCTGGGGTCCACGGCCTTCAATCAAGACGCGGGTTTCACCGTGGGACCGGACATTCAGCTCAAGCTGCTCACGGCCCTCTTCCTCAGCTCTGACCGCTTCCCTCCTGCCCTTCACCAACCGTGCAGAGAAGATGGACCAGGGGAGCCGGCACTCCTGTGCACTTTCTCCCACGCCTGCCCCCAATGGTACCCCCAACGTTCGCTGGGCGCGGCTGCCGGCTCTCACTTACCCTGTGGAGGGGCATGGCAGTGTACGTTGCGAGAGGTACGCATTGAACTTTCCTTCGGATGATACGCAGGCAAATTCTGCCTCACAACTCCTTCATGGCCAGGCCGCTCCCGATATGGTGCTGTTTCCTCCCGGGCTCCAGCCGCTGGAGCGCGCGGGCCTGGCCGTCCGTCTCAACCAGGAGCCGCTACAAGACCAGCTGTTGGTGTTGGGTCTGCTGCCGGAAGCCTTCAACGCGCTATGTACCCTGGGATACAGCCCGAATGGCCTGAATGACAGGGTCCTGCTGGGAGAGTGCACGCTGGGCATAGCGCGTGGTGAGGTCCATGCGCCCACCTGGACGGCGGACGTCTCCCTGCTACCGATGGAATCAGAACCCAGCATTCCGGGTGCTGAGGAGGACTGGCAATGGCTCTCGCTTACACGTATTCGGGCGCAGGGCGAAGCTCTCCCTCCGATGCTGGAGGCGCTGCGAATCCCAGTCAGCGGATGGAAGCTGATGTGGGCAATTTCGCAGTTGCAGACGTCCGCGCGCATCCAAATGACCTCACAGATCCCACAGCGGCTGGGATATGCCGCGGCGGCTGCGTCAAGCGTCAGGCGCGCAAACACCGGGCTGCGCCTGGGCAACCGTAAACCGAGCTGAGTTGGAGATGCTCGGCCGATGTCCGGGTGGAGTATCAGGTGAGGGTGGCAGGGATGCGCAGCGTAGGAAAACGGTGGGGGAGGGTGCACCCCCAGCATCAACTTGTGGTCACCAGATACGCCCCTCAGGACTGACACAGATTCGTTTCAGGATACGAAGGGCGTACGCCACGACCATGCTTAACCCAACCTCCGTTCCACGCGGCGGGTGTTCGTTTCTCACGACGCTGTCTGTATGCGGCCTGCTGACCACTCTGCCACCGAAATCGCTGACTTGCTCGGTTCGGCCTACCGTGGCGCCCGAAGGTGGACGAAGGCCGAATGCTCGCAGATTGAGCGGGTCACTTGCCACGGGTGTAGGCTTTCAGAGGTCTGAAAGCTGAGAGAACGAAAATTTGTCCTGGCCGGGGGTTCCTCCGAACATCGCCGACCGCGGGAAACCGTTCATCTGTGGCAGGGAAGGAGCGTTCATGCGGGTTGCACGGTGGTGAACAAGCAGGCTTTAAGGTGGCCAGTGGGACGCCGGGAGTGTATACGCTTTGGGCCACGCTTCATCTTTCCGCGTCGGCGATCAGTGATTCGCTCAGCGTCCACAGCCGCTCGGCACCCTCCGGATCGCGGGCGTAGGGCATGTACCCACTGAATGGCTGTGCGGGATCGAACGGGAACGCTTCGCGGACATCCTCCAGATACAGTCCGCCTACCCCGTTAAGCTCTGGTCCCACTGCGGCCCAGACCGAGGTGGCCGCCCCCTGCTCCGGCGTCTTGAAGCCTGGGTTGAGGTGACCGTGCTCGTCCATCCAGCCCATGGCGATCTGTTCCTCACGTGGCAGGAAGCGCTGCAGGTTCGTCATGATCCCGCCCGGATGGACGGCGTTCGCGGTGACGCCCTGGGGGCCGTAACGGCGGGTCAGTTCGACAGCGAACAGAACGTTCGCCGTCTTCGATTGGCCGTAGGCTTCCCACTTCTCGTAGGGCCGCTTGCGGTAGTTCGGATCGTCGAAGTGCACGTTGCTGCGGCGGTGGCCGATGCTGCTGAGCGCCACCACGCGCGACGGTGCTCCGGCCAGCAGCGCCGGCATCAGGGTGGTGGTGAGGAGGAAGTGACCGAGGTGATTCGTACCAAACTGGGTCTCGAAGCCATCGGCCGTCTGCCCGAAGGGGGTGGCCATGGTTCCCGCATTCGTGATCAGCAGCTGCAACCGGGGGGCCCGGGACAGGACGTTGGCCGCCGCCATCCGCACTGACGCGAGCGAGCCAAGGTCCAGCGTGATCACCTCCAACTGACCGGACCGGGCCTCCAACCCGGCCAGTGCAGCGGCAGCGCGTTGCGGGTCACGGACGGCGACGAACACGTGCGCGCCAGCACGCAGCAGCGCGCGGGTGGTTTCCAGGCCAATACCGGAAGCGCCGCCGGTAATGAGGGCTGTCTGTCCCCGCAGGTCATGGCCGGCAATGACTTCCAAAGCCGTAGCGCGGGCGGAAAAAGGAGAAGTCAGGGGCACAGATGTACCCTACACGCTCCAATGCCTGACACGTCAGCCGCAAGGACTGTTGATCCTTCCGCAGCGGCCCTGCGCTCTCCTCAGCCCTGCCTGCAGATCGTCCCGGAGGGTGCGCCGGCGTTCATGGCGGTACTTGAGCTTGCGCAGGGCCTTGTCCCCGATCTGCCGAGTGCGCTCGCGCGTAACCTTGAAGTGATGCCCGACTTCCTCCACCGTGGGCTCCCGCCCATCAGCCAAGTCTTTCCGCATCCGGAGCACTTGTGCTTCCCGCGCGCCCAGCATCCCTGATGTGCGCTCGATCTCCTCAGAGATCAGCGCGCCCAGCGTGTACCAACGCGTCTAACCGCGCCAGGAACACCACTTTTACCGCCTTCCTGGTGCAGCCCAGTGCCGGGCCCATCACACCGGAACAGCTCGAACATGCATACCACGCGCTGCTGCCCCGGGTGCTGCGTCCGGTCCGGACCACACTGCTGGACGCGCTGCCCAGGAATGCCCTGCGGCACGGCGCGCCGGCCAGGTGGGTCGCGCGGGCACCGGGGGCTCCCCCACAGGTTGCCCGGCCTGGAGGGAATATAAACCGGGGATATTCTTTTCCCTCTCCCCGTTTCCATGCTTGCGGGCGTACCCACTCTCCTTGGCTGACACCTCTGACGCGCAAACCCCCTCCATTTTATGCGAATGAATTCCCTGGCGTTTCTCTGGTCTCAATTGCGCCTGCAACTGCTGGTATGGGTTTGACTCGCTTATGGGATAGAGGGGTGATGGAGCGGAGGTGGTGCGCGCGTGACGCGACGTCCGTACCCAAACAACCTCACCGATGCCGGGTGAAACGTCTTCGGTCCGCTGGCCCCTCCCGAATCTTTTGTGGGCCGTCCCCGTGAGAGGTCTTTGCGGGAAATTCTAGACAACATCTTCTCTGTCCTTTGAGGGGGCCGTCACCACCGGGTTGGGTGGACCGCGCGGGTACGACAGCGGCAAAAAGGTTCATGGACGGAAGCGTCATCTGCCCGTGGATACGCCCTGACCCGTTCTGGCAATCAAAGTGTATGAGGTGGACATCCTTCTCCTGCGGGGGGTGCCGAACGCCTTTCCCCGAAAGAGGCAGATGCGGGATACACTGGAAAACTGGCAGGAGAACAGGGAACGTTTCTGGGCTGGACGCTGGAGACCGTGAAGCGTCCCTGGTCGGGCCAGCAGAGCACCTGGGCACCAAGAGACGCACCTCCACGCGTTGTGGAGGTGCTTACAGGATTCGTGGGGTCCAAACCGGCGCTGGGTCCTGGCCCTGGAAATCCAGACGCGTGGCAGGGGAGTACGGGGCCCTCCCATAGACAGCAGAACGCCCTATCTACGAGGTGCCGGTCCGCCGCTTGGCCAAAGGTCCAGCTTGACCAACACATTGAGTGTACCGGTACATCCACTCGGCCCCTGCGCTCCTGACGATCAAGACAAGTGCTGAATGGTTATGTATCTCCTTACATGGCCAGGCCGCGGGCTGGCTCACCCTCACCTGGGGACGCGGAAGGACTGAATCCCCTTACCATCAGCCAGAACGCCAGCAGCATCTCGTACAAGGCCACGGGTAACGCCAACACGACCGCCCCCAGCGAAAGCGGGACGAGCATCCCAAACAGCGTCAGCAGGGCAGAGATGATCACCAGCACTGCACCAACCATGCCCAGTGCCGAAAGCCACCGCGGAACGAGGCAAGAGGTATACAGCAGCACACCGCACAGCAGTGTGTTGAGGCCCAACAACAGGTTCGGGCCCAGCAGGAAGGTCCACTCGTGCGCCGCCAGCAACAGTTGATTGACCACCTGACGTTCACCCGGCACTTCGGCCACGCTGACATTGACGCTCAGCAGGGTTAGGACACTGAGGACGCCCATGATGATGAGCGCCGCTTCCAGCAGGCGAAGCGCCACGTATCCCAGCGCCAGACCTTCATGCTGCCGTTTGAGATACGGAAACAGCAACACGGCGGTTCCCACGGCTGCAGAGGCCAGAATAAGTTCCGCCAGAACGCCAAATTTCACTCTCGGCGCATGTTCAGGAACGGCAAAGTACACGGCGGGGTCCTTCAGCATGGGCGCGTACAGCACAACCCCCACCACAGCGGCCAATGAGGCGACGACGAACAAGGTCCCCACCATGCTGACGTTAAACTTCTCGGATTTCATCTTTTGCTCCTTCCAAACGGGTTCAGCAGACGTCGCGCGAGCGGCCGTGCACCAGACCTCGCGGCGTGGGCGCAGTCCTGCTTGCCGAACAGGCGTTGCCTCGGCGACACTTGTGATGCTCAGCATGCCCGCCCGGACACCCCCGCTCCAGGCACACCCAGGCTCTTTTGTCGCCTACCCAACACGAGGTGCACCATGTCGTCTGCTCCCACCCGGCTGGACCCCAGGATCAAACGGACGCAGCATGCCCTTCAGGAAGCTTTTGAGGCCCTGATGCACGAACAGGGTTACGCCGCCACCACTGTCAGCGACATCACCGCCCGCGCGGACGTCAACCGCGCCACCTTCTACGCCCACTACGCAGGCAAGAGCGAACTCTTCGCGCAGGTGGTCGCGCGACACTTCGCAGACGTACTGGACACCTATGGATCCTGCCGGTCCGGCCGCAGCATGGCGGACATCCAGGCCCTGCTGCGTGCAGTCTGCGTCTTTATGGCCCAGGTGCACGCGGACGGTCGGGATCAGCCGTGCGAGATGGGGCTGCACGTGGACCGCCAGGTGCATGCCCAACTCACGGCGTGGCTGGTCACGGCCCTGCACTCCAGCGTGCAGCGTCCCAACTCCAGGGTGATCTCGAAGGAGCTCACGGCCACCCTGATGGCCAACAGCATGTTCGCTGCCGCCCTCCGGTGGGCCCGGTCCCCCACGCTGTCGCTGGACACCTACCTGGCCGAAGTCATGGTCTTCATCGGTGCGGGCCTCGAGGCGACCGGATATGACCCCTGATCGATAGTCCGGCAAGTTTTTCGCTGCGCCTGCTGGGGCTCTATAGGGTCGGTCACAGGCTGCCGGTGATGAACTGCTGGAGATGGCCTACTTTCCCAGAGGCAATGACGGCGGCCAAGGGCTGCCTGCTTTTTTAGAGCGCTGTGCTGGGCAATTCCCGGATGTGCAGTGGGGCACAAGTGCCGTGGGATTCACGGTCTTCGGCGACACCCAGTTGTCTGTCAGACGATTTCGGCCTGGACCTCACTCCCAGACGGCTGGCGGTGGCGGACTTGATTCGCAACTCCGTTCTAGCCACCGCGTCTCGGGGAACGCCCTTCAAGGACGCCGAGCAGTTGACCGCCTGCGACATCATGCGGGGGAAGACCAGCACCTTCGGCCGGGGCGCAGGCGGCAATGGGTAAGAAGAGGGGGCGTGCGAGGCGAGCCGTGACAGACCTTCGCCAGCCGTCCCTCAACCGTGTGCTGGGCGACGCTCAATGGACAGCTGCCCTTCGGTGGAACGGAATCCCACGCGTTCGTAGAGCGCCTGAGCGTGATATTCGGGGTCGGCCACGATCACGAGGGTCTGGGTGCCCAAAGCTTCACGCGCCCACTCGGCAGCCGTATGCACCAGGGTCCCCGCCAGTCCCCTTGAGCGGGCCGCTGGGTGGGTTTCCACACTCTGATAGCGGGCCACGCCCTGACCTGCACCGAAGATTCCCAGCCCGCTCAGCATCTGGCCTTTATCGCCAAACGCCCCAAAGACCGCGCCCTGGCCAGTGGCCTGCACGGCGCGGTAGGCTTTCAGCTTGCGGGCAGCAAATTCCCGGTAGCCAGCGGCCTCCAAGGGGTGAGGATCGGCGGCATTGACGGCCAGGCGCAGTTCGAGGGCCGCGTGCCAGTCGGCATCGGTGTGGAGGAGACGCACCTCGGCGTCGCGGTTGAGGCGGCGCGGCGGCACCGTTCTGGCGGTGGTCAGCACTGTGTCGCACCTCACCTCGTAACCAGCGTTGCGGAACTCGTCGGCCGCACCCTCGTCGTCACCGGGGGTATCTATGCCAAACGTGCGGTGCAGCGCCTGAGGATGGGCAGCAGTAAAGACCGCCTCCCAGCGTCCTCGGTCACCGGCCACAGGCGGAGCTGACATCAGCGCGAAATTCCCCCACCAGAAGGTGGGATTGTGTGGCGACCTCACCACGGTGGCGGCCGGACCACGTTTGATCAGGCTGCCCTCATGACGGCGCAGCGCCAGATCGGTGAAATAAGCCAGAGAGGACATGGCGGGCAGGTTACCCGGCAGGAACGCAGAGTTGCCTCCGCCGTTTGGCTCACACCGCCGGCTTCCGCAACCAGGGCGGCTCAGGGAGCGCTACTCCATACCGCTCAGGGCCGAACTGCCGGCTGAGGTTCACTGCTCTGCCGTCTCTTCCCCTTACATGCCCACACCCCAACGCCCACGGGCCATCTGTGGCGGACGCCATGGGCAGACATTGACCAGCAACACCGCTTGGTGGTGGCGAAAGAAGGGCGGTTGTACGTTGTGGAGGACAACCACACCAGAGAGTTGGCAAACTTGAATCTTGATCAGCCGAAGAGACAGTACCGTCCAGCCTAATCTGGGTTGGAAGTTCGTGGAGCTTCAGGCCCACCCATGGGTAAGTTTTTGACTGCCGAGAATACCGGACTCCTTGGCCTGGAATGCCAGTCACGCCGGATGAGCGCCGTTGGCGCAACCATTAGGAGGGGGTGTGGGGCAGGGGAGACGGAGCAGGATGGGAGTGCATGACCCATCTGGTCCTTCGCTGTGGGAGAACTGCTCAAGCTTGGGGTTGACGGATCACCACCTTGGGTTTGGATGGTGGAGGGGTGAATCTGAGGAGGACGCCGGCTCCAGAACGCGCAGGTGCACTTCAGCTTGTGGAGGGAGCAATAGAATATATATATCCAACCGGCCTCTTTTCTCATCCCTGCCCCTGGTCCTCCTCCTTCCCGCAGTCCTGAAAGGCACAACCTTTCCGTCCAGGCGCCTTGCTTCTTTATGCGTCGTCCCTGTACCAAAAGACCCAGGCCGACCTCGAACGCCACCTCCGCGCGGTGCAGTGGATTTCCACTCTTCGAATGCCCGGCGGCGTAAAGGGCTGGGCAGGCCACACGGTTGAGAACGTCGGGGCGAGGGTGGGAGCACCCCGATTTCGCGCACGAGGGGCAGGTGGCCTTTCCTGGACAGGGGACACCGACGCCTGAGCAGGCGGCGTCACTGAAAGTACGCAAAACCAGGGCAGAGCCAGGTAAAGGTCTGCTCCTGGAAAGAGGGTGAAAGAAGGGCGCGGATGAGTATGCCGCACATCTTCAGCGTACGTGTGACGGTCTCACTCCACGTTGCGAGTTTGGCCGGCGACTCTTGCAAAAGGTCGAATAAACGGAATCTGACCTCTACTGGACGGGCACCTTAACCGTTCCCCCAAGAATCAGCTTCTCTACCTTTTTTACTTTGGCCAACAATTCTTTCGTAATGAGCGCTGTATTAAAGTCGCCCAGGCTGAGTTCCACGCCATCGTTTTGTAGCCCAAAACCACGTTCTCCAGTTCGCCAGGGCTTACCTTGCGCGACCTCGGTTACCAGCGTGAACACTGCGTTGTCAGTGCGTTTAACTATACTGGTCAGGGTGTGATTGAGGGTCTTTCGGTCCACATCTGAGTCACCTGCGCTGTCGAGGTTGCTACTGTCCGTAGCAATGGCAAATACGGGTCGAGTGTTTCCTTTGCAATCCGCTTTGTAGGGATCGCTCCGGGGGACTTTGGCATATTGGTCATCTCGGAAGGTGACGCCCTTGGGAAGGGTTGCTTCCCGTAGGCACTGCACTGCAGTCGCTGCCGTCACCACGCTCCGGTTGTTCGCGCCTACAGCTGCCAGGACGATGTCAGCGCCCTGCGCGTATTGCTTCTTGGCAAAGTTTGAGACGACGACGACGTCACTTTGTGCTGGCACTTCCGTCACCAGCACACGGCAATCCGGGCAGGCGAAGACCACTCCTGCCTTAAAACCAGCCCGGTATTTTCTGGCGACAGCATCGTTGGCGCTGGCGACCACACCCAGCACATGGGTACTGCTGACGTTCGCGGCAAGATAGCCTGCGAGGAACGCGCCTTCTTGCTCGCGAAAACGCAGTCCTACAGTATTGGTGCCCTTGGGCAGGGTGTCCACACCCACGAAGCGGACAGATGGAAATTCCTTTGCGACACTGCTGAGGGCTTCGGCGCTGTCACGTCCCGTGGCGATGATCAGCGAACTGCCGGATTTGGCGGCGACCCGGAGTTGACGGAGGAGGTCCGCAGTATCGGTCGCTGTCGCTGTGGTATAGGGGAGGCCGTGCTCCCTGACAGCGCGTTCCAGGCCGGTAGTTGCGGCTTCGTTGGTGGCTTTGTCAAAGGGACCAGCGGCGTCGTAGACGAGGGTGATGTTAACGGTGGGAGCTGCCGCTGAAGTCATGCCAGTGAGGAAGGCGAGCGAAAGCAGGGAAGACACCCGGGCGATACGGGCAATTGAATTCATGGTGCTCTAAGTATATGGAACCGCTTCAAACAAAATTCTATCTCTGGATGCAGTCCACGATCTTGGGGCACCGCAACGCAAGGCACTTGATCAAGGGGCATGGGGTTCGGCCGTACGTGTCGGTCCCACGAGCGGCAGATTGCCAGGCGGGCCGTTGCCTCATCGAGCACGGCCATTGGCAGGAGGCCCTTCCAACACGGCGTCTTTACGGATCCGAACGCCCCTGCGCTGCAGGAAGCGCGACCTCTCGGCACCCATGAACTCCCGGTCCGCCACCAGCCACCAACGCGACGCTGGAAGGGCGTCCGGTAGCTTAGAGAGCACCCACATCCACGGTTGAGCTGGGGCGGTTGACCCCTCCTCCACCGCGGGTGGGGTTGGGTGTAAATCACTTCACCTCAGACGAGCAGATTCGGGCAGCGCAGGTCGCCTGTGGGTCTGTGTTTTTGAACACGAGTGCCGGCTGGTGGCGGTTCACGGTGACGCAAAGGGGTGGGTCCCGCTTTGGTTTCGTCAGCTCGGGAAAACCCAACGAGCACGCCTGACCTGGAGGCAATGGAGAACCCCGCCTGGGAGTAGGGTCAGGACTCCACGGTAACGCGCAGGGAGATCAGGATGACCTGGCCAGTGAGGGAAGTCATGGAGTGGTCCGTCTTCACGCGCTTTGGGGCATGACCCCCTTTGCGGTCGGCATAATGCTGGGCAATGCGCTTTTCCAGGTCTGCCTGCACATTGATGTGGGTGGAGATCACGGTCTATGCCCCCGTTTGGAACGCCGCGCGAGTGGTGGCCGAGGGAGATTTAGCTCCCCAACTTCCTGCCAGAACGGTAGGGGAGATGGGACAAGCAACTGGGAGCGTGGGAATCCCTGCTGGAGGATGAGCAGGCGGGATAACGTCCTTTCGCTATGGAAAGGACCGAAAAGGTCCACCTTGTTTTTCAGTGCCGGTGGCGTGATCCTGCTCAGTACAATTCGTCTGCGAAATCGTTGAGTTCGTCGAGGTAATCGCCGAACCACGCTTTGAAGTTGGCTTTGGTGTAGCCGCCCGTGAGGACGTAGGAGGCGTCGAGGTAGACGCCATCGTCTTCTTGTTGATAGGCCTGGGTGTACCACTCCGCGTTCCAGGTGGCCAGGGTCCTGGGGAGAGCGGCGAGGTCATCGGGGAATTCGAAGCCACTGCTGGCGGTCACGCGGGAGCATAGGCCGTTCTTGCAGTTGTCGAAGTAGAGGTAGACGGTCGTGTCCTTGACCTTCAGGACGATGGAAGGGTCGGTTTTGGCATCGCCGGGGCGAAGTGTGGGCTTGTACCCTGCCTCACTGAGGACCTTGACAAGGGTAGCGGGCTTGGCGTCAAGCACATCTGCCGTGACCGCGTGGGCCGAGGAGAGGAGCGTAAGCGAGAGGAATAAGGCGAGAGCGTTACTTTTCACGTCTCTACTGTACGGGAGCGGAAGAGCGCAGAATTGGGGGTCCTGGTCGCCGTCTCTCCGGGGGAGGGAAGATCTCGCGGGCGCGTGACCCCGTGTCCTGGCGGACGCTTTTCCTGCAGGGCACCTCGAACACCACCTTCATCCTGCATTTCACGCCCTCAGGTGCCCGACCGATCACCATCTCCCGCACCCACCCTGAACCCCCTACAGCCCAAACTCCACACTCGGCTTGTTACGCCCGTCAGGAGCCTGGTGTGCGCGCGTCCTGACGTACCGCCACCTGGACTCCACGGAGGTTGAAGCGCAATTCGAGCGCGGGTATACCGTCCTTGCCCGGAGGGATTTCACGGGCGCGGACGTCAAGAAGCTCGTGGGTGCCCCGTCTCACTCGGCGGCACGCACCGCTTGCTGCTCACGTTCGCGCAGTACGCGGGCGAAACCGTGTGCCTACTGTTGGAAGTCGTCCCGCTCCACCGGTAGGGGAAGTTCCGCTTCCTTTGCCCGCTCCTGTTCTTGTCCTCAGGTGTTCTCGTCCAGGTCGTCCAGGGCGCTGCGGGCCTCTGTAAAGCTTGGCCGCACCCGCAACGCTTCCCGGTACGCCGCCTGGGCCTGGGACGTGCGGCCCAGCCCGGCGAGCGCCCGCGCCCGCCAGTACTGCGCTTCCTCGTGGGTGGGCACCGAGCGCAGCACTGCGCCGGTCAAGGAGAGCACCTTCCCGTACTGTCCGGTGCGGGTGTACGCCTCGAACGGCCCAAAGGCGTACCACAGCGTCCGCCAGGCCAGTCCGCCCTGCACCCAGGCGGGACGCGTGGGATCCAGGGATCGGTCCGGCGTCGCCGCGAGCGCCTGATCGAAGGCCAGTGCGGCCGCACTGGCCTTCCCGGCATCCAGGTGGGCCTGCCCGAGATTAAAAAATCCCACGGCATCCGAACGCCGCGCCGCTTCACGCTGCGCGGTCCACAGCGCCGCGGCCTGTTCGCGGGCCCGGTCCGCCCGCCAGTCCAGCACGGCGCTCAGCGCGGCCCGCTTCTCCGGTGGAGTGACCACGAGAAATGTTCGCCCAAAGGACCGCCACAGCTCGTCGAACTTCGCATAATTCATCTTCAACGGTCCCAGGTAGGAGTCGAGCGCGCTGAACTGTCCGGACGCGTCGTCGTAACCGGTCAGTAGACGGTAATGTCCCATTCCGCCTGAGTCGTGCGTGATGAACCACGTTTCCACGATCACGGGGAAGCCCGCAGCAAGCAGGGAGCGCAGCAGCGTCCGGTCTCCGCCGCGCGCGAGGTGAACGTCCATGCCCTGCGCCTGCGCGAACGCCGAGAGTTCTTCGGGGGAGACGTTCACGTCCCCTCCATACGGCTTGAGTTTCGGCGCGATGGCGTACTGGTTCAAGGTGCCGCCCCAGCGGCTGAGCGCCATACCGATGGTGACTGGCCCGCAGTTGTTCAGCCGCTGGTACTCGTGCTGGACGCCACGCACGCTCGCCCGCACGGGGAGAGGCGCGATCACAGGGGACTTTACCGCAGGTGCTGGAGCAGGGGTGGATTCCGCGCTTGACGGGACAGTCGGGAGTGACCGCTCAACCGGCGGTACGTCCGGCGCAGACGCTTCTGGTCCTGGGCTGACTGGCGATGTGGTTGAGACTTGCGTCGCTGAAGCGGAGGCACTGACTGTGGACGTGCTGACCTGATGGTGGGTCACGCCGAACGCCGCAGCCCCCAGGAGGAGACCAGCAGGGAGCAGCCGGGCAGGGAGACGCATTGCTGCCCCCATCGTCTCTGCCCTTCATGATGCCTGCCTGAGGTTTCCCAGGACCGGTGTGCCGGGCCCCCACCCCCTGCATCGCCACGCAAACCTTACCAGTGGCCTGCGCCTCGGCCCGACTGTGCCAGAGTTGAGCGAGACCAGGGTTGGGCGCCTCGGGATGATCCCGTGATGGTCCGTTTGCGTGCTGAGCAGTGGCGTTCTCGCCTAGGGCACAGGCGCTGGGCGGGAGACTTCGGGGACGGGGGGTTCTTCTATTTTCATCTTTATCGTATATATTTCCATCTCCACTCACCAACGCCACCCGAGCGCCGCCGACGCTTTTCCCTTTCCTCGGCGGCGTGATCTTCACTTCATTCCGTGAGGATCAGGTCATCCGGGTGCCCTCAGCAGCCGCACGCGCTCCCCCCTTCCCCGCCGATTCGCCGCGTGGGCCACGGACGGCCCTCCATGAATCTCCGGCGCTTAATTTGTCCGTCTCGCGGGCGTCACGCGCCCGCGAGTATGTTCAGCGACATGTCTGTCACTCTCTTCCAGCAGAACAGGGGAGCCGGTTGGGGGTTGTCGGGGAGCTTGGTCACGCCCCGGCGCGGCCGGCTGACGGAGTGCGCGGGGGTGCTCAGCCCACCGGGCGGTGTTCCCGCACGGTGGGGGGTGCCGCCCGCCCGGCCCTGCCCGACCTGCGGCGGAGACCGATGAACGCCGCGCTGAAACATGGGGGCACCGCACTGGTCCTCGTGGGCCTGACGGTGGCTGTGTGCCGGCGCTGTATGACGTTACGCGCGGCTCCAGTTGGGCCAGCGTGCCAGGGGTGGTGTTGTCGTCGGCTGTGGAGACCCGGATGGTTCAGGAAAGTGACGCGTATGGGTGGAGTTCCGCTAAGTACTTCGAACCGCGGGTGACCTACCGGTACGAGGTTGACGGCGTCAGCCGCGTCGGCCATCACCTGATGGCGCATTCCGCGGCGTCACGCGATCAGCAGTGGGCATGGACCCAACGGGCCCAGTACCGGGTGGGCGCAGCGGTGCCGGTCTACGTTTCCCCGGACCGCACCCAGTCGGTGCTGGTACCTGGGCTTGGCACGCAGGTGTGGCGCTGGCTTCTTCTGCCTGCAGCGCTGCTGCTGCTGGGGGCAGGACGCTTCTGGGCGGGACAGGTGGGAAGCGGCGCGCAGAGCCGGCATTAACGCGCTCCCGCCTGGAGAAGGCATTGGAATGAAGTTGAAGAGCGGCAGGGGCCTGACCCACCGCGGCCACGCCAGGAAGCGGTCCGCTGCGGCCGGCTGCATGCCTCGCTGGGGTGCCCCGCGCCACACCGCACGGCGCGTGGTCGTGCAGGACGGTTCTGCCTGTTCCGCAGGCAACGGGTCAGGACGCCCGTCAGTCTCACCCCGCCCGAAAAGCGCCGTCTGGCCACAGCTGGAATGGCGCCAACGGCGACGCTGGACCGCCCTGCTGCCCCACACCTCACGGGCGGCGTCACCGCATCATCCAGCTGTCACGGTGCATCCCGGACACTCTTCAGGTCGCGCGTGCCCGGTATCAGCCGGAATCCGGATCACACGGACCAAAGCCAGTCGTTGCCGCAACAGCGGGCCACTTCACCCTTGTGCCCCATGGAGGTCCATATGACGCTCAACCCTACTCACCTGCCTGTTCCGACTGAACTCGTCACGCCGCGTTTCGCGCTGCGCCGTCAACAGTTGACCGACAACGCCGTGGATTACGACGCGGTTATGGACTCCCAGGGGGACCTCCGAATCTGGAGTGATAGCACCTGGCCGGAAGACACCTTCACCCTGAAAGAGAATGCGCAGGATCTCGCAATGCACATCGGCGAGCACGACCGCGATGAGGCCTACGGGTTCAGCATCTTCAGCGCGGACCAGGGTCAGTTCCTGGGGTCGTTGTATGTCAATCAGGTGGCGCCCTTTATCGACAATTACCGAACTGATTCGCAGACGGCGGAGCGGCTGAAACAGGTCGACGCCCGCGTGGAGTACTGGCTGCGCCGGGGGGTGGACCGGGCCTTCGAAATGGAGTTTCTGCGTGCCGTTCAGGCCTGGATGGTGGAGGCGTGGTGGTTCCAGCGCGTGGCGTTCGGTTCACGGCGGGGCATGCACGAGCAGCGCGGCCGGTACGAAGCGGCTGGCATGACAGAACTGGCGCAGCTGATCGCGAAAGAAGGCGAGCGGCGCTTCCACTTCCACACCTGAGCGTACGCACCTCGGCCGCGACGCGAGACCCGCACCCCGAATAGGCAAATTCCCATTGAAGGGTGGACGCTGCCATAACACCGGGTGACCGAACAGGCAAACACATATGCGGGTGTTCGCCTGCTCGGTTGCTGCCGAGTTCACTCGTTTGCACCTGAACGCACTTTGCCTCGAGAGAAAGGAGGCATGCGTCGGGGCTGGGGAAGACGGCCGGCGGTCATCTGCGGCCTTGGCGCGGTGAATGCGGGCCCACCCACCTGCACCGGTCCCCCGTCAGGTGGCTGCAGCAAGGTGAGCATGAAGTGGTGATCCCTGAAGGACATACCCCTTCCTGATAACCGCGGGAGACTGGAGTGTACCCAATCGAGCGGAGCGCGGGGCAAGTCACACCTGGGTTGCGTTACAAGAGCATCATCAGAAGGCGAAGGGAGTGGGGTTGGTCTCCTACAGAAAGGCGAGCAGTCAGCCCAGCGTCATCTACGACCATGCGGTGGAGGAAGCGCTGTGTTTGAGCAGGGGTAACCTGGGCTCTCCCATCAGCGTCAAGAGTGCCGGCCTCGCCTGATCGTCATCGCCGCGTGGGTAGTTACCGCGGTGAGCAGTGACGCAGGCAGAAGCTATACGACGCTTCACGAACTCCCGTTTCTCTACAGGAGGATAAAACCATGGCGAATCTCAACGGTCAGACACTGGATGCACGGCAGAGCGGGACCTTCAAGATTGGCGGTGACCTGGAAGTCACCCGGCTGGGTTTCGGTGCCATGCGGATCACTGGCCCTGGCATTTGGGGTGAGCCCGCAGACCGTGACGAAGCGCTGCGGGTGCTGCGCCGCCTCCCAGAAGTGGGGGTCGACTTTGTTGACACGGCAGACGCCTACGGACCCGATGTCTCCGAGAACCTCATTGCAGAAGCGCTGGCACCGTACCACAAGCTCGTGGTCACGACCAAGGGCGCCAATACGCGTCAAGGTCCAGACCGCTGGGCCGCCGTTGGCCGTCCTGAGTACCTTCGGCAGTGCGTCCTGATGAGCCTCCGGCGCCTCAAACTCGAACAGCATCCTCTGTGGCAGCTTCACCGCATTGATCCCAACGTGCCAAGAGACGAGCAATTTGGCGCGCTCCGGGAGATGCAAAACGAGGGGCTGATCCGGCATCTGGGTTTGAGCGAGGTTTCCGTCGAGGAGGTTCAGGCAGCGCAACAGCACTTTCAAGTGACCACCGTTCAAAACATGTACAACCTGGTCACGCGCAAGAGCGAAGCGGTGCTGGAGTACTGTGAGGCTCAGGGCATTGGCTTTATTCCCTGGGCGCCGCTGGCGTTTGGCGACCTTGCTCGGCCTGGCAGTCTGCTCGATGGTCTGGCGTTGCAATACGGCGCTGCGCCATCGCAAATCACGCTGGCGTGGATTCTCCAGCGGAGCCCAGTGATGCTGCCCATTCCCGGCACGAGCCGGGTAAAGCACCTGGAGGAGAATGTCGCCGCCGCTTCGCTCACGTTAAGTGATCAAGACTTCCAGGCCCTGGATGAGCAGGGCAGGTCGTTGAGCGCGTAAGCATCCGAAGAACAGCGCACGTCCCGCCAGTGTGGTTTCTCTGGCGGGACACTGCAGCAATCGACGCCACGGGTACAATGTTGGGCTCCCCGACGTTGGTCTCAGTCGCCACTGGGTAACGCCAAAAGCCCAGGACGCCACGATCAGCAAACGCCGCTTTCACAGCCTCGAAGACCTGCCGCTCTCCCTCCTCACCCATAGCTTTGAACGCTTCGATCTGGATGAACTCCGCCACAGCGCATAGCTTACGGCGACTCGCCTTACAGTACAGCTCAACTGCAGATGCTGAGCTTGGTTTGAGCCGCGACCACAAGGGAACTGCTCTGTGGGGGAGACCCCGGAAGTAGAGGAGCACATTGGGCTTCCCAAGCCTAGAGCATTTGTCCGAATGACGCCATGAAGGATGGCCTTCTACTCACGGCGCCATTCTTCCCAACACGCCTTCAAATTCACCCACCCTACTTGGTCAAAAAGAAGTCCTCTTTTTGACAAACGCTCTAGGCCGTGATGAACGAGTGTCAACCAGTATGTGCCGGGTCCGTTGGCTTCCTGAACTGTGGGGCTCTCCAGGGTCGAAAGTTGGCTGGTGCAGGGTCGGGCGGGCATTGAAGGGGTTCGGCGGTTGCTCTATGGACAGCGCTTGGATCGATTCTTCGTCTACAGCCTCCTGAGTGCCGCTTTCGGCACGCCGTTCAGGGTGTCGTAGTCGCTGGGTGTCGTAGTCGCTGCCGAGCGTGACCACCGTGGGGTACTCCGCGTCGTCGCGGCAAAACCCGTCGTGGACTGCCGCAGGCTAATCATGCGCTGTGCCGACCCTGCGCTCCGGCCCCTGCTTCAGGGCTGCTCGGGGGCCTGCCGCTCGGCTGCGGATTCCATCAGTAGGAAGAAGGCCTGCCCCTCCGGCGCAACACCGGGCGCGTCGAAGCTGGGAGCGCCGCACACGCCCTGCACAAAGCCCAGGGCGTCGACCTGGGCGCGTGCGGCGCGGCGCATGCGGTCGGCAGCCTCGCGGTAGCTTGGCCCGAGCCAGCCTCCGCGCAGTCCGCTGTAGATGGCGTAGGCCAGCATCTGAGCCGCGTTGGTCTCGACGAAGCTGTCGGGACGGTCGAGCACGTTGTGGAACAGGCCGTCCGGGCGCTGGAAAGCGAGGCAGCCGTCGAGGAGCTCGCGCAAGTACGTGGTGAGGCGCTCGCGATCCGGCTGCCTGTGGGCCGGCAGAGCGCCAATCACGCGCGTAAGGCCCGCCGCGGCCCAGCCGTTGCCCACGCCCCAGAATGCCGGGTTCTCAAATCTCTGCGCTTCGTCATCCCAGATGTGCGAGTACAGCCGGGCCTTGGCATTCCACAGGTACAGGCGTAGCCCCTCGACCTGGCGGATGGCCTCGTCGTGCTCGCCTACGGCCGCGAGGTAAGGCGGCGCGCAGTGGAAGCTGTCGACCCACCTCTGCTGCGCCGCGTGGTACAGCGTGCCGTCGGGCGCGCGCCTCGCGCGCTCCAGGATGTAGCGCCGCAAATGCGCCTCGGCCTCTTGAAGCGCGGCCTCGCCGGTGGCCTGTGCGGCCCGCCACAGAGCTTCCCCGAGCATGGCGCAGTCAATCAGGCCGCCGCTGTTGCCCAGGGTGGCGATCGTGCCCTCGCCGCCTTTGTAGATCAGCGCAGCCCGTACCAGCTGGGCCACCCTGCTGCCCTCACCGGCTTCGAGGAAAACCTGCGCCATTACCCCCTGCTCCCAGTCCTTGCGCTGCATCGCCAGCGCAGCCTCACGCACCCGCACCACGAGCGGATCCAGGCGCGGCGTGACTGCGGATGTTGGGGGTGAATTGAAGTGCCTCATGTCGTTATCCTCAAAAATGGCAGAAGATGCGGGAAAAAGCTGCCGCCGCCACCCATCTCCGGCATTATCCCATGGTGGAAACTTGAGAGTAAGTCGTGGGCGTTTTGCGGCGTGGAGACAAGCTCCTCGGCCTTAGGGGTATCCGGCTGTACTTCGGGGCAAACCAGGAGCGTATACATTTGCTGTCTGGCACAATATTTACGGATCCGTACAATGTTGAAACCACTTCGTGCAGTGGCCCTGAGAGGGGCAGAAGCGGCTGCCCTTCCCCTGACGGAGGAATGTGCACGGCGCCAACCGTGAAACCCAGAGCCAGGGATTCAGGACAGCACCATTCGCCCCTGAGCGCTCGGGCCGACAAGGCTGGGTCACGTCCAGGACAGCTGTTGCGTAGACACCACAATTGAAGCTTGACCATACAAGCCAGCCCCGGGGGTGGAGCCGCTCAGCGTTCACGCCAGTAGGCTGCAGCTGCGGCAATGCCGAATTCCTGGTCGAGTTTCGCTTCCCAGACACCGGCCGTGGTGTCGGGGCCAGCACCAAGCGAAACTTTGCCTTCGATGCGCAGGCCGGCGTCCACGACGCCCTGGCCGTCGAATTTTAAGTACATGCTTTCCTTGACGCCGAGGCCAGACTTGTTGACACTGCTGCCGGGCGTGCCCTTGGGCTGCTTGAGTTCGGCCTTGATACCAAAAAAGAGGGTGCCCGAGCCGTTCCAGTCGAGCTTGGCGCCGGTAAAGAGGCCGACGCCGAAGGCGGCGCTGATCCTGGGGGAAAGCTCGAGGTCCAGACCCCTGCAGCTCACGCCGAAGCTCAGGCCCAGCCCCGCAGCCTTCAGCGTCGGCAGCGGCACTTTCGATTTGAGCTTCCCGCTGGCGACGACGCCGCCGCAAGGGTCGGCCGACAGTTCCGGCAAGGGGGGAAGGTCGAGCGAAACGGGCTGCAGACTGTTTTGGTCGCAGACGGTCTTGCTCACGTCGGACATTTGAATGGCGGCGCCCACAATCGGGCCGTAGAACAGTGATTTGGCGCTGCTTTCGATGCGCAGGCGGGCTGCGGCGCGCTCGGCCGGGTCGGGCAGGTTCGCAGCGAGGGCCGTCTGGTGCTTCACGAGCAGCGACACGTAGTGGGCCATGGCGTGTTCCTGCCCGACCGCGAACGGGCGCAGCCCACCGAGATACAGCGCCTCGGCTTTGTCGCGCGCCTCGTCACGCGCCGCGCAGCTCGGGAAATCCGACGCGGCACGCAGGGCGGTATTGCGCGCCTCGGCGAAGCGAGGTACCGCATCCCAGAAAGCGTAGTGAGCCTCCCACGCGGCTCTATACGCGCCCCACAATTCCGGCTCAAAGGACGCAGTATTGATGGCCTGATCCACCAGTCGTTTCCAGCGCTGCTCGCCTGCGTCGAGGTTTGCCTCGTTCGAGCGCCGCGCCGCCTGCGCGCTGATTGCGCGCAGTTCGGCCTGCCCGGTGCGCTCGAGCTGCAGGTAGTGCTCGTGGAGTTTGATGGCGTCGCGGCGATGGCGGGGGAGTTTGAGGGGCGGCAGGTTGAAGGTTGCGCCGCGCGACAAGTCAAACAGATCCCGGGCAGGACGGCGGGACGCGGCGTTCGTCACGCTTTGCAGACCGCCGCCGTGCCGGTTGGGGACGCTCTCCTTAAGCGGCAGGTCCGCACCGGCCTGGCTGTCTGGGGTCCGCCGCATGGCCGCGCGCGCCTCGCGGGTGGCAGCGTCGAGTTGACCCTGGCACAGCAACACCTCCGAGAGGTTGGCGTGCGCTTCAGCCAGGTCCGGCGCGAGCTTGAGGGCCGCGCGGAGCGGCGTTTCAGCTTCCTTCCAGCGGCCGAGGCCCAGCAGGGCATGCCCACGGTTGGACAGCGCCAGGGCCCGGCCGGGCACGCCGCCCGGCGCTGGCCAGGACCCGCCGAGCCGGTCAGCCTGGTCCAGGAACGCGACCGCTTCCGTAGGCAGGCCCGCGAGGGACAGCACGCCCGCGGCGTTCACCAACGTCCAAGCGCTTTCGGGATTTGCGCGGTGCGCCGCGAGTAGCAGGGCGAGCGCCAGCCGCGGACTGCCCGCTGCCATGGCCGCCGCTACGTCGTCGCTGCGTACCGCGCTGCGGACCTCGCTGGCCTGCGCGCCGACCAGCTTCTCCGCCATGGCGAGCGCAGTCTTGAAGGGCATGGCGCCGGTGGCGGTGCCTGTCGGCAGCGGGGGGACGCCGCTGCGCCGCATTTGGGTGAGCTGTTTGAGGCTTTGCTGCAGCCCCAGGTACGCCGGATCGCTCGGCTTCATCCCGGCCAGCATCCGCCCGAGGTCTTTGATCATCTTGTCGAGGTTCTGCCCGCCGCCGGGCGCCAGGCCGGGCGTACGCGGGTCACGCACGGCGGTTGTGCAGGCGCGGTCCTGGTCCTGCGTGAGCTCGTCGCGGTGCTCGGCGAGCGGCGGCAGCTGCGTCTGGTCACTCCAGGCGCGCCAGGAGCCGCCCGCGAGGGCAGAAGAGGCGAGCAGGCCAGCGATGAGGGGCAGTTTGAGCAGGGCAAGTCTGTGCATACCCTTACCGTGCCCGGCCAGGCATGGCATGAGGATGTCGGGTGCCCCGCGGGCAGTGCCCGTCGGGCGCAACATCCTGGTTTCACGGTCGGCCAAATAGCGTTGCAAGACCGTGACCCCCGACGGCTGGCACCGCAGTGCCCACGCCCGGCGCACGGCAGGGAGGTCGTATGGAAGAGGACCCGAACAGCAACGCAGCGGCGCCACGCGCAGCGCAGGTGTACGTCCTGCGCATGTGGCAGGAGGGCAACGCGGACGGCGTGACGTGGCGGGCGTCCACCCGAACAGGCACACACGGCGAGCGGCGGTACTTCGCAAGTGTGGATGAACTGCTGGAATTCCTGTACCGCGAGGCGCTGCGCGTATGACGCCAGCCGGTCCCTGGGGCGCGGCGTGTGCAGCCGCACCAGTACATGTTTTTGCTACGATCAGCGTCACATGACAGCGTCAGATGCATGGCGGCTTTCCGTAATGGGGGCCGGGCACCTCTGGGACCCGGAGGGCCGCGCCGTGCGGTGCGACGGGAAGGGGCTGCTGCTCCTGACGTACCTGGCCCTGGAAGGCGCCACGCCTCGCTCGCGGTTGGCAGACCTGTTCTGGCCGGACCGCGCGGAGCACGTGGCGCGCAACAACCTGGTGCAGCTGCTGCGGCGCATGCGCGCCGCGTACGGCGCCGAGCTGGTGATCGGGCACGAGAAGCTGACGCTCGCCGGGGCCCTCAGTACCGACGTGCAGGTGCTGCTGGACGGCAGCGCCGATTCGATTGCCAAGGCCGAATTGCTGCAGGGCCTGACCGTCGAGGACAGCGAGGACCTCGCAGACTGGCTGAATGTGCAGCGCGAACGCCTGGACCACCGGCGCGCGCAGCTGCTCACCCGGCGCGCCGAGGCGCTGGAGGCGCAGGGTGACTACGGCACGGCGCTCGCGCTCGCGCAGCGCACGCTCACCCTGGATCCATTGTCCGAGGACGCGCACCGCCGCGTGATGCGTCTGCACTACCTCAGCGCGGACGCCGCGCAGGCACTGCGGGTGTACGCCCGGCTGCAGGCGGCGCTGCGCGAAACGCTCAGTACCACGCCGATGCCGGAAACCCAGGCGCTTGCGAGGCTCATTGAGCGCGGCGAGCGCCTGCCCACGGTACCAGCGCCCGCGCCACGCCTGCAGCTGCCACCGCCGCCGGTGCTGGTCGGCCGCGGTCGCGAGTGGGCGACGCTGGAAGGTGCGTGGCAGGCGGGGAAGTTCATCATCATCGCCGGTGAGCCGGGCGTCGGCAAATCCAGACTCGCCGAGGACTTCGCGCGCAGCAAGGGCCGGGTGCTGTCGCTGGGCGGCCGGCCCGGCGATCACCTTGCGCCGTATACCGTCGCGGCGCGCAACTTGCGCCGAGTGCTGAACGGTGCGCAGGCGCCGCTGCCGGACTGGGCGCGCCGCTCGCTCAGCTGGCTGCTGCCGGAAGTCGCGCTGCCGGGCGAGCCGCCGCTAGACAGCGCGGACGCACGTCTTCACGAAGCGATTCAGTACGCGTTCAGCACCGGACTCTCCGAGGTGGACGTCTGCCTTTTCGACGACCTGCAGTACGTGGACGAGGCGACCATCGAAGCGGCATTCATCCTGATCGACGCGATGTTCCCGCTGGGCCGCCCGGGCGGACTGCCACACTTCGTGGCGGTGCACCGCCGTGATGAACTGCCGGCCTTTACCCGCGCCGTGCACGAGCGGCTGGTGAAGGCCGGGCAAGCGGTCTGGGTGGACGTGACGCCGCTCCCAGAAGGCGCGGTGCACGCGATGATCACCAGCATGCTCCCTGCGCAGGACGCGCCGCGCGCTGCGGACCTTGCACGCTCGACCGGCGGGAACCCGCTGTTCGCCGTGGAGTCCGTCAAAGCGTTCTTTGAAGCGCAGGGGGCGCAGGAACCCGCGCCGAAACTGCCTGAGAAGGTGGGCGAGGTGATCTCGTGGCGCCTGGCACGCCTGCCGAAAATGACGCTGCAGGTGGCGCGCGCCGCGGCAGTGCTGCAGCGGGAGTTCTCACCGGAACTGGTCGCGCAAGTGCTGTCCGCGCCGCTGCTGGACGTGGCAGCCGCCTGGGAGGACCTCGAAGCGGCGCAGATCCTGCGGGACGACCGGTTCGTGCACGACCTGGTGTACGAGGCCGTGCTGGCACAGTTGCCGGCCGCGGTGCGGCGCCTGCTTCACCGCGGCAGCGCACGCGCGCTGACCGAGGCGGGCGCCGCACCCGCGCGCATCGCGCAGCAGTGGCTGGACGGAGGGCAGGCACGCGAGGCGCTGCCGTGGCTGCTGCGAGCGGCGGACAGCGCCCGTGCGGGGCTGCGACTGCGGGAGGCGGCCGAGCTGATTGACCGTGCCGCGCGCCTCCGGCAGGCCGGTGGGGACGCCGCGGGGGCCTTTGCCCTGTGGGTACAGCGCGCACAGACGCTGGCGCCCAGCGATGACCGCGAAGCGCGGCAGCACGCCGTGAACACCCTGCTGGAGCAGGCGGCGACGCCCCACGAGCGCGCGCGCGCCTGGCAGCTGCAGGCAGAACTGTTTGCGGCGTGCCACGAGGGTGTCCGCGCGGAAGTGGCAGTGCGCCGCGGTCTGGAAGCCCTGGCGGACGACGAAGCGCCGGCGCTTCGCGCCAGCCTCCTGTCGGATCTTGGCGCGGCCTTATGGACGCAGGGCCGCGTCACGCAGGCGGTCACGGTGCTGGAGGATGCGCGGGCGCGTCTGGAGCCGCTGGGCGTCACGCCCGAACTCGCGGGCGTGCTCAGCAGCCTCGCGGTGGTCCTTGACCACCAGGACCGCCACGCCGAGGCAGACGCGCAGCACCAGCGCGCCTGCGCGCTGCTGGAAGCGCAGGGCGACACTGGGAACCTGCTGGTGGCGCTGCGGAACCATTCGGTGTGCCTGTGCGACCTGGGCCGCGTGCGTGAAGGCCTGACGCTCCTGCAGCGCGCCCTGGCGCTGGAGGAGGGCAGCGCGGCAGGCCTGTGGAACACCGCGATCGGGCACGCGCTGGTGGCGCAGGCGCACGCGGACCTGAGCGAGTACGACCTGGCCCTGCAGCACTACGCGCGCGCGCAGACCGCGCCCGAAGACCTGAGCGGCTGGCTGCGTGCCTACTACCGCGCGGGCGAGGCCGAAGTGTGGCTGGCGCTCGGCGAGGCGGCGCGGGCCGAGCAGGACCTGCAGGCCGTTGCGGACGCGCCAGGCCTGCCGGACGCCTATCGCGTGCGGGTGCTGGTCGCGCTGGGCCGCGCTGCGCACGCGCTCGGCAGGGACACGAGCGTACCCTTCGCGCGCGCTGAGGCGCTGCTGGACGGTGCGGATCGGCCGCTGTCGCGCGTGCGGCTGCTCCTGGCGCGCGCCGCCACCAGCGCGCCGGACGCGGCGCTGCCGCTTACCGACGCGGCCCGGGCACTGGCGCGCGCGCACGAATTGCCCGGCTATGAGCTCAGCGCGGACCTGCGCGCCGCGCTCGCATTTGGGGGTCTGGGCCGTGCGGACGACGCCATGCGCTGCAGCAAACGCGCCGAGGCACGCCTCGCTGCGGTGGAGCCGGCGGACATGACGCGCGGCGAGGCGCTGTTTGCGCTGCACGTCGCGCGCCACGCCGCCGGGCACCCGGACGCCGACGCGTACCTGCAGGCTGCGGCAGACTGGGTGCGGCACACCGCTGAACGCCACGTGCCGGTACCAGCACGCCCACCGTTCCTGACGCGGCACCCGGTAAATACCGCGATTCTCGCGGCGCGCACACCGCCTGAGGCGCACGACGCGTTTGCTACTGTGAGGCATGCCTGAACGCCCATCCGGCTGGCGCCTGGCGCTGCTGGGACCGCCGCGACTGATGACGCCGAACGGCGCAGTGGTCCCGTGTGAACGCAAAACGGCGGGGCTACTCTCCTACCTCGCGCTGGAAGGCCCCACGCCGCGCGCGCGGCTGGCGGCGCTGCTGTGGCCAGACACCCCGATGGCCGTCGCGCGCAACAACCTGCTGCACCTGCTACGCCGCCTGCGTGACGCCTGCGGGGAGGACCTCACCGGCGGGGGCGACCCGCTGCGCCTGATGGACGGTGTGCAGGTGGACGCGAACGCCCTGAACGCCCCACCCGGCGCGCGGGACCTGCCGGACGGAACGCTGCTCGATGGTGTAGACCTCGATGCCTGCCCGGACCTCGCCGAGTGGTTGTTCGCGCAGCGTGAACTGATCGCCACGCGCCGCGTCACCGCGTACCATGCCAGTCTGCGGTGGCGGGCGGACCGCGGGGATTTGAGCGAGGCGCTCATCCTCGCCGAACGGTTGCTTCGCCTGGACCCACTTGACGAGGAGCTGCACCGCACCCTCATGCGCCTGCATTACCTGAACGGCGACCGCCCCGCGGCGCTGCGCGCCTACCACCGCTGCAAGGACCTGCTGGCGCGCGAGCTGTGCGCTGACCCCGCCCCGGACACCGTGCAGCTCGCGCGTAGTATCGACGAGGGGACGCTGAGCGTCCACGCGCCTGAGCCCAGCACGAAGCGCCTGCCACTCAGCGTGCTGCGACCGCCCACCCTGATTGGCCGTGAAGCCGCCTGGGCGCAGCTTGAAGCGGCGTGGGCGGCTGGGAAGATGATCTACATCACCGGCGATCCTGGCGTGGGCAAAACCCGCTTTGCGCAGGACTTCGCGCGCAGCAAAGGCCGCACGCTGTACTTACCCGGACATCCGGGCATGGAGGCTGTCCCATTCTCCGGCGCGGCGCACAACGCCCGCGCGCGCCTCGCTGCGGCGCCGCAAGTGCAGCTGCCGGACGATGTGCGGCGCCAGCTGTCGCGGGTGCTCCCCGAACTGCGTGACGGCCAGGATCCGCCGCCGATGGTGGGCGACGCGGACCGCCTGCAGTTTTTCGGCGCGCACATGGACATGGTGCGCCGCACGTCAGCTGGCTTTGCGGCCGTGATTGCGGATGACACCCAGTACTACGACCAGGCCACCGTGGACCTCGGCACATACATGCTGTCACGCGCGCCGCTCGGCGCGCGTGACGGCATCCCGCGGCACCTGTCGGTCTACCGCCGGGGGGAGCTGACCCCAGAGGTGCTCGCCACCGTCGACCACCTGGTGCAGACCGGCGTGGCGGTGCGCATCGAACTCGGCCCGCTTGACGAGCGCGCCATGAGCGCGCTGCTACGCGACCTGGACGTGCCCGACATCCCCGAGGTGCACCGCGCGCTGCTGGACCTGACCGGCGGCAATCCACAGTTCGTACTGGAAACCGTCAAACACCTCCACGAGCGTGGCGACTTTGGCGCTGCGCCGACCTTGCGCGGCGCACCCGCCACCGTCACCGCGATGATCGGCCGCCGCCTCGCGCGGCTGTCACCTCTGGCACTGCAGGTGGCGCGCGCCGCGGCGGTCCTGCGCAGCGACTTCAGCATTGAGCTGGTCACCGAGGTGCTGGGCGCCACCCTCCTGGACACGGCGGGCGCGTGGGAGGAACTGGAAGACGCGCAGGTCATGACCGGCGAGCACTTTGCGCATGACCTGGTGCTGGAAGCGGCCCTGGCTGGCCTGCCGGATACCACGCACCGCCTGCTGCACCGCGGAAGCGCGCGGGTGCTCGCGCGGACCGGCGCGGAAGCGGCGCGGGTCGCACGGCACTGGCTGAGCGGCGGCGACCTGAAGCAGGCCGCACCGTGGCTGCTGCGGGCCGGTGAGGCGGCCGAAGGTACGCTGCGGCTGCCTGAAGCGCTGCAGTTGTACGAAGACGCTCGCCGCGCGTATGCGAACACGGATGACGCGAGCGGCATGAAGGCTGCGTCGCGGGCCATCGCGCAGGTTCAGGCCCGTCTGAGCGGCGCCTGATCCGGCAAAGCCTGCAGGGGGGAAGGCCGGGGAACATCGGCGCGTCATGGTCGATCTACTACGGTGCGCGGACCGGGCCACGTGGCCCGACCGGAGGAACCCATGCCGCACCACCGCTTTGCCCGCCCGATCCGCACCCTGTTCACCTTTGCGCTGCTGGGCGCCGCGCCGCTGATCACTGCGCCTGCCGTCGCCCAGACCGCCAGTCCGCTGTCCGCGGTTACCGGCAACGCCGTGTTAGGTGCACTCCGTGGCCAGTTGACGCGCGCCGCACCCGCCGCAGGGACGGGCATGACGCTGGCGTTGAGTGCGTTCAAGCCGTCTGCGGGACGGCTGCTGCCAGCCCGCCTCACAGCGGGCATGACGAGTATGAGCCCCGCGCAGCAGCGGGAGGCGCGGTCACTGTACGAGCAGCTCCTTCAGGGCTACGACACGCTACTGGACCAGAACCGCGAAGGGCGCCTGAAGAACAACGTCGCCGGCGCGCTGATGTACGCCCTCACCGTGAGTCACCTGGTGCTCAGCGGCGAAACACTCAGCGGCGCGCAGCAAGAAGCGCTGCTGGGCAGCGTGAACGCCGCCCTGGGCCGCACCACGCCGTTCAAGACGCTCCCGGACGCTCGCCGCCAGGAGCTGTACGAGGCGCTGATCCTTACGGCCAACTTCGCCCTTGCTCTGCGCGAAGGTGCCGGCGAGCACCCCGCGTACGACGCTGAGGCGAAGGCCATCGCCGCCGGGCTGTTCCGGCAGGTTCTCGGCCGTGACCCCGACCAGACCGAATTCACAGACGCCGGCCTGAAGTTCAGGTAGGTGCTTCAGCACAGTGACGCGGCGCGGGCGCCCCCATGCGCCGCAACATGCTCGTGTCCGGCCGTGGTCCGTACCTTGCCTTCAGCACGCTCAACGTGCCCCCTGGAGGAACTCCCATGCGTCATCCACTGCTGATGTCCGCCCTGACCCTGGCCCTGATCACCGGCACGCCGGCGCTCGCAGCGACTGCCAAAGCCGCGGCGCCGGTCGTGCAGGGCACCAAACAACTCGACGGCCAGAACGCCCGTCTCGGTCAGACCTTCACCCTCGGGAAGCAGAGTCCGCTGAACTTCACGCTGAACAGCGCCGAGTACAGCACCGACCGCGTGGTCATCGGCAGCGAGATCTACTACGCCAAAGCTGACGAGAAGCTGCTGGTCTTACGCGACACCGTCCAGAATCCACAGAAGAGCGCCGCGCGCTACTCCTGAGCGGACCTGACCTTCACTGCCGTGGACGCGCAGGACCGTAACCACGAATTCATTCAGGCCGTCGCCCGCAAAGGCACCACCGACAAGCTCGAACTCAGCCTCAGGCCGGCCCAGAAGACCGATGTGATGACCGCCATCGTGGTGCCTGCCAGCGGCCCTGTTCCCAAACTCACCGTGCAGCGCGAGAGCGGCGCGCCGGTGCTGCGCTACGACCTGCGGACGCAAACGAGGCCACTGAGCGCTCCTGCCGCGGACCCGTCGGATCCCAGTGGCGCAACCGCGCTCGCCCGCATTCCCGCGCAGTCTGGAAAGTTTACGGCCATGAAATGGTTTGACGTGCGCCTGGATGAAGTCCGGTTCACCACCGAAGCGCTCGGCGGGCACGCGCCGGCCGCCGGTACCTCACGGCGACCTTCACCATCAAGAACAACTTGCCGCGCGACACGACCTACTACTGGGCAGACTTCAAAGCGACCCTGCGGAACGCAGACGGCGAGCAGGTCGCGTACAACCAGGCGCTCCTGAAAGCCAGCCGTGACGAAAGCGCGAGCGGAAAGCTGGCGCGCGGCGAGGAAGCCCGCGTGCGCTTCTACTTTGAGCTGCCCGCCACTGTCGGTGGGGACAGCCTGCTGCTTACTGACGAGTCCGGGCGCACCTTTACCTTCGATGTAAAGGCCGCCCGATGAAGCCCCCGGGGAGCACCACCGGGGCGGGTGCCCGCTGCCTGTTCTCCGTTACGCCGCCCGACGTCGCGGCGCTGCTGGCCCCGGCAGTGTTGGGGGTGCCGGCACCCTGCTCGGGCGCTCAGACTCATCCTGCTGATTCCGCTCAGCGCCGCAGTCATCTTCACGGGCCTCCGCGGGTCGGGTACGCGGGAAGCACTGAACCCCCACGACGTTCGGCCCGGCGTCAGCGCTAATCTACGGCCCCAGCAGCCCGCTGTGCGGGCCCTGCCACGCCGCGACCCCTGATCTGAAGGCCGGCCCAAAGTGCCGTGCGCAGCTCGGAACTGAGCAGTTGCCGTGCTTGCGGGCAGGTCCTCTGCCGAGAGCCTCTCCGGAAGAGGCTGCTTTAGGCCGGTGACGACGACTCAAGGGCATCAAGATCAGTGGCCAGAACACCCTGTGGGAGATGTCGGACGGGTTCTGGCTGCGTTTGGCCCCTGTGCTGGTCATCAGCACACCCAGGAAAAAGAGCGGGCGTTCCATGCGGGATGTCCACTCGATCTTTAGCGGCCCCATCTGGCTGGCGCGAACCGGAAGCCAGTGGAGTCAACTCCCCCGGCGATACGGCCCGAAATCCACGGTCCACGAGCGGTTCTGCGCCTGGGGAGAACACGAACGCCTTCGCGCAGCCTGGGCCCTCGTGCTCGAAGAGGACGACCAGGCGTTGGGGACCGATTGGGAATGGGGCAAGCCGACGACGGGAGCATGGTCAAAGCCCCGTGGGAAAAAGGGGGGCGCTGGCGTCCCGGAAGCCACGGGCAGCAACCCCACCGACCGGGGGAAAGCCAGGTCCAAACGAACGCTGCTCACCGACGCCAAAGGTATTCCGCTCTCGGCCGTACCCTCTGGGGCCAACCGGCATGACGGCAAGATGCCTGCTTACCGGGGCCCTCGTCGGTTCCTGCTCTACGTGGGCAGGAACCGCGACATCTGCTGCTCGGCCGTGGGAAGGGCGCGCCTTAGCCCTGGATGAAGGCCTGGTCGCGCCTGTCCCCAGAAAGAGGGTGGCCGGCCAGCCCATTCCTGCTCCTGGTGATCCACGACGCCATCCACCACGGCGGTGGGTCCGGGCAGGCGTGTCCGTTCTGCCCAAGAAGGTCGAGGTGGGCCACCGTTGGTTTAACCGTTTCCGCCGCATCCAGACGCGCTGGGAGAAGCGTCAAGACCTGGATCTGGGCTTCGTCGAGTTGACCGCCTGCCTCAGGCGCAAACTCGGCCCCCGCCGCACCACTCAACACATCTTTCAGAGCAGGTCCGGGCAGGCGCCGCGCGGTCGGCTTCCATACAGGTGGAATCGGTTGATGCGTGAGGTCTTCTGCGGCGGTGGCGTGCACCGCCGTTTGGTTTGCTCGCCCACCGTACGCAGCGCAGGCGGAGATCAGGATGTTGCCAGCGCGAAGGGCGACCACGCCGGCCTGTAGCTCCGCGACATTCCCGTGTCCTGAGGCGTGACGTACCGTCCTCCCATGACCCGAATCCTGTCCAGCCGGTCTCTCAGTGCCCCCTGCCCGCCTCGTTGGACACTGCGACTCGCGCTGCTCGCAGGGCTGCTCGCTGCCCATGCGGGCGCCGCAACCGTGACAGGGGCGGTACACGTGCCCCTCAAGCACGACGTGCGCGGCACCTGGGTGTTCGTGTGTGAGCTCGGTGCACGCGAGAGTTGCGTACCCGGCACGCAGCTCTCACAGCAGCTCACGCGTCAGGACGGCAGTTCGGCCGCGTTCACGTTTACCGACGTGCCGAGCGGCCTACACGGCGTGGTGGCGTGGAAGGACGAGAACGGCAACGGCCACCTGGATAAGGGTGACTTGTACGGCGCGTACTCGGTGGATGGCCTGCGCGCCGCAACGGTTCGCGCGCCATACCAGGACGCGGTGATCTGGACGCGCCGGCAGGACGGTGTCGCAGATCCGTTCCTCAGCGGAGCGGCCAGCGCCGCCCCGAACGTCACCGCAAAAGCTGCTGCGATGTCGGAGAATCTCGGCGTGCAGGCGCGCGGCACGCGGCCGCTCACCGGCACGGTGATCGTGCCGCTCGGCTACGACGTGCGCGGGGTGGTGGTGCTGGCTTGCCTCTACGGCACCGAAGATTGTTACGCGGCAACGCAGGTGAGTCTCACTGGCCGACACGCCCGCTGGCGCCTTGACGGGCTGGTGGACGAGGGCCATCATTTGCTCGCGTGGGCGGACATCAACGGAAACGGCGAAGTGGACGCTCCGGATCTGATGGGCACGTATCTGAACTCTGCCCGGGATAATTTTCAGTTCACGCGCCCGGGCTACAGCAACATCACCCTGACCCTGGCGCCGGCAGCAGAGCTCAGCACGCAGACCCGCGTCGCTCCAAAACGCCCGCCGGCGCCCGACGCCATCTTCAAGAAGACCGCGCTGCCCCCCCTGACAGGCCGCTGGACCACACAGAATCGTGTGCGCCGCCTGACGCAGGGCTTGAGCACCAGTGTGGTGTTCGGCGGCGCGACCGTGCAGGCCGGGTGGGACTGGACCCCCACGCAGGTCAGGGAGGACGTGGACCTGCTGATCCGCCCGGATGGCAGCTTCCGCTCGGTGACGTTCACTCAAGACTTCCAGAGCGAGAACTGCGCGGCGCTGAGCACGGTTGAGCGGGTCGGGACGGTCACGGTGTCCGGCGCGTCCCTGACCTTCAAGGTGAAGCGCGGCGCGTTCCGCGAGATCGACACCTGCCAGCCGGACTTCAACCGCTGGGGGACGCTCCCAGCCACAACCGAAACGCAGCTGGTTGGCGTGCAGCCGGGACCAGGGAACTCGAGCGAGTTGGTGCTGCGCTCGGGGGGGAGCGGCGGCGACCTGTTCTTCCGCAAGTCGCCGCAGATGGGTGGTCAGGCAGTGGGCGGGAGACCGTTGCCGTAAGGGTTCGGGGGCCGCAGTTCCCCGAGGGCGGGGACGGTGGGCCAGCAGACCTGCAGTCCTGTACGGAACGGCCGAACAAGACCGCGTGAACAGGAGCAGGGGCAGGACTTCCGAGGGCAACACGTACTGGGGCACATGCAGCCACGACGCGCCCGTATGAATAAGCGCGTTGTTCTCGATCACGACCAGCGTCTGCAGGTCCATGACGGGTTCAAACTGGGTGAGAAGCTGCCTATTCCCTGTGGAGACGCTCGCGCCGGACCTTCGCGCGGCCTTCCTCGCTGAGCAGATCCTGCGTCAGGTGCTCCAGCACAGTCCCAGGCTTGATGCCAGTAAAGCTGCCCGAAGTCTGCCATTCATCCACGAGGGCCTTCAGTGCGGCCTGACGATCGGGGAAGACCCACACGCTCAGGACCTCGCGCGGTGGCGTCCAGGGTATGCACTGGGCAGGCGTCAGGACTTCCGGCAGAACGTCATGTACACGCTCAGGTAGAGGCAGCCCCCTGGCCGCGCCTCCGCCACCCATCAGTACGGTGACCGATGTACCCCATTCCCGTCCGGCTCAGTACCCGCAAGTGCTGGAGGGACATCGCTTGAAGCGCAGCCTGCAAATCACGCTCAGATTGCGCCGTGATCTTCAGTGCGAACCGTCCAGCTACGTACAACTTCGCGGCGACAACCAGGCGGCCGGCTGTCACGAAACTCCACTGGTAGCCCATGACATCCCGCGCGGGCTGCAGCAGCACAGGAGGATTTGGAATGTAAAGCATAGTCGGATGGGGGTAGAGCCCGTGGCCTGGTCCCACCGCACCCAGGAGGGGGTCTGGCCAGCGACCTGGCAGCCCCGCGGAGTCGGTCAGGGCCAGCTGCAGTTGCTTCATGCCTTTTTGGTACAACTGCTCCACCGCGGACAGTACGGGATCCGGGACGGAAAACGCCTGGTGAGGCCGGAAGTCGCCAACCCGGCTGGGAAGCAGTTTCGCCAGCTGACCCACCTTCAGGGGGCCTGCAGGACGCCTGGGCCACAGGGTCCTGACCGCCCCCTCCACTTGCTTGCGTAGTGTCTTCATTTTGGCCGGCATGTCAACCATGGAACGTGAAGCGTGGGCCAGCACATCAAGGGCGTTGTCCTTCACGGCCTCTCTCGACCATTCCAGCGCGTGCCCCCCTCGACTCGGAGGACTGCACTTCAACCACGTACCGCCCGCCGACGAACACGGTGATGATCCCGTTCTCCTCGTTCTTTCTCCGGTACCGTTGCTCAACACCCACCAACCCTGGACCGTACGGCACGACAGAGGCCGTGATGGTCTCCCCACCATTGCCCGCAGCACGGTTGAGCGCCTCTGCGAGTCCCTCTGCGTGCTCAAGAACCTCATGTAACGTGCCATGCGGTGTGGGGTTCAGGAGACCGAGCACCTTCACCAGGCCATACCGGTTTCCCTGAGCGACGTACTCATCCTCAGCCTGACCCTCTGTGCCTGGTACTCCCTGCATGCTCTTGTACTCCCGGGCAAACTGCTCTTTTGCATAGGTCTCTGGTAGGCGCTCAGCTCATCATTCGACAGTCGGGTCGAGCCTGGTAGATCAGCAAGGCGGGCATTGGCCGTGATGGCGCGTTTCAGTTGAGCGAGGTTAAAGCCGGCGGGAGCTGCCTGGACATTCCCTGCGACAGGCATAACTGTCAGGGCGAGCAGCGCTCCAAACAATTGAAAACGGCGCAATATGGGCATACCCATCTCCTCCTCCCTGTGAGCTTAGGTTGCCAGGCGTGATTTCAGCGTTACAAGGCCGATGCTGTGTCTACAGGTGGCGGCCGCACGGAGCGGTATGGGGAGGTCTGCACAGGGAGGTGGGTGGCGCGCTATGCGGGCGTTCCCGCCACGCGGGCTGGATTGGCACGCTTCCTTACCCTCCGGGGAGGTTCTCAGGCCGTGAGGCCAGAACCTGGCAGCTTTTCCGCGCCAGGACACCATGTCGGGACACGGCGACCCGCTCGAGCAACACGCTTGGGCAGTCGTGCCGACGAACAAGCTCGCACAGGATGGCGTGTCCCATCGCCGGGTCTGCATCTGCGCGGCCGAGCTTCCATAAGCAGTCAAACTGAGCCAGAATCAAGGTCGGGTTTCCCCGCATGTATTGATGGAATGCCGACCACCGGGAATGTTCCAGTTTGGGATTGCCGCCCTGCGCCCACTGCGCCGAGAGTGCGTCAAGCACATGCCGTGTGAGCAGGCCCGCCTCTACCCAGTCTTCCATAAAGCCGAAGTGGGTCAGCATGTCAGGGTCAAGATCGGCCTGGTGCATCACAGTGAAAGCCAGGGCGTCAGCGGCTCCTGTGCCGGCCGGTCCGCGGTAGAGCCGCTCAGCGGGCCTGCCCCGATTCTGGGTGGCGGGAGTTCAGCAGCCGGAGCTTGGCGTTCTGGAGTTGGAAGGACGCGACCTGGGCGGCGCAAAGTATCGGCTGGGTGTGGAGTTCGCCCTGCCCTGTCCCCCTGAACAGAAAGAAGACTCAGCGAACAAACCGGCTGGGCCACACGCCTTTGCCGCTGGCACCAGGCGGCTTCGAAGAAGGGGGAGAGGGCAGGGCGGTGGGGAGGTTGAAATAGCTTCCCAATGCATATACTTCCACGGCCAGCCCTCCACCTTCCCCCATCACCTCCCCCGCCCCTGCACCCGGACCCCCTCAGGTACCTGACGCGAGTTTTGGAGGCCTCGCTCCACCGGACATTCCCCTTGAGGGCGGGCCTCAACTCAATTTCAGCACCCATACCTCGGCATGACTTGAAGTTACGCGAGACCGTTTTGACGAAGCTGATGAACGAAGGCCTGCATTTGCTTTTGCGGTATGTCTTGAGCGACATGCGACATGACCGTCCCAAGGGCCACCACCTCCCCCAGGTCCTCCAGTGCGTCTTCGAGGATGACCAACCCGATAGGTCCCACCACCGCAAGCAGGCATTGGCGGAGCACCGCCAGTTGCGCAGGCGTAATGGGTTGCGCGCGTTGTCTTGCCCGGTCTGCCAGTTGCGCGGCCTGCTCCATCACCGACGTCAACTCCTCAGTGGGGAGGCCAGACAGCCGAGCTATGTCTTCCATCCCCCGCTGCCCATTCACGAAATGCATGACCCGCCAAAGGCTAAACGGAAGGGGAACTTCATCTCGAAGTCCAGTCGGCCAGTTCGGGAGTGCAGCATCCAGAGCGCGTGTCGTCACGTTCTCAGCATACGTCGGCCCTGTAAGGCGGCAAGGCCAATCTGCCGATTTAAAACTGGCAGGAGCCTTCCACCAAGGGCAACGGGCGCGATATCCATCACTGTTGCATGTACTGACTGTCGGAGCGCGTTCATGCCGACTACGGCACGTCCACCTGGTGGTGCTGGACGATGCCAGGCGCTGGTGGAGGATCCGTGGGCAGGGCACTGGGGTGCCGTGTAGGACAGGGCTCCTTGCTCGCCCACCCTTGCCGGCGCAACGGCACGGTCACCACGTGACCAGGTGACTCGGTCCAGTCGGTCGAGTGCCGCCGCCAGGTGTCTGGACCGGGGGAATCGGGGCGCAATTCGGATTGGCAAGGCATTGCTGACGCGGCTCAAGGACGGGTACCGCCGGGCACCCGGGCCGGCACCGTGAGGGTTGAGTCCTCCACGGGAATGCGGCGTCCTGCACCAGCGCTTCGCCCCTGTCCACGGCGTGGGCACCAAGCCCCCTGCGCAGGGCCGTTGCCATAGGTCAATGCGCTGCCACTCCTGCGTTCCCTGGCGGCCCCAGTCCACTCAGGCTGCCAGCCATTCGTCAACCACGTCTGCCTTTGGGAACGAAAGGACACCCTTTCCCGGGCTTACAGAGAAGAGGGGGCAAACGTTCATCACGGCGACCCCGTAGCTCACAGAAACAAATGGGGGGAGCAGCGTCATCCTCGCCCCTGCCATGAGGAGGTCGGCGCGCACACCAGGGAGCTGGGACACGCAGGCAAGAAGCCCCAGCCTTTACCTGCAAGCTGCTTACCATGGAGATTGATGAACCGGCTCGCCCTTGCCCTCCTGCTTCTCGGCACCGCTGGAAGCCTGGCCTCCTGCAATCAGGAGGCCTGCCAGAACCTCCCCGCCTGCCTTGCGCCCACGCCCAGTGAAAGCCAGCCGGGGGGCGGCCTCCCTGGTGCGCAGCCCGTGACCCTCGCTCCTGGCGAGCGCCTCACCGTCACGGTCACCATCGGGCGCAACGGGATCGCCGAGAGCGAACCGCTCTACTTGCTCTACACCGGCACGGACGCCGTAGCCTCCGACGTGCTGGGCCGCTCTCCCGACGGCACCCTGACCGTTACCGGGAGCCGAGAGCCCTTCACCGGGAACACCGCGCAGGTCACGCTGACCGCCTCGGCAAACGCCCAGCCGAGCACCACGCTCAAAACGGTCTACGTGGGCGTCAGGAAGGTGAATTCGCAATACGCCCCCAGCGGTCTCATCAACATCGGCGTCATCGTCAAGTAGCGGAGGAAACGCAAGGCTGCTGGCAACCTTGCCTTGTCGCTGACCTCCGTGCCTGCCGAAGTCTGGATCTTCTCGCTGGTACCAGGCCGCACGCCGGGGAGGAGTTGCGCCAGAGGGAATCCGACGTCTCGGGGCACTCGGCTATAGCCCTAGGCACGCTGAGAACCAGGAGGTGCCGGGGCGCGAAGTATTCAAACAACGAACGGGGAAACGCCATCGCCCGTACGTCTGCTCAGTGGATACACCCAATCTGCACCACCTCCTGTTCCGCGGCCATCTACGTACACGCCCTGAAGAAGCGCAGGCCGACGGCGCCCTCAATATGCCAGTTCGCCCCGGTTGACCAGCACCAGCGTGGGGCGTACAACGGGGTGAAGCCGGACTTTGCTGCACCGGTCCTTCGCCAGGCAAAACAGGTGCATGGCTACGCGCAGTTTCAGCCCTGACGCTCAAGTGCTTGGCACCACTGGGAGATCCCGCCCCACCGGCTTGAGGCCTGTCTCTAAGCTGTTCCCCGCGCGCGGACCGCGCGCTGCAGAAGAGCGAGGGACGCTATTTCCCTCGCTCCCCGCACTGACCCTTCAGTAACCGCGGCTCGTTTCGGCCAGCTCGGCGCCCTGCAGGGTCGTCAGGAACTCGTCGCTGCGCATGGGACGCGAGAACATGGGATAGTCCTTGTTGATGGCGTTGCGGTGCTCTTCGTCGCTGGTGGCGGCGACGCAGTCGGTCAGGGTCACGACGTTGAAGCCGTGCTCGTAGCCGGTGCGCATGGTCGACTCCACGCAGCAGTTGGTGAGGAAACCGGCCAGCGCCATGTTCTCGATGCCCAGGCTACGCAGGATGAAGTCGAGGTTGGTACTCGCGAAGGCATCCAGGCCGCGCTTGCCTTCCACCACGATGTCGCCTTCCTGCGGTGCCAGGCTGTCCACGATCTGCGCGCCCCACGAGCCCTTCACGAAGGCATTGTTGTCCACCACGCCCTTGAGGATGCCGTAGGGATTGCGGGTAATTTCGCCGTAGCCTGGCGCGAAGGAGATCGGCACATGCAAGACGCGCACTCCGGCGGCGCGGGCCTGCCCAACCACCTTACGGGTGTTCTCCAGCATGTCGGTGGATGACATCACGTCCTTCACAGCGCCGTGCAGCGCGCCACCTTCGGTGGTGAAGTCGTTCTGGTACTCGATGAGCACCACGGCCGTTTTGATCGGTTCAAGTTTCATGAACTGCCTCCTGGGCGAGCCTCTCCCAAGCGCAGCCTAACTTGAGTGCCGAGCCCGAGGAAAGGGGGAACTCCACATGACCCGCCTTCCCCGCGCAGGGATCAGGTCAGCGGGGGCATGACCTGAGAAAGGGGGAGTCGGCGCCGACTCCCCGCATCACCTCGCGTTCTGCCTTTACGCCCGCACCCTGCGTGCCCGGCGGGTGCGGAGACGGTTGGGACTCCCCGTAACCGCGTTCGTCACTTTGCCGGTCGTTGCGTTGCCGGGGAGGGCATTGGCGACCTGGGCGGCGGTATGGCTGGGGGTACAGGCCAGGATTGCCGGACCGGCGACGTGGGGGGCGCCACGCTGGTGCCGCCGATGGTGTTGGCGGCGGTGGCGCTGCCGGTCCAGGTCGAGGTGATGCCCGTGCCGGGTGCGAAAAGATCCAGGCACGGACCGCAGTTGCTGCAGCCGGGGGACCTGCGCAGCGACCTGCACGCCGGAAGGAAGCTGCCTGCAGCGCGCGAGGACTGGGAGCGGGTTGGACCGGTTGATGGCAGGGTCACCGGAGTCGGGGCGCATCGGGCTTTCCCAGGCAGCGGAATGCCTGCCGCGCCGGGCGAACCCTCATGGAGTGCCGCCGTTCCCGCGTGTCTCCAGCCCGAGGTCCGTCACGTCCCTGAGCTCTCCCTCTTCCAGCCACCAGTACCGGGTGGCCACATCGGCGACCAGTTGCCGGTCATGTGACGCGAAGATCAGCGTTCCTGAATACGACTGCAAGACCGCTTGCAGGCTCTCGATGGCCGCATGGTCAAGGTGGTTCGTCGGTTCGTCCAGAATCAGCAACTGCGCTGCCGTCAGGCTCAGCCGGGCGAGCGACAGCCGGGTCCGCTGCCCTCCTGATAAATCCTGCACACGGTGTTCCAGGTTCCGGGGAAGGCCTAGAGGGGCGAGGACCTCGTACATCCGCTGCGGCGTCAGGCAGTCGTCGGCGGCCAGCAAGGCCTCGCGCTGCGTCGAAAAGGCCGCGAGTTCCTCGCCGTGCTGACCGGACCACTGCACGGCCAGCTCTGCGCGGCGCAGCTCACCGCCTGACGGCTCCAGCTGCCCGAGAAGGGCGCGCAGCAAGGTGCTCTTCCCGCTGCCGTTCGGACCGACCACGGCAACCTTTTCCCCACGCCTGACATGGGCGGTCAGGCCCTGCAGGAGAGGTCTATCTCCTACGGCCAGGGCCACGTTGCTGAGGCCCAGCACATCGTGGGGTCCGTCCGCTCCACCGCTCAGGGCCACGCGAACCAGATTGGGTTCGGTGAGCAGCCGCTTGGGGGCTTCCATGCGGTCCAGTCGCTGTTCGAGCGCCTTCGCCCGCCGGGCAAGAGTCCGCGCCACGTCCTGCGCGCGCATCTTTGCGAACTTCTTGTTCCCCGGCTTCTTGCGCTTGTGGTTGTAGCGGTCTGTACTCGCTGCCCGCTGCTGCACGTTCACGCGCTCCTGTTCGAGCGACTGCGCCTTGCGTTGATGGGCCTGATACTGCCGCTCACGGGCTTCTCGGAGGTTTCGTTTGACCGCTATCGCCTCGGTGTAATTGCCGGGATACTCGCGCAATTCCCCGCGTTCGAGTTCGGCGCAGCGGGTAACGGTGGCGTCCAGAAAGGCGCGGTCGTGCGAGACGATCAGGAAGGCGGCGGGGCTGGCCTGCACCCAGCCTTCGAGCCATTCCAGGCTGGGCCAGTCGAGGTGGTTGGTCGGCTCGTCAAGCAGGTACGTGTCCGCCGGGGTCAGCAGGAGCCGGGCGAGCAGGGTGCGGCGGCGCTGCCCACCGGACAGCCGTTCGGCGTTCCAACCTGGATTGAGTTCGAGTTCATGGAGCACTTCCGCCGCCCGCTGATCGAAGTCGTAGCCCCCGAGCAAGCGGTAGGTCTCCTCCGCCGCGCCGTAAACGTTCAGGACTTCGTGGGTAGGGTCGGTCAGGCCCGACTCGGCCAGCCGGAGCTGCTGGAGCGCTTCATCCAGGGCTGGGGGACGAACGGCGTCCAGCAGCGGAACCTCCGGCAGGTCGGTGAATTGCGGCAGATAGGCCAGGCGTCCAGCGGTGGTGATGTGGCCGGCGGTGGGAGTGAGTGCGCCCCCGATCAGGCGCAGGAGGGTGGTCTTGCCGCTGCCGTTGCGGCCCAGCAGGGCCACGCGGTCAGCGCGGTGCAACTCGAAGGTGACGCCCGCGTAGAGGTGGTCGTCTCCGTAGGTCATGGAGACGTGGGACAGGATGACGCTCAAGGTGCTTCTCCCTCAGATCAGGTCAGGCCGAACCGCATCCATAGAAGGGGGTTCGGGGCTTGGGCCAGGGGTCTGAAGGGGCTTAGCGTATGCGGCTGGGCATCTTGGCCGCACCTTACGGCGGGGACGGGACCCGGAGCAATACGCCGAATGCACAGGGGGTCACCAGGCGGCCACCGGAAAAAAGGTAAAGCCGAGGGTGCCCGTGACCAGCCCCAGCGTCCCGCGCCGGTCGGAGCGTTCATGGAGAAGCGGGCGAGCAGGGGTGTCACGAGGGCGATTCGGGCCAGCACCGCTCCGGGGATGATCGTCTCAAACGCGGCGTCATCGGGCGGGCCGCGCCCCCGCCCGGCCACGCGCAGGGGCGCGCGGACATTCACGCCCTTCCGGGTGAGGTTCATGCCCAGCGGCAGGGGAGAGCCCCGCACGATGTCCAGACCTTCATGGAAATTCTGGAAGGGCTGTAGGCTGACTGGACGGAACGCCTCGCCTTGAGCGCGGATGGCCGCTTCCTGCTGGCGAACGGCAACACCCCTTCCCCCGTGTGGGAGCTGAGCACCCGGAAGCGCCTGCCCCCGCCGCAGTGGCTCAACACCTCCACCGGTGTGCGCAACGTGGCGTGGCTCGGCCCGAACCCGGCCAGCGCCAGCAGTCTGGGTGCGGTCGCCCTGACGCCCGCCGGGAAGCAGGTGGCTGCGTATTCCCTCCGCAGGTGCAGCTGACCCTGGCAGCCCCCCGCTCCCCTGGATGTGGGCCGGCCCCGGCGCCGCGCCCAGTTGCATTTAAAAGCATACTGATTCCACGCAGGAGGAGAAATTCAGGCAGAACAGCGTGAAGCACTGAAGCTCGAAAGATTGGCGGGGGACCGGGAAGCCCCCATCGAACAAGCCCTGCCTGAAGGGGAAGCGGCAGCCCGTTGATTCAGAGCTGTCAGGACACGCTTCGTCCTGCCAGGGCGCGGCTCCGAGCGTTCTGCGACGTCCTCCTGGTCCGCGACGCCAGTTCTGGGAAGGGTTCAGCCGCAGCCAGGTCGTGGTCAAGACCAAGGCGGTGGTCTTGACGTGCTCTCTGCTGATCCTGGGAGCCGCCACTGGCCCAGTGTGGCAGCGGATTCGCACAAGCTTTTCCCCGTTCACCTCAAGCCGAGGAAGGTCAGCAACTCCGTCGCGGCGGCGCGACCAGCGCGGTTGGCTCCGATGGTCGAGGCGGACGGACCATACCCGACGAGGTGAATCCTTGGATCCCGCGCCACTTGCGTCGCCAGGCGGCCCGTCATCTGGACGCCGCCCGACGCCTCTCGCAGCCCCAGAGGCGCGAGGTGATCAAGGGCGCTGCGAAAGCCAGTGCACCACAAGATCACATCTGCGCCAACCTCGGTCCCGTCCGGCCAGCGCACGCCGATTTCCGTGATCTCGCTGAACATCGGGAGGCGCTGCAGGGCGCCGCGGGCCTGCATGGCGCGGATGGCCGGAGTCATGGGCAGTCCGGTGACCGACACCACCGACTCGGGTGGCAGGCCGCGCCGCACCCGGTCCTCGACCAGGGCCACCGCCGCGCGGCCCGCGTCATCACCGAAAGGCCCCTCGCGGAACACGGGTTCCCGGCGCGTCACCCAGGTCGTCGTCGCCACCCGAGAGACCTCGTCCAGCAGCTGCACCGCGGAAATTCCCCCACCCACAACGATCACGTGCTGCCCGGTGAACTCCCCGGCCGTGCGGTAGTCGCGGGTGTGGAGCTGCCGGCCCTTGAAGCGGTCCGCCCCAGGAATATCTGGGATAAAAGGCGCTTCCCACGTTCCGGTGGCGCTGATGATGCCGCGCGCCGAGAAGTCTCCCCGGTCCGTCTCGACCTTCAACCGCTCGCCGTGGGAAGTCACGCGCGTGACCCGTACGGGGCGCCGGACCGGCAGGTCGAAGGTGCGCTCATACACCTCGAAATAGTGCGGCACCGTGACGCTGGCCTGGACCTGCGTCTCGTCGGGACCCAGCGTGTCGGAGAAGGCCAGGCCTGGCAGGTCGTGGATGCGGTTGACGGTGCTCAGCGTGAGGCCCGGCCAGCGAAAGGGCCATGCTCCACCCGGTGAAGACCCGGCGTCAAGGACCACGAAGCGGCGCTGCCCCAGCGTCTGAAGGTGATAGGCCGCGGATAGCCCGGCCTGGCCCGCGCCGATCACGGCGACGTCCACCTTGAGGGCTGCGCCGGGAGGAGAGAGGCGGCGCGGCGCGGACAGCTCAGCCATGAAAACTGTGGGACGCGGAGGGGGCGTGCGGAAGCCGGGAACTTCCAGTGCGCGGTCGACACAGCAGGGGCCGGGGATGGGTCGGAAGGCCGAGCGACGCTCCACGACGCAACGGCAGGGTCACCACGTCACCAGGTCCGGAGTCAGGTGATCCGTTCGGTTGATCCAGTGGAGCAGCCGGGTGCCTGGGCCCGGGCCGTCGGGGCGCAGTTCGATGTACGCAGTCCCGGTGTTGTGAAGTCGGAACGTCAGCGCCCCCCCATCGGGCGCGGGCAGACCCAGGAGATCCGCCAGAACGTGCTGGGCGAAATCGTGGTGGGTGATGAGCGCCAAGGCGTCCGCTTCACCCGCGAGGCTCCGCAGGACGGCCGTCACGTGGGCGGCCCGCGCGGTAAAGCGCGTGTGCTCCCAGGGCTCGGCTCCACCGTCCCAGGCCCGGCCCTGAAGGTCTTCCGGCCAGACAAGGGCAGGACAGTCGTTCCGGAGGGAGCCGTGGTCTCGCCCAGTCACAGGGGTGAAGCCTCCAGCCGGGCCGGTGGTGAGGCCGCCGCACTCGTAGGCCTGAGCAAGGCCGCGAACCTTCAGACCGAGCGTCTGGGCGAGGGGCGCTGCGGTCTGCACCGCCCGGGTGGTGAGGCTCGTGCAGAGGTGTGTGACGCGCTGGAAGAGGTCATCCCGAACCGCCCAATCGGCCAGCCGTGAGGCCTGCTGCTGCCCCAGCTCCGTCAGGGGCGGATCGGCCAGCCTGTCCTGGAGGTCGCCCGGCTCCCGTTCCAGGGCGTTGTTTCTCGACTGGCCATGCCGGATGAGGAGCAGCTTCACCCGGGCAAGCTAACACGGCGCCTCCCGCCGACGGATTCTCACCTGACGGCCCATGGCTGCCCCCTTGGAAATTCTGCTCGCTCAGCGCGCAACAGATGATTGGCCCGTTCCGGAACGGGCCCACGGCATGCACAGCCGGCACTTCCACTTGTGGTTATGCCGTTAAGGCATTCCGTCAATCCAACGCGTTGGGCCTTGGCGATCTCGCCATCCGTATCCGCAACGAAGCGCTGAGCTCGCAGGGCGTAGCAGCTCTGCTCCACTTCAGCGGGGAACATCACAACCCCGGAGCGTATTCACCCTTTACCATCCCCGCTTTGGGCGGCGGAGGTGCAGGCTGGCGCACGTACGAGCTCGCCGTAGATGGCCCTGGCGAAGAGAACCACTGAGGTGCGGAACGCTTGCCGCCTTCGGTGATGACGCCGTTCTGGTACTCGATCGGCACCACGGCCGTTTTGATCGGTTCAGGCTTCATAAACTGCCTTCTGGGGCGAGTCTTTCCCAGGCGCGGCCTCACTTGAGTGCCGAGCCTGAGGACAGTGGGAACTCGGGGCATTGCGGACGCGGCCCGCGTACGGGCACCGCCGATCACGGCGGAGAAGTGCTGGCAGCGGGACGGAGTTCCTTCTCCAAACCTGTATTCGGCCTTACCTACCCTTGGAGGACAAAAGATCGTCCTCGACCGCCGTCGTTCCGTCCTCTCCTGAGTTGCGCCGTTTCCATGCCCGGCGCGTGTGCCCCATGACCAGGGTTCCGCGTCGGGAGCCAACACCCGAAAGGAAGGGCCAAAGGGAAGGAACAGGGTCTGCTCTGGGAAACGCAGTAGGCTTCACCATGACTTCCAGCCCTGGGCTCTTTCCCACCTTCTTCCTGTCGGGCTTCGAGTGCTCCACCTTTCATTGGCAACATCGGGGTCGGCGCGACCTCGTGGCGGAGACGCAGCACGACCGCTGCGTGGACGAGGACTACCGGGTGCTGCGCAGCCTGGGCATTGCTGTGGCGCGGGAAGGCATTCCCTGGCCTCTGGTCGAGCAGGACGGGGACTTCGACTTCTCTCGGCTCGATCCCATGATGGCCGCAATGAACCGTCACGGGATCATGCCCATCTGGGACCTGTGCCACTACGGCTACCCGGACGACCTCGATCCACTTTCTGAGGAGTTCCCGGAGCGATTCGCCCGCTACTGCCGCGCGGCGGCCCGTTACGTGGTAGGAAAGACACCGGGTTCTCCCTTCTTCACGCCCATCAACGAGATCACCTTTTTCTCGTTCTGCGCTGGGGAATGGGGCTGGGCCGCGCCCTACCTGACGGGCAAGGACAACCGCTTCGCCTTGCGGCTCTCGCTCTGTCGGGCGGCCATAGCCGGGGTCCACGCCCTGCGCGACATCGCTCCGGAGGCCCGGATGGTCAACGTCGATCCGCTGGTCTACGTGGTGCCGCCCAAAGACCGACCCGACCTCGCCGATGAGGCGCGGCGCGAGACCTTTGAGGACACCTTCGTGGCGTGGGACATTCTGGCCGGGCGGCTCCATCCGGAGTGGGGCGGCGGGCCCGAGGTGCTGGACATCGTGGGGGTCAACTGCTACTCGTTCGGCCAGATGGAATACCGTGAGCGGGGACCGCACCAGGCCCTCGGGCCGCGCGACGAGCGGATCGAGCCGCTGGAGGAACTGCTGAAGGTGGTGTGGGAGCGTTACCGCCGCCCGATCGTCATCGCCGAGACGAGCGGCCTGGGCGAGGGTCGCCCCGCCTGGCTCCACGACGTGATGCAGGAGTCGCTGGCGGCCATGGCGCGCGGCATCGACCTGCACGGGGTCTGTCTCTTTCCCGCCGTGGACATGCCGGACTGGCACAAAGGCACCTGGCTTCACAATGGCATCTGCGATCTGGTGCCGGAGGGAGACGCCCTGCGCCGCGAGCCCTATATCCCCTACGTCGACGAGCTGCGGCGCTGGCAGAAGTTGCTCAACCGGGTCACCGTCCTCGACGAGGATCCCTTCAGCGATCCTGTTGATCTGGAGGAGGTGCGCGCTGCCGCCCAGCAGTTGCAGCTTCAGCCGGACCGCGACTGGTCGTGAACCTGGGGCAGGCCGGGCCCACCCCCGCCTTCAGCCTGCCGATGTCGGCACGACGCAGGTCGCCCTCGTGAGGGAGGTCCGGCGCGCCAGTGCAGCCGCAATGACGTCGACCAGAGATCCCGGAGAACCTTTCCAGGGCTATGAACTCAGGACGTGGTGCCTAGGGATCAAACGGACAGGACTGGCTTGATTTGTTCAAGCGGCTGCCGCTCCACCACAGCTGACAAATGCTGCTGGTCGTCCGAAGCGTCAGTCGGCTGAGGTATGCGCAGCAATCAGGATGTGGGCCGCTTTGGCGACGTGGGAAGCGTGGTTCTGAGGGCCAAACGTGCGTGCTGCTGCCCAAGCTCCGTCCATCAGCAACAGCAAGTTGCCTGCCAGGACTTGGGGTTGGTGCATGCCAGCTTCATGGGCCAAGCGCCCAAAGTAGTCCAACAGGATCTCTTTGTGCTTTCTGGCCTGCTCGTGTGCCGGATGATTCCATTCATGGAATTCGGAAGCGGCATTTAGGAAGGCGCAGCCAAGGCACTGTACGCTCCCGGCGAGGTGCTGTGTTCCTTCAAATATGGCCTCGAGCATTCTTTGGGGGTTGCCCCGGTGTGGTGAGGTTTGTTCGTCCATCCACTGCATCATCAGGTCGTGTGTGCGCTGCAAAAACGCCACCATCAGGTCGTCTTTGGAGGGGAAGTGGCGGTAAAGCGTCATTTTGGCGACGCCGGACTCCGCGATGATGGTATCGACGCCGACGGCGCGAATGCCCGACTGGTAGAACAGCTGGCTGGCGGTTTGGAGGATGTGCTCTCGGGCATTGCGGGTGGGCATCTCTTGACAAGTATACAGACCTGTCTTTACCATCTTGGTAAGTAGACAGACAGGTCTACCTCAAGGAGCGAATGATGAATATTGGAATTCTCGGATCCGGCACGGTCGGTAAAGCGCTCGCCACCGCACTCATCAACAAGGGCCACCACGTCCTGATTGGCACCCGCGATCCCAACAAACTGACCGAGTGGGCCGCAGAGCAAGGGGAGCTCCTGCAGATTGCCAGCCCGACGACCGCCGCCCGGCACGCTGAACTCCTTTTCCACGCCACAGCGGGCACGGCAGCTCTCCAGGCCCTCGAAGCCGCCGGTTACGAAAACTTCAAAGGCAAAGTCCTGATCGACATCTCCAATCCGCTGGACTTCTCGCAAGGCTTTCCACCGACACTGTTCGTCAAAGATGAAGACTCGCTGGCCGAGCAGATTCAACGTGCCTTCCCTGAAGCCAAAGTCGTCAAGAGTCTCAACACCCTCTCCGCAGACCTGATGCTCAACCCCACTTTGCTGAACGGCGGAGACCACACCATCTTCCTGAGCGGGAACGATCAGGACGCCAAAGATCAGGTGCGCGCCTTCCTGCAGGGCTTTGGATGGCGGGACATGATCGACCTGGGTGACTTGAGCACGGCCCGAGGAACGGAGATGTTCCTCGCCTTATGGGTGAGGCTCTACGGCAGCCTGGGCAAAGCGCAGTTCAACATCAAAATCGTGCAGTGATGACGGGCCCGAATGGAGGAGGCCGACTCCCGTTCGCGGCCCAGCGAATAGTCTAAACCTCCGGTGCATAGCGGGCGAATATGCGCAATATCAAAGGCGGCCGAAGGCCGCCCTCTTCGTTTCCTCAGGGGCATTGAGATCATTTGTCAAAAAGAATACTTCTTTTGACCGAGCAGGGCGAAATTTAATAAGCACTGAAAAGAATAAGAGATACTATAAATGCCCTTGCGCTCACGACATAATTCAGACAAATGCTCTATTGATCCCGGCATAAGTCGGTATGGATCACGGTGGGACGTCATGTGTGCTGGCCTCGTTCCTCATGCCTCAAGTCGGGTAGAACCGGTGCGAACTTACGCCGGGATCAATACCTCAGCCAACTTGACATACCAGGTTCAGGCTGTCCTACGGCTTCCGGATAAGCCGTTACATCCCTCTGCGGTGCACGTCCACTTGGGTTGGCCCGTTATTTCATCACGGGTGAACTGCGATCCCTATCAGGGGTAACGGCCCAGCGCGACGCCCTTTTCGTGCCGGGGAGTTCCGAGCAGGGAACGTGGGATTCCCTTGGTCGTCTTGCAGGGCCTTCAGTTGGATCCCATGCCATGACAAACGCGCAGCAAATCCAGGCGTCTGCGTCCGTCTACTCCCGTACACCAGGGCAACGGAGCGGTTTAGAACAAGAGCGTCTCAAGCGACGCTTCTGCAACATCTATACGCCGGAGGGCACGTCTGTAGGGTTGCCGGAAACTTCCTCCACCAAAGGCGCCAGCAGTACAGCCGTAATGGGCTCAGCAAGCGCATACTCGGGTACCGTTTCATCCCAACCGACATCGCCCATGGCGCCAGCATTCCGAATGGCGTTGGCAAACATGGCCAGAGCATGGCGTTCAATCGCCTTCTGGTCCTCAGGTGAGATGGGGCGGTCGGTTTTGACGGGAAACGTGATGGTGAGTTGGTGCATGGACTTCCTTTTTCTCAAGAGGGGGAGCGGGGACTCGGCCGGTGCTGGCGCTTGATGTGAAGCGGGATAACCTCCAGTATGACGCTTTGCGCGCGTTGAACCGCCTGTCCAACGGTACTCTGGACGTCTACGCACATTCTGCTTGATAAGCTCCGTCCACGCTCCCTTGTTCGCGGCCTCATTGCAGAGCAACCTGTTCAGATCGTCAGCGTCGAGCGGGCTGCCCCTGGGATCCTGATGCCCGTCATTCAGGACAAAGGTGGCGGCTTCAGTGGGCGCCTGATCTTCCCTGATGACTCGGGACATGGTCACGCGAAACACGGCCTACACCTTCGTGCCGGGCTTCTGCATCCGGCGCTGAGAGCGGCGGTACGCGAGCCAGAAGTCCGTGCACCCCTCAGGTACCTGACGCAACAGGCCCAGATCGTTTAGAAAGCCCTGCGCAGACCTTGAGAAGGTGGGCCAACAGGGCCTGTCCAGCGGCACGGAGGGCAAGGATACATGCATGTCCTGGATCATCACCCTCCTCGTTGGCGCCCTCTGCGGCTGGCTCGCTTCCCTCGTCATGAAGACCGACGGCCAGCAGGGTGCCGTCGCCAATATCCTCATCGGCATCGTCGGCAGCCTCCTCGCACAGTTCCTCTTCGGCAACCTCCTCCACCTTGGCGGCAATGCCGCGGGAGACGGCTTTAACCTCATGAGCATCGTTTGGGGCGTTGTCGGCAGCGTTGTCCTCATCGCCATCCTCAAGGCCATGCGCGTCTTGCGCTAAAGCCCTTGGGCCCACGCCTTCACGAGACGTGCCACCCCTTCCAGGGTGGCACGTTGTGTTGGAAAACGGGTCATTACCACAACCAATTGACGGCGTATAGGCGCAGTGCAGGCAGCAAGGAGAGCAAAGCCCCGCGGTGGTATACAGCGCCCTTTTGAGTCAGGCGCTGAAGATGATTTTGAAGACCGGCCGCTTCTTCGCGTCAAAGGGAGTTCTCCTGGTGGCCTGAGGTGTTTGAGCTGCGCGCACCCTGGAAAAAGGGAGATGATGGTAAGACGGCAACGAAGAGGGGAGGCCCACGTCTCGCGTCGCCTCCCCTCCCTGCTGGCCTCTGGCTCAGCGTTCACGCCAGTAGGCCACCGCCGCCGCCACGCCGAACTCCTGCTCGATCTTGCCCTCCCACAGCCCGGTGGAGGCGTCCGGCCCCCCGCCTAGGGAGCCTTTGAGTTCCACGCGCATCCCGGCGTCCTGAATGCCGTCTTGCCCGAATTTGATGTACACGCCCTCCTTGGTTCCAATCCCTCCGGTCGCTGGCACCCCTTTGAGAATTTTCAACTCCGCCTTGACCCCGGTAAACAGCGTCGCGTTGCCGTTCCAGTCCAGACTTGCCGAGGCGAACCCACCCAGCCAGTCGGTGCCCATCAGGGACGACGTGGAGAGTTCGATGTCAATCTTCTTGCAGCTCAGCGACCAACTCAGTCCCAGGCCCTGCCCCTTGAGGGCCGCCGAGGGCACTTTGGACTTGAGTTTCATGCTGGAGAACACGCCTCCGCAGGGGTCCGCGCCGAGGTTGGGCAGTTCGGCGAGGTCAAGGGGCACATTGGGCAGCGCGCCGGCACACACGGTATCGAGGTCCGTCACGTCGCTCAGCAGGATGGCTGCGTACACGACCGGGCCGTAGAACGAGGCCTTGGCCGAAGCCTCTATGCCCGCGCGCCGCGCTGCCCGCACCCGTGGATCCGGGATGTTGGCGGCGAGCGCCGTCTCGAGCTTCACCCGCGCTGACACGAAGCGCGCCATCGCCTGCTCTTGACCCTTCACGTAGGGCCGGAAGGCGTCCATATAGGTCTGCTCCGCATCGTCGTAGACCTTTTTCCGCATCTCGCAGGTGATGGGAGCGGACAGCGCGGCGATGCCCCGCTCAATGGTTTTGTTGCGGGCGTCCGTCAGGGCGGGGCGGGCCTTCTCCACCGCGTAGTGTGCCTGGTACGCCGCCTGATAGGCAGGCCAGACCTCCGGCTCAAAGACCGAGGTGTTGATGGCCCCGTTCACGAGTTTGTACCAGCGCAGTTCGCCGGGATCAAGCATCTGCGAGAGATTCGGCGCGACCGCCCGTGCGTGCAGGGCATTCAGAAGGTCGTGCCCCTCGCGCTCCAGGGCCTCGTACTTCTTGTTCAGCACGACGGCCTCCTGACGGTTTCTGGGCAGCTTGAGCTGCGGCAGGTCGAAGGTCACTCCACGTGAGAGGTCGAACATCGTCCGGGCCGGGCGCCGGGTGGACGCCTGTTCCCGCGGCTTGAGGGCGTCCCCGTGCGTGCCCGGTGTGTCCTCCGTAAGGATGAGGTCGCTTCCCTCGGGGGTCACGGTGCGGCGCAGAGAAGTTCGCAGTTCGCGCGTCGCTCCCGTCACGTCACCGCTACACAGCAGGGCCTTGGAGAGGTTTACGCGCGCCTCGGAGAGGTCAGGGGCGAGCGACAGGGCCTGCTTCAGGGGAGTTTGGGCCTCACTCCAGCGCCCCAGCCCCAAAAAGGCGTGCCCCCGGTTCGTCAGGGCGATGGCCTGGCCGGGTACCCCGCCGGGGGCGGGGAGTTTGCCGCCCAGCTCCCCCGCCCGGTCGAGCACCGCGATGGCCTCGCGCGGCAGCCCTGCCAGCGTCAGCACGCCCGCGAGGTTGACCAGGGTCATCGCGTCCCTGGGTTTGGCGCGGTGTCCGGCGAGCAGCAGAGCCAGGGCTGCCCGGGGACTCTCCGCCGCCAGCGCCACCGCCACGTCCGGCGAGGTGCCGCCCGCCGCCTTCTTGCCCGGCGCGCTCACCAACGTTTCCGCCGTCTTGATCGCGGTCTCGAAGGTCATCGCGCCCTTGTCCCGGCGGACGGGCAGGGGCAGCACCTTCGTTCCCTTCTCCCTCTGCTCGCGCAGCTGCTTCAGGGACTGCTCGACGGCCTCGCGGCCCTGGGCGCCGGGCGCCATCGCCCTGAGCATGTCTTCGAGCGACTTGATCGCAGCGTCGATGTCGAGGCCGCCGCCCGGGGGCAGGCCCGGGGTCGTGTAGTCGCGCACAGCGGGCTTGCAGGCATCCGTCCGGAGTTTGCCAACCTGTTGGCGCATCTCCGCCTCGGGGCCCAGGATGGTCTGGTCGCTCAGCGACACCCACGGCCCGGCGGCCAGGGCGGGCGAGGCGAGGAAGGCGGCGGCGAGGGCCAGTGGTCGGCGTGTTCTGCGCATGGCCGCAGGGTGACACCGGGGGGATGATGGCCACATGGCGGGGTACCGGGTGGCCCGAACAGCCAAACCGGCACGCCCCACACCCTCCTCGCATCGGGCATGACCATGGAGTACGCGTCACTCAAGAACGCGCGCCAGGGGTAGCACACGCCACTGTCCACTTCCAGCCGTGCTGGATCGGGAGCAGCCCAACCCTCAGGTCGTCGAGTCGGCGGTCCTGCCCATACGCCGGACGTGCCACTGGACATTTCACGCCTGATTCGCCGCATCCTTCGCCGTCCATTCCGCACGCGGCCCCGGGGTGCCTGCCCGTCCGTCCCGATCACTCCCCGGCGCCGAGCTTGACGGTGAACTGCATGGCGTTCCCGAGGGTGTTGGTGCGCCCGAAGTCCGCCGTTATGGAGGGGGCGTACGCGGCAGGGCGGCGCTCGGCGATCAGCACGGGCTGGGACGGGCCGTCCTCGGGCAGGTAGCGCGCGGTCACCTTGTAGCGGCCAATCGGAATGTCCCTGATCTGCGACCCGTTCAAGAAGGCCTGGACCGTCTTGCCCGCGCTGCCGTCGATGATCGGCCCATCCGGCACCAGGGTCACCTCGACGCGGCTCAGGTCGAAGCCCGGGGCGTCCACAGCCCCGTACATCCACAGCGAGCCGCCGTAGAACTGCCCCTCGGGCGTCTTGCCGGTCAGCTTCCAGGTAAAGTTGCGGACGGCCCCCTTCTCGGCGGTGAATTCCGTGCGGTCGTCGGCCACGAGCACGAACTGAAAGTTCACGCCGTGGTACTCGCGGTGGAGGATCGCCCCGCCCCGCCAGGTACCCAGTTCGTTGCGGGGCAGAGCGATGCGGTAGTGCCCCTGGGCGTTTGTCGCGCCGGTCTCGTTCATGTCGTAGCGCAGGGTGTTGTCGGCGTAGACCTCCACGTCCGGAACCGGTTGGCCGTTCTCGGTCCTCACCGTGCCCGTCATCGTGTATGGCCCCGCCTGGCCGGCCTTGCCCGGTCCCGCGTCATCCGGCGGCGTAGAGACTGTGGTGGAGCCCACGCCGGCGCCCCCACACACACTGAGAACCGCGACGAGCATCGCCACGCCCCGCACCTGTATGTTTCGCATCTTCAACCTCTTTCTGCGGCGAGACCCGCTTGGGCCTGCCCCGTTCAAGTGAGGGCAACGTAGAGGGAGCCGGATGTCATTCGGGTGTCAACCTTCTGGGCCGTCAATTGGGCCACGGCCCCCACTTCAACGCGTTGGCGTGCCACGGCCGGTTACCGTGCCCACCGCTGTTTTACTCGTTGTCTCCGCCGTGTGGCCTCAGGATGACGGAGCGGCAGGCCTGCCATCCGTTCGCCATCCACCCTTCCGTACCTTGCCACCCGAAAGGAAGGGATGAACATGCAGAAACAAGGAATGGTCGGACTGCTGATGCTTACGGGTGCGCTGGCGAGTTGTGGAGGTGGCGGTGCGGCGCCGGAGCACATCCCCGCCAACCCCACGACCTTTACCGCGACCGCCAAGGGCAGTACCCAGGTGCAGCTCGACTGGAGCGGCGTGCAGGAGGGAGCGCACGTGGTGCTGGAGCGCAAGTCCAACAACGGGGCCTACGCCACGCTGAAGGACAACCTCACCACGACGACCTGGTTGGACCAGAACCTGACGCCCAACACGGCGTACACCTACCGCATCAAAGCCGCGAACGCGGCCGGGTCGAGCAGCGGACTGGAAAAGAGTGCCGCGACCGCCGCTTCCGGCAACCCCGACTTCACCCTGGGCGCCGCGCCCAACACGCTGAGCATCGGGCCGGGTCGGAGTTCGGCGACCACGATCGGTCTCACCCGGCCCCAGAACCCGGAAGGGACAGTGACCCTCACGCTGGAGGGGGCGATGGTGGGGACGGGCACCGACAAGATCGCGGGCACCTTCAAGCCCACGGAAGCGAACAGCACGCTGTCCCTGACGGTTGGCGCGAACGTGCCCGTCGGCCCGTACGATCTGACGGTCAGGGGCACGAACGGGAGCCTCACCAAGACCGCGAACGTGCGCGTCGTGGTGGAGAAGTGGCTGCTGGTGGACGACGACCGCAGCGGCAACAACTGGCCCACGAGCAGTCCTGCGCCTGACTCTGACGGCGACAAGTTCATGCGCGCCGCGATGGCCGGCAAGGTCTTCGACGTGGCGGTCGTGCCCTACAGTGCCAGTGGGCAGGCGAAGGACGAACCCGACGGCCCCAGCGCGGACACCATGAAGAAATACAGCGGTGTGGTGTGGTACACCGGAGACACCATCGTCAGCCCCGTGACCCGCAACGATGTGGCGAACCTCCAGGACTACCTGAACACCGCCAACCGCAAGGTCGTGCTGTTCTCGCCAGGATTTATCCGCACTTCAGCCACGAATGGTTCGACCCTCTCGGAACCCGGTGAGGCAGTTCAGACGTTCTTCAAGGCGTACGCGGGGGTGGACAAGGTAGCGTACGCGGGGCTCATCAACGGGAGTTACACCGTCGCCGGCCAGGCGAACACAGTCACGCAGGGCCTGAGCCTCGCCCTGACGAAGGGAGCCAACCGGGCCGACCTTGCGCCGGGGCAGGGCACAGAGACGCTGCTGAGCGCCGGGAGCGCCGTGGTGGCGACGGCCAGGTCAGGCGTGGGCACGGCGACCTCCTCGGCGCTCACTCTGCTCGGCCTGCCCACAAGCAACTTGACGCAGAACGACACGGCCACCCTGCTCGGGAAACTGATGCCGTAACGGCCGGGGAACGAAAAGCGCGTCGCGCGTTCTCCCGTTGCCTGCCGTTCGTGTGGGGGCACGCCCGCGCGTCATTTCCGGTCCCCCGCGGGCTGCCTGCTGTTTGGCGCGGCCCCGTTTCACTTCCACCTGCCGCCCGTGCTGTTCACCCGCTATGGCGTGGTCACGCCCCTGTGGAATGCCGTGCGAGCGACGCCCGTCCTGCCGCCGCTCGTGGCCGACCCGTTGGAAGACCTTGAGCCTGCGTGGGGAAGGAGAAGGAAAGGCCTTTCCCGCGACTCATTTCGTGGCCGCCTTTGCTACCCTGACGCTGGATGGCGCCCCCCACCTGGCAACTCGACCTGTTCGGTCTGCCGCGCCTGCGAGGCCAGGACGGGCGGGACGTTCGCGCAGACCGCAAGTCCCTCGCGCTAGCGCTGAGGAGGCGTTTGGGGCCGCAGGAGACTGGGACGCGGTGCGCAGGATTGCGGCCCGTCCCTCGTCCGCCCACCCGGTCCACTGAACCCGGGCGTCAGGCTGGTCGGGCGGAGCATCAGGATTCAACTGCGGCGCACTGAAGTTCTGCCCGGGCGAATGGGCCCCCATCCCTAACGGCTGTTTTCGTCCCGTAGGGTTGACAACGGCGCTTCCCTCCATCTACGCCAAACCGGGTCACATCCAGCCCCTGCATGGGTCAAAAACGGAACCATTTGTCCGAATTACGCCGTAATTGGAAGGACATTCCCCACGACTCCTTTTTCCCTCCACCAGATTCAAAATCGCCCTGCCCAGTCAAAAAAGTTTCCTTTTTAACAAACACCCGAAAACCGTGGAAGGCAAACGGTAAGCTAAGTGAGGATGGCTTCCTCCCTCGCGTCCCCCGTCTCCCTGCGGCTGCTGGGTTCTCCCGCATTGGAAGTGGAGGGCCGCGCCGTGCCCCTGCGAACGCGCAAATCGCTGGGGCTGGTGGCGTACCTCGCGTTGGAGGGCGCATCGGGACGCGAAACGCTGGCCGGGCTGCTGTGGCCAAACCTCGCCCCCGACAGCGCGCGGCACAATCTGCGCCAGGAGCTGTACCGCCTGACCCGTACGGCGCTGGGCCCGCACGTGGAGGTGAGTGCCCGGCAGGTGACCCCGGCAGGCGCGTGGGCCGTGGATGTGGCTGCTTTCGAGCGGGCGGTGGCAGACGGCGATGTGGCCGGAGCACTGACGCACTACCGGGGACCGCTGCTCGGCGGCGCGCCGCTGGAGGACGCTGGGCCGTTCGGCGAGTGGCTGGAAGCGCGGCGGACCCGGTTGCACGAGCGCTGGCAGGAGGCCGTGCAGCGCCACGCTGGGGCGCTGGAGGGCGCGGGCAAGTTGCGCGCGGCCCTGGACGCCCACCTCACCCTGCTGGCGAGCGACGGCCTGCAAGAACTCCACCAACGCGAGGCGATCCGTCTGCACGGCCTGCTGGGCGAGCGCGAGCGGGCGGCGGCGCGGTACGCGGCCTTCTGCACCCTGCTGGCAAACGAACTGGGCCTCGAACCCCTCCCCGAGACGCAGCGGGTGGCCGAGCAGGCGCGGCGTGGCCCGGGCCCGGCTTCTACGCGAACGGCCTCCCCGGCTCCGTCTGCCCCTCCCGCGCCCGAAGCGCAGCTCACCGCGCCTTTCTCCTCGCCGCATCCACCCACCCTGCACCCTCCCCTGGTGGGGCGCACCAACGCCTGGACGGAACTCGAACACGCGGAGGGGCAACTCGCCGTGCTCCTGGGCGAGCCGGGCCTGGGCAAGTCGCGGCTCGCCCTCGCCTTCGCCGCCTCCTTCGGCCCGCCCGTGGTGCTCCGCGCGCAGGAGGTGGCCCGCGGCACGCCGCTGTACCCAGTGGCGGACGCCCTGCGCGCAGGCCTGGGGGACCCGCGGGCACGGGCACGCTTTGAGGCCCTTGACCCGGTATGGCGGGCAGAGGTCAGCCGCCTGGTGCCCGAACTGGGCACTCCGGGCGGGCCGCTCGGCGAGGGTCGCGCCCGCTTTCTGGAAGGCCTGGTCCATGCGCTGCTCGCGCTCGCCGGACCGGGCGGCTGCATCGTGTTTGAGGACCTGCACTGGATGGACGCCTCCACCCTGGAACTGCTCGCCCACCTCACGCGCCGCCTGCATCCGGGGGAACCAGGAGCACAGGAACGGGGGCTGGGCGAATGGGGACGCTCGGCAGCGGCTCCGCGCCTGCTGGCGACGGCCCGCTCCCACGAATTGCCGGGCAGCCCCGCCGAGACGGCGTTGGCGGGGCTGCGCCGCGGTGGGCTGCTGAGGTCCGTGCCGCTGACGCCCCTCTCGGAGGAGGAGGTGCGCGGCATGGTCCGCACCCTGTCAGGGGGGGAGGACGCTGTTCTCTTCGCCCGGAGGCTGCACCGGGCCACGGGCGGCAATCCGCTGTTCGTACTGGAGACGCTGCGCTTCCTGTTCGAGACGGGCGAGCTGCACGCGGACGCCTCAGGGTGGCGCTCGCCCTACGACGAGGCCACCGAGGACTACTCTGAGCTGCCCCTGCCCCCCGAGGTGCGGGAGGCGGTGCTGCGCCGCCTCCAGGACCTGTCGCCCGCAGCGCAACGTCTGCTCGACGCCGCAAGCGTGTTGGAGGGCCAATTTTCCCTCGATGACCTCGCGCCCGCCGCCGCTCTGCCCGAATGGGAGGCGCTCGACGAGCTGGAGGGGCTGACCCGCCTCTCGGTGCTGGAGGTCCGCGACCCCGGCTTCGCCTTCGCGCACGACCTCGTGCGGCGGGCGGTGGCTTCCCGACTCTCGCCCGAACGCCGCCGACTGCTGCACCGCCGGTTTGCGGGCGTGCTGGAGGCGCAGGGGGCTGCGCCGGGCCGGATCGCCACCCATCTGGACGGCGCCGGTCTGGGTGCGCAGGCCGCGCCCTGGCATGTCCGGGCGGCGGAGGAAGCCGCGCGGGTGTTCGCCTTCCGCGAAGCGCTTGCCCACCTGGAGGCCGCGCTCGCTTCCGGTCCCCCACCGGGCGACGCGCTCACCTGGAGGTTGCGCCGGGCGGACCTGCTGCGTCACCTGGACGACCGCACCGCCCGCACCGCAGAACTGCACCTGATAGACGCGCTCGTCGCCACCCCCGAAGGGGCCGCCCATGCCCCTGAGGTTCACCTGCGCTGGGCCATCCTGCACGACGACGAGGGCCGCTATGAGGAAGCGCGCACCGCCGCCGAGTGCGTCCTGGCCTCACAGGCGGCACCGCCGGAGACGCGGGCTTGGGCCCAGACCACCCTGGGAATGGTCCTGCAGCGTCTGGGGGATCCGGAAGGGGCCGAGCGTCACCTGCGCTCGGCGCTCGCCCTGGAGGGCGTGAGCGCCGAGCGCCGAGCAGCGGCCCACAACAACCTCACCTACAGTGCCCTGGGGCGCGGCGATCTGGCCGTTGCCCGCTCCCACAACGCTGCGGGGCTGGCGCTGCTTCCCAGTTCCCCCACCCGCACGCGCGCCGTGATGCTCAACGCCGGAGCCAGGATCACGGTGCTGTCGGGCGACCTCGCCGGCGGAACGGCCCGGCTGCGCGAGGCACTGGAGGTCGCCCGGCACCTCGGTGACGTGGTGTTGCAAAAGCCCTTCCTGACCAACCTCGTGCAACTCTATACCCAGGCCGGACAGCTCGACGACGCCCTGAGTGCCCTCCACGAGGGGCTGGACCTCGTGCAGGCCACGGGGGACCGTCGCGGCGAGGGCGACTTCGGGCACCGCCTCGCGGAGGTGCAACTGCTGCGCGGACGCCTGGGGGCAGCGGCGCGCGCCTATGAGGCGGCGATCACGCAGGCCGACGCGGCTGGTCAGCGCGACCAACAGGCTGTGCGCCGACTGGGTCTGCTGCGGCTGCGGACGTTGACGGGGGACCTCGCCGCCGCGCGTGAGCTGCTGGCCGAGGTGCAAGGCCGGTTCGCCGAGGACCTGCCCGGCCTCCTCGCCGTGGAGGAAGCGCGGCTGTACGGGCGCACAGGCCAGCCGGACCAGGCGCTGCGAACCCTGCTTGCGGCCCGGGAAGCCGGGCACCTGAACCAACCCCTGCACCGCGACCTCGCCCGCGCGCTTCTGGCCGGGGTCCAGCTGGCCCTGGGCGCCCGCGCCGCCGCGCTGGAGGAGGCGTTGCAGGACGCGGCATCACCCGCCCTTCAGGCCAGCTTGCTCGCCGTGCGCCTGCGGGCGCGGGAAGTCCCTGAGGACGCCAAAACCGCGAGAGACCTGCTCGCCTCGGGCCGCCTGCCCCCGCTCGACGCCCTCGCGCTGCGCCACGCCCTCTCACCTGCCCTGCCTGACCCAGAAGCGAGGGCGCTGCTCACACGCCTTGCCGCCACCCTGCCCACAGAGGCGCAGGCTGCCTTTCTGGCCCTCTGGGCCGCCCCCGGAGGGCCCACATGACCGACCTTCCCCCGTCCCTGACCCCCCAGCAGATGGCCCTCGTCCAGGGCAGCCTCGCACGGGCACTTCCGGAGGCGTCGGAGGTCGCCGGCCTGTTCTACGACCGTCTCTTTGCCCTTGATCCGTCGCTGCGCGCCCTGTTTCTGGGTGACATGGCTGCGCAGGGCCGCAAGCTGGTAGACACCCTGGACGTGTTCGCGGGTGACCTGACGCGCCTGCCCGCCCTGCGCCCCGCGATGCGCCGCCTGGGACAGCGCCACGCAGACTACGGCGTGCGCCCCGAACACTACGCGACCGTAAGCGAGGCGCTGCTGTGGGCGCTGGAGCAGGCGCTGGGCGAAGGCTTCACCCCCGAGGTGCGCGGCGCCTGGGAGGCGGCCTACGCGGTCATCGCCCGGGAGATGCTGAGCGGCACGAACGGATAAAGGCCCTCACATAGGTTGCAGCGCCGCGCGGCGCATTTTCTACGGCGTGTAGGCCAAGGTGGCGGGGTGCACGGGCTGTAACCCGCCACCTGCTCCGTTCAATGCTTATCTGTTCCGTGAGGCGGTGCGCGAGACGCCCCCGGACCGAAGGTGAAAAGCCGGTCAGGAGACAACAGCACACGCCCACCCCAGGAATGAATTCCAGGGCTTGCGCGGCTCACTCAATCAGTGCGGCGGGCGGCTTGATCAAGGCGTAGTCATGCGTGTCTCGGTTGGCTTTCCACGAACTGCTGCGCCGCGCCATCACCCAGATACCGGTGCCGACCGCCAGACACCGCAGGTCACGGACATCCCCACGAAAGGTTCCGGCGTGACGTAATCGTTCGCCGTCCAGGTGAGATCGCGGACGTCTGCCCAGGTCGCGTGGTCCGTGATGACGGCTTTGCCATACCCAGCGTGGTAAGTCCCCACTTCCAGTACGTTTGGGAGGGCCGGCTCCGCATGCTCGAGCAGGTCTGAACCCAGAATGATCTCCTGCGGAAGGAGGGGGAGGCCGATGGCTTGCATTTCAGCCCGCATGGACAGGTGGTCAAATCCGCGCGGAAGGGCAGCAGCTGGATTGACGCAGGGGGCTGCGTCAGTCCAGCACCACGCGGTGACGGGGGTCTGGCCGAATCGCGCCGACGCGCCACAGAATGCCGTCGACGCGGGTGCGGCCTTGTTCATGAAGCAGGAAGAGCTGCTGAGCGGCCATCTGCCACTGCGCCGTCTGGAGGCGGCAACGCTTGACCTCGGCATCGGGAAAGTGATCCGCCTGGTCGCGCGCTCCATCGACGATCACTCCCGTGGGGCGTGCGCTTATGCGGTCAGGGTAGTGCCTTTTCACCTCCGCGTTTCGCCCACGGTACTGGAGCCGTGTAAGTCCTGATTCGGGTGCTGCTTCCCCTGGCATACGCGCCCTGAAACCAGTTGGGGCGCGTATGCCAGGGGTGTCACCGTGTGGCTTGTTGCGCTGTGGCGCGAAGAAATCCGTGATGTGCAGTGGGAACGTCCCCCTGCCCCTCTTGCCACCTCCGGGTGCTCAGAACGGGCGCTCTATGGCGGTTGGAATGCCAACGAAGCAGCTGCGCCACAACCTGGGAGGTCAGCAGGACGAACCGCCGACGGATGAATGCATGTCCACGGTAGATCAGCCACGGCTGACGGACGTTCTTGAGAATCCAGCCTTCCTCTCCTTCGCTGGGCACCCAGGTGGGCTGCACCCGCATCTCGCGTTGTTCGGGGTATTTCGGACAGGAAAGATAGTGCTCCTTCGCTTTCGACGAATTCGTCATTTCTTCCAGGACGACTTGGGGACAGCGTGGCGCTTGGTATTCCGTCTGGCGCGCTTGGGCGATGGTCTCGCAATCGTCGTCAGGCAACACGAGGCGATGTCAACCACACCCTCCCCTTGGCCGACACGCCGTAGGCCCTCGGCCATAAACCCGGCGCTGTGGAAGTCCGCCACGCCCGCCTCAACGTCTCCCGGCAACGGCGCGGCCCCGCGTAGGCACCACCTCGCACGCCCACCCGGACCTCGTGGGGCGCAGGATGCTCGGAGGGGCGTCACCAGCGTCTTCAGGGTGGATCCCCTTCCTGCTCAGCTCCAGCCAAAAGAGACCAGGCGGAAAGCAAACGGCGCTGGCCCAAGACAGGGCTTGAGCAGGTGCCTACCGATCCGGCCATGCGAACGCTGGGTTCCAGGCGTCTCCCTCCCGCAGGGTGACGGCGGGTTCACCCAGGGCGTGCCGCCCACCGCGCACCGCCGCCCGCACGAGCGTCACCTCATCCACAGCCGCGTGGGCTTGCCGGGCGAAGGCGAGTTCGTCGTGGAGGTCGAGCGTCTCGCCGGACGCCACCGAATCGGTGCCGAGGGCGACTTCCACCCCGTGCCGCCCGTACAGCGCCCAGGGAAAGACGCCGCACTCCAGTGCCCGGTTGCTGCGCGGGCAGGTCACCACTGCGCATCCCGCCTGCGCGACGGTTTGCACGTCGTCCTCCGTGACATTCACCATATGCACCAGCGTGGGGCGGGCGTCCAGCACCCCGAGGTCCGCGAGGTGCGCGACGGGCGTGAGGCCAGGGTCCGGCGCGCGGCCCAGCACGTCCTCCAGGGTGAGGGGCGACATAACCTCCAGAAATTTCGCGGCGAGTGGTCCCGAGCCCGTGCGGAACATCCTGGATTCGGTGGGCGGCTCGGACGCGTGAATCTGCATGGGCAGGCCCTCGTCCCGGGCGAACTCTGCGAGGAGGCGGTGCAGGCGGTGGGACACCGTGTAGGTGGCGTGCGGACTGAGGCCCACGCGCATCCCGCCGGGGCGCTCCAGGCGGCGCAAGGCCCGAAGCTGCTCGACCGTGCGGCGAAACGTCTCGTCAGCGCGGGACGGATTGGGTTCAAAGACCTGCCAGTACGCCACGCCCGGCACATCACCCTCGCGCAGCAGGAACTCCATCACCCCAGGCAGTTCCGTGATGTCTCCGGCGGCGGCCACGGCCGAGGCCCGGATCGCCCGCAGGCCCACCTCCGCGCCCTCCCGCCCGCTCCTGTGCAGGTTCGCGCCGACGTGTTCCATGACCCAGCGGTGGTAGGGCAGCGCGCGAAAGGAGAGCAGGCTGAGGTCCAGGTGCGTATGGGCATTGACGGGCGGTGGAGCAATCACCCGGCCTGCGCGCTCCTCACCCACCCCCGGAAAGCGGGAACGCAGCGCTTCCGCCCCTCCGAGGGCCAGCACCCGGCCCTCCTGAAGAACCACCCCGCCGTCCTGCACGCCGGAGCCCTCGCCCGTGTAGAGCAGATCGGCGGTGAGGAGGCGGACCCCTTGGGAAGGCATGGAGCCAGCGCAGGGCGCTCCTTCCGCGCGCCTCACCGCAAGCCGCCCACGGGTGCAGGGGCGCGGGCCGCCTCCATCATCTCGTCTGCCAGCAGCGCGTAGGCGCGAATCCACGCCTCCCGCACCTCAGGCGTGAAGGCGTCACCGAAAAAGGCGGCGAGGGTGTCCAGTAGGGCCCCGCCCACAGTGGCATAGTGCCCGTCTTGCACTCCATAACCCGCGTGACGCCGCCCCAGGTCGCGTACGGCAGGCAGGATCGTTTCAGGCCGCGACAGCCCCTCAGTCACGAAGGCGAGCGCGGCCATCAGGTGACGGCCCTGCGTTCTCATGTCGCCCCGAAACATCGGGCGCAGCGAGGGATCGAGGGCGAACAGGCGGTCGTAGAACAGCCCGGCAGCGGCCTCGGCGTGCGGGCGAACCTGCTGAAACGTGGTCTGAACGAGGCGGACATCTTCGGGCGTCAGGGTCATGGGGGGGTTCTCCAGTGCAGCGGGAGGCGAGAAAAGGAAGGCGGACCGGCTTGGGCCGGCGGCGCGCGACTGAGGCGAGGCAAACGGACGGGAAAAACAGTGAGGCAGAGGTGAGATAGGCACATGGCAACTCCTGACGCACACCGTAAGCGCGCGGGCGTCATCCCGCCGTCACCTGCAAGAAGGGCCTTCCAAGCGGTGTTTGGGTGGAACGCCCCACGTCTGCACCTCGGCGGGAGGGCGCGGCCAGTTCGCGTCTGCTCCTCTCTGGCTCCCGTGACGGAGAGCGTCACCCGAAGCCCTCTCGCCCCCTGGAACACCCTGGCTCCAGATGACGGCTGGGTGACGCCACCTTCCGCAAGCTCTGTCCAGCGCCCAGGACAGGGCCGAAAGGAACGCAACCAGAGATGACCCGACCTCCAGCCTCTTCCGAGAAAGCTTGCGCCCCCTCCGCTCTCACCCCGAAAGGACCGACCATGAAACACCTGACCCGCTCCGCCACCCTGCTCAGCCTGACCCTCGCCCTCGCCTCCTGCGGCACCTCCACCCCCACCCCCGGAAACACGACGCCCGGCAATACCATCCCTGGCAACACGACCCCCAGGGACACCGCTCCCGTCGAGCCAATCATCCGCCCCGAGGCCCGCATTCCCGACGCCCAGAGCCGCGCCGCGCTGACCACCTTCCAGAAGCTGCCCAGCAACGGCAAACGTGCCATGTACGAAATGCGCTACCAGTCCACCCCCTTCACCGAAGCCATCCAGCCGGGCAACGTGCTGGTGAGCGAACCCGGTCCCAACGCGCCCTACGGTTACCTCGTCAAGGTCACGAACGTGAAGCGCGAGGGCGGCGTGATCATCGTGCAGGCCGAACAGGGGCGCATCACCGACGCGGTGGCCCGTGGACGCATCGATCTTCAGCAGGCCCTCAAGCCCGAGAAGCTCGCCAAGCAGACCCTCGCCCCGGGTGTCCAACTCGCCACCAGCAGCGCTGCGGGCCAGGGCCACCTGAGCGCCCAGTCGGACGATCCCCTCGTCGACTGGCAGAAGACGTACGGGTACAGCGTCTCGCTGAATAAGGTGCTGTACGACATCGACGGGGACGAGAAGACCCTGGACGACCAGACGGGCAGCAAGGGCAACTTCTACTTCAACCTGGGGCTGGACTTCATGCTGGACGTCAACTGGTTCGACCTCGACTTCCGCGCCAAGGTGGACGTCGACCAGGGCACCAACCTGCAGCTGTACGCCCGCGGCAAGTACGAGTTCAAGAAGGAATTCAAACTTTCCGAGCTGCAGTTCTCGCCCATCACGGTGCCGATCGGCCCAGTAACGGTGGTGATCGTGCCGGTGGTGACGCTGTACCTCGACGCGAGCGGCAAGATTCAGGGTGAGGTGAACTACGCGTTACAGCAGACGCTGAAGGCGTCTGCTGGGGTGGAGTACATCGACGAGTTCAAGAACCTGTCGAGCGGTCCGGACTGGACGTTCAAGCACTCCGGCATCCAGGCGAGTGCGAGCGCCGAAGCGCAGGTCGGTCCCCGCGTGCGGCTGGCGATGCTCCTGTACGGCGTGGCCGGTGCCTACGGTGAGGCCCGCGCCTACGCCAACTTCAAGGCGCAGTATCCCGCCAAGCCCCTGTGGAAACTCGACCTCTGCGGCGCGGGCAACGTGGGTGTGGAGGCGGACCTGTTCTTCGACGAGTTCTCCTACTCCGCCGAGGTCTTCAAAAAGTGCAAGTCCATCGCCGAAGCGCAGAACGCTGCGCCCATCATCAATAGCCTCACCGCCAAGCGCGACAACGTGGTTTTCGGCGGCAACCCGAACGATCCTTTCACCACCTCGGACGACATCAAAGTCTGCGCGACGGCCAAGGATCCTGAGAATGATCCCTTCACCCTGCGCTTCACCGCTGAAGACGGCCTCGACAAGCTTGGTGGTGACGACGACTGCACCGTGCATCAATTCAAGACCGTGGGCGACCATCCCGTCACCGTCACGGCCCGCGACCTTGACGGCGCGACGTCCACGAAGACCATCACCGTCAAAATCGGCAAGGCCATGGGTCCCGCGCCGGTCGTGACCATCGTCTCGCCCGTCCAGAACGAGAAGATGTACCTGAACGGCGTGAACGGCACGAAGACGCTCTCGGGCTACTCCGACCTCGGAGACTGCGCGAAGGAGAAGTGGACCAGCTCGGTCGCGTCGGACGTGCTGCCCACCAACAACTGCGGCTTACCCACCATCACCTACAGCGCCACCGGTGCCCGCACACTGACGTTGACGGCCACGAGCGCCACGGGAGCCGTGGGCAAGGCCAGCGTCGCGGTCACGGTGGAGCCCAAGCCTGCCGACAACCTGTTCCCGGTGATCAGCCTGAAGATGAAGCCCTCTACCACCATCGTGAACAACGAAAAGGTCACCGTGACCTACAGCTTGAGCGACGCCAACGACGACGAGGTGACGTACTCGCTGCGGGTGTACCCCAAGGGCAAGATGAACGAGGCCAAGACCCTCGACGAGGGCAAGGTGGGGAACACCCTCAAGGGCGTCAATATGACGAAGGAATTCCACCTCAGTGATCTTGGCGGCTACGGTGCCTGCCCCAAGGGTGACTTCGTGCTGGAATTCAGCGCTTACGACCAGTTCCTCTCCTTCCCCTTCCCGATGAAGACAGTGGCGTTCACCGCCCAGTGCATCAAGTAATTCACAGTCTTGAGTTCTTACGGAAGGGACGCTCCGCATCAGGAGCGTCCCTTCCGCCGCTTCTCCTTCCCAAAGGGGAACATGAAGACGGTTCTGACGAGCGGCCGGTTCTTCGCGTCAAAGGGGGCTCTCCCGGTGGCCTGTGAGGCTTGAGCTGCGCCCACTGCAAAGAAAGGGGTACCGGCGCCATCGGGGTGCGGGCGCTCGCGAGGAGCAAGGCTTGGAGGCGCACCGAGGACGCACCCAGGACAAAATGCGCGGGATCCAGCTCAACCCCACCTACCGGTACTCCGTTGAGTCTGAAAGTGCTGGCGAAGAATGAAGAATACGGTGGATTCCCGCTCTTTCCGTACCGCGCTGACCCCAGAAACACGGGCGCCATCCATCAGGTTCCCGCCAGTCAACGGAGTACCACTACAGCGCCTTCAGGGTGAAAGAGAAGGTGCTGCCCACCCCAGGAGTGCTTTCCACCCACATCCGGCCGCCGTGCCGCTGCACAATCTTCTGGCAGATCGCCAATCCCAGCCCGGTGCCACCGTACTGCTCGCGGAGATGCAGGCGCTGGAAGATCACGAAGATCCGCTCGAGGTACTGCGGTTCAATTCCGATGCCGTTGTCCCGCACGCTGAACTGCCAGAACGCGCCCTCCCGCACCGCGCTGATCCTCACCTGAGGCACCACGCCTGGTCTTCGGAACTTGAGGGCATTCCCAATCAGGTTCTGAAACAGCTGCGTGAGCTGAAACGCGTTGCCGCTCACCACTGGGAGGGCGGCGTGGTCCACCTCGCCGCCACTTTCGGCCAGTGACTTACCCAGTCGCCCCAGGGCTTCCTCTACAGCCGAGGTGGTCGCTACGGGTTCCAGGGTGAGGCGCTCAGCGCCCAGGCGGGAGTAGACCAGCAGGTCGTCGAGCAGCGTCTTCATGCGGATGGTGCCGCCGATGATCTGGCTCAGCAGGGTTCGGCCGCGCTCGTCGTACAGTTCCGCGTAGCGCCGCTCCAGAAGTCCCGTCAGGCTGGCAATGGTGCGCAGGGGCTCTTGCAGATCATGCGAGGCGACGTACGCGAAGCGCTCGAGTTCGGCATTGCTTCGCGCGAGCGCTTCTGTGCGCTCCTCCACCCGCCGTTCGAGCTCCGCTTCGACCTGTACCTGCGCGGTGATGTCGGTGTGCACGCCCACCCACTCGCGAATCGTACCGTCAGCGTTCAGGACCGGCACGGCCCGGACATCGAAGTGCCGGTATGTGCCGTCCGCAACCCGCACGCGGTGCTGCATGGCGCACGCCGCACGCCGCATGACCGCTTCCTCCCACACGCCTACGCTCTGCGCCCTGTCGTCGGGGTGCAGCGCGTCTGCCCAGCCGTAACCGCCGTATTCTCCCTCGCTTTGTCCCGTGAGCGCTGCCCAGCCGGGCTGTTCTCCTTTCATCTCCCCGCCCGGGTCGTTCGTCCACACCGTCTGCCGGGTGGCGTCCACCAGCGAGCGGTAACGCTGCTCGCTGCGCTGAGAGAGTTCGTAGAGCGTGGCATTTTCCAGGGCACTCGCGGCGCGCGCTGCGAGCGCCTCGGCCAGACGCAGGTCCTCAGGGCCGTACGTGTGCTCCGGCGATGAGCTTGCCAGTCCCAGCACACCCACGGTGCGCCCCCCCACAGTCAATGGCACGTGGATCAGGGAGTGAAAGCCCATCCTCACGATCGCTGTGCGTTGCTCGAGGTTCTCGATCGCGTCAATCACTGCCGGGGGAACCACAGGCAGCAGGAAGGACTCGCCGGTACGCATGACCCAGGCGGTCGAACCGGGTGCATGCGGGTCTGCCGGATTCTGGGCCACGAAAGTGCGCAGCAGCTCAACGAGGGTGGGATCTCGGTGCGCGACTGCCACCGGCGTCAGAACCCCCTCGCTGTTCGGCAGGTACACGGCCGCCCAGTCCGCCACGTGCGTGAGTGCCAACTGCGTGAGGCCCTCGAGGGTGGCCTCGACCTGCAGTGAGGTGGTGAGCAGCGTGCCCGCTTCGGCCAGCATGGTGGCGCGCACCCGGTCACGGCGTTCGGTGTCGTACAGCCGCGCGCGTTCCAGCGCCTGCGTTCCCACTCCGGTGAGCGTGATCAGAAACTGCCGCTCAGCCTCATTGAACTCGCGGAGAACATCAAAGCTCAGCACCAGCACCGCCTGCACCTCATCCGCGAAGGTCAGCGGCAGCGCAGCGATGCTCTGCGTTTCAGCGGAGCGGACCTCGTCCCAGTCCCTGAATTCACGCGCCACACCGGGCATGGAGGCGAACACCGGCGTGCCGTCCTGCGCCGCTCGGCAGGCCGGGAGGTCCCTCGCCAAAGGCAAACGCTGGAAGCGTTCGCGCTCTTTGGAGGCGTACCCCACTTCGCTGAGCAGTTCAAGCGCCTGCCGGTCGCCACTCAGGGTCAGGACCGCGGCGCGGTACGCACCCACCGCCGGCACTGTCTGTTCCAGCACCACGTGGACCACTTCCGCTTCGGTCTGCGCAGTGCCCAGCGCAGCGGTGACCCGGTGGAGCTGTTCGGCGCGGTACGGCGCAGTGACGTCGCGAAGCTGCACTGCCAGACCGCCCTCGACGGGAAGCACCTGCCCACGCAACCACCGGCCCAGGTGCGTGTTGAACGCCGTGTATTCCATAGGCCCACCGGTGTCGACCGCACGTCTGGTGACAGCGGCCCACTCGGCGCTGGACATGTGCGAGAAGTCGTGCTCCAGATGACGCCCAATCACCTCGTCGGTCCTCAGGCCCACGAGGGCCGCCCCGGACGGATTGACGTACGTGATCACGCCGTGGTGATCCACGGTGAAGATGATGTCCGCCATTGTCTCAAGCAGTGCGGCCAAGGCAGTAAGGTTCGGGAGCCCGTGGGAGGGGGTCATGAAGGGTCAGGGCCGGGAGAGAGGCGAGAGAAGTTGTCCTGACCGTGCGGTTGATTTGATGCCGCATTGTTGAGGCCTGGACGTGCCTTGATGTTCTGAACCTCAGCAAGCACGGTGACCACCTGGGCTTTCAGTGTGTGGTTTGGGCAGGGGTCGTTGATGATGTACCTACTTTACCTGCTGCGCCGCGTCCAACCGCCTACCGAACCGTTAGACCTGGAGCCGAGGACCGGTTTGACCTCGAATGTCTTGCAAAAACGCGGGCTGTGGTCTCCGGTGATGGTGTGGGAACACCTTCACTTGCGTTGCGGCGCTCGAAGTGGAAGGCTGCAAACCGCACCGCGACCAACTGCCCGCCGCCCTCCTGTACAAAAGCGCCGACCGCAAAAGCCTCTCCGCCGTCTACGAACGCGCGCGCACTGCGCTCCGGGAGAGCGCGAGAAGTACAAGAAGCGCGGCAAGCAGGAGCGGCAGCTTCAAGGTCGGAAGCCAGCTCCGGTAGGGCGTTAGGCATGAGGGAAGGCTGGACGAGCGCCAGCCTTGGGCGGGCGCCTTGCGACGTCCTACCCCGCCTGCCGCACGTCTTGTTCACTTTTTCCCCGCCAGGCCGAGAGCGCCACTCCCGCCACGCTCAGCCCCAGCCCCAGCACCGCCAGGAGGGTCAGGCGCTCACCGTACAGCAGGTACGCCTCAACCACTACGAAAGGCGGGACCAGATAAAACAGGCTGCCCACCCGGGCCGCAGGCATCTCGCGGATGAGGACCATCAACAGCAGGATCGCCCCGACTGACAACACCAGTACCAACCAGGTCAGCGAGAATATGAACTGGGGGGTCCAGTTGAGGTAGGCCCCACCATGCATCAGCATCATTCCCCCCATCACCAGGGCACTCGCGGTGTACTGCGTGGCCGTGCCGCTCAGGAGGGGCATACCGGCGCCGTAGCGGCGCTGGTAGAGGGTGCCCGCTGTGGTGCATCCCAGGGCGAACACGGTGGCGAGCAGCGCTCCGGCCGGATAGGCGCCGCCCGCACTTCCCCGCCCCAGCACGATCAGCAGCACGCCCAGAAAACCCAGCATCAGCCCGGCCCACTGCCGGGCCGTGACTCGCTCGCCCACCAGCGGCCACGACAGCAGCGCCGTAAGCAGCGGTTGCAACCCCACCATCACGGAGCTAATCCCAGCAGGCAGGTGCAGCCAGATCGCGTAGGTCACGCCGCCGAGGTAGCCGGCGTGGAGCAGGAGGCCAGTCACGGCGGCCCGCCAGCCCTGCACACGGGTGGGCCAAGCCGAGCGGGTCGCCAGGGTGAGGACTGCCATCAGCGCCGCCGCAATGGCAAAGCGCAGCGTCAGATACGCAAAGGGATCGGCATTCAGGGCTGCACCCTTGGTACCGATAAACCCCGTGCTCCACAGCAGGACGAACAGCAGCGGCGCAAAGGCCAGAAAGGAGCGGGGCACACGTCAGATTAAAGTACGTGGACACGGCCTGGACAGGGAGCGTCAGAGTTCCAGCAAAGGGAGAAAAACCGCGACGACTTACCGGCGGGCCTGGACTTGGCTGAGCAAATAGCGTGGAGACGTCTCCGAGGACGCCTTCCCGAACTGCAAAAAACTGGAAGCTCAGGTGGGGAGGCGCCTTCACTCCCTTACCCGAAGCGGTCGGAACGAATGAAGGATGGAGGGCAATCCGCTCTGCTGTTGGGCCCACAGGGCCAGGCGGCACGGTCAATCTGCCCCGAAATACTCGCGAAGAAGCCCCGCTTCAAACGGCGAGACGCGGTGCATCACAGAGGAGAGAGCCCGTCCCGCCCGGTCCGGGTGCCGCTCGAGCAGGGTTGCCAGCAGCCATTCCAGTGGCTCAGCACGAACGTTGCCCTCTGACCTCCAGCGCAACCACAGGTGGAAGAGGACCGGGACGCGCTCCACCTCCTGATCGGCCAACCGCTGGACGTGGGCCATCATCTCCTCCACGTCTGCCAGAGGACCTACTGGTGCAGGATGAATCAGGATTTCTAATGCGTGCACGAAAGCGAGGTCTGTGCCCCCCATTCCCCTTTCCTTTCTGAGCCGTGGGGCCCATCTGCGTAAGCAACGGGGCCTTTAAGCTCGTCTTCCCGAAGTTCAGCGAGCACCTCGGCCAACTGGCCTTCCAGTCCCTCTACCCCATCCCTTACCGCTCAAGAACTTTTAGAGGTCCTTCCTGACGATTGTATAGCCTCATACTCTGCTCATGTTGCTTGGAAGTTGTCCGCTTTTAAGACAGCTCTGAAGGTGAGCTGGAATTGGGCCTTTTGGGGCCCCCCGCACTTCACAGATTCGGCAAGTTCGGAGGCGAGGTCATCGGCGGGCACTTCCACATATGCCCGCGCCGTATTTTCGTTCGAATGCGCAAAATCTCGCGCTCGCTTATAGAGCAGGGTCCCATTGAACTCCCGGTACGCATGAAATCCTGAAATCATACGAACCGTCGCCGCGTATGCAGGGACACTCCGGAATCAGGGGCTCAGCTTCCGTGCTATCGCCGCCCGGCTCGAAGCCTACGGCTTCACAACTCGCAAAGGCGGCCCATCGACCGCTATGCAAGGTTAAGCGTTTACTGGACAGACAAAAATTACCCGCCTCAGACCCAGCTGCATTTGAAAGGCGGACAAAATTCATTGAGGGCCGAGAAGCCTGTCTATGACGGTTCTTTCGGATGGATATTGCATCGATTGGCGGGTGGTGTGCCGGGTGAGGTACGCAGCGCATAAGCGCTGTCGTCCCAGCAAGATGGTCTTCTTGCCTGGGGGCCGATTCTTATGGGGGACAGAACCACCGAGATGAGCGAGCAACTTCACTTCCGGTGTCTCTAAGGTCTCGCCGAGCGTGAAGACAAAGGCAGCGGCGAGCCAGGCCATGGCGACCAGGGTGCGCAGCGTTTCGAACTGCAGGACACGAACCTGTTCCCATCCCAGCGCGGTTTTGGTCCAGGAGAAGACGTCTTTGGTGCTCCAGCGCCTCAGATAGCGTCGTACGACCTGCCCGGCGTGAACGCCGGGCGAGACGGGCAAGCTCGTGAGCAGGGTCCAGCCCTGTTGTTCGCCTGTGGGCCGTGTGGGGAAGTGCAGATGGAGCGCGTGTACGTGGAGTTTGCCCTCGTCCACCCAGACCTCCTGCGCCCGGATCTCCGCTGGGGTTGGCCGCCAGCTGGGCTTCCCCTCCCGCAGGACGGGGCGGGACATCGCGAAGGTGTGTGATACGGGAGCAAGCTGCAACGCAGCTTGCAGCGCACGGTTTTCCCCCGTGGGCTGCAGACGAACGCGCCGCTCAACATGCTGTGCACGAATGACGAAATCGACCTTGAGCCGCCTCCGTCGCTTCATTACCTTCAGGTCATCGAAGCCTCGGTCCAGGACAAAGATAATGCGCACCACACCCACTTCGCGCAGTGACCGCGTGATCTGCCTCAACGCTTCGAGCACGACCGCGTTCTCACTCAAAAAACCAGGACTCCGCGTGCTGTACGTGCGGTGATACAGCAGGCTTTGACGCCCCTATGGCGTTGAGGGTGTGGTATCCAGGAACGAGGTTGCCCTTCAGATCCCGCACCACATCCAGATGTTCCAGTTTCTGGCTGTGGGGCTTGCGGAGGTCTGAGCCATCGAGAACCACCACCACTTCCGCCTCACCTGCGACACGCTCTGCTCCCTGGGTCTGGAGCCGCTCGGTCAACGTCTCCGCATTCAGCTCGGTCCGCTGATTCTGGTGATGAATTAACCGTCGCAACCGGCGCTCAGCGTGGGGCGTCACCCCCATACTGGGTGTGACCCGAGCCATCTGCCGTACCCGTGTTGACCCACTCGCCAGGATCCCAGCGACCGCGCCGCAGAACCCCGCAAAGAGCCGTCGATCACCAAACAGACTCCGATACGGCTGGACAAAAGCATCGAGTCCAGCCACTTCCACCGGCGCTGACACCCTCATCCCCTGAACATGCAGACTTTTGTCCGGCTTTCAAGCTGCATAACTTGACAAGGAGTGAATACCGCCCTATATTAGAGAAATCAAGGCGGCCTCTGGGCCGCCTTCTCCTTTTAGTTTCAGGCACCGTACTGGGTCCTGACCGAGTCAGCCCTTGCTGCCCGCACGCCAGCGCCCTCAGGGCGCTTTTCTTGCGTCACAAGCAATTCCACCCCGGAATCTGAAATTGGAGACGTCCAAAAAGCTCACCTTGGGGCGGGCCTGAGCGTGCCTCGGCTCCTCAGCCTGCCGGAAGCTTCTGATGCTCGATCTGAGGGCGCCGACACGAGGCCAATCGAGCGAAGTAGCTCGCAACATACTTCTCGTAAACGGGTTCCAGTTGTTCGTCTAACCACGAATCGTCGAATCTATGATCCCGCGTGAAGGCGCTCAAGCCCTCACTCTTCCGCCCGTTGTTCTGTTCAGCCTGGGTGGGACGTCAGCAGGGGGTAGGGTTCAGGGCCTGCGCCACCGCCTTGACGCCGCTGGTGCCGAGGTTAAGGCCGAGCGTTCCGTCAGCCACGGCTTACCAAACGCCCAGCAGGAGATCAATGGTGGGATGGTCAAGGTGCTCGAGGCCCCTGCCACGTGTCCATCTCGGCAAAGGTTTCCGGACAGACCCCAGTGCGTCGACGAAACTGCTTGCGATTCATCTTCAGTGTACGTATCAGACGGTAGCCCTCCACCCTGCCAGCTTAGTCCACAAATTTCGCAAGAGGTCCATTGAGATGACAAACGCTCTAAACCTAAGTTTCTACAGGGATTCTGCCTCTTGAAACCTCTTTTGTAGCAGTCCATACCTTCTATCGGACCATTGTACGGCCGCCTACGCATAGCAGGGCGCTCCTCTTTTAACATCACCTCGTCGATCCTCCGCTCCAGCTTGAATGGGAGCGTGATCGCTCTTATCTGGTGGGCAATCATCACTGTAGGTGCTTGCTTTCTTTCATTGTGTCTTCCTTGTTCTGGAAAGGAGTTTGTATGCGTAAAGCGTTGCTTTCAGTCACACTTCTGCTGTCGGGCGGGGCCATCGCGGGTGGGGGCAGCACCGTTCCCTCGGGAAACACCATCGCCGCCATCGTTTCGAACGATCCAAACTTCAGCACGCTCCTGTCAGCCGTGCAGGCTGCCGGGTTGGTGGGGACGCTCAGCAGCGCCGGTCCCTACACAGTCTTTGCGCCCACGAACGCCGCCTTCGCCAAGGTTCCGGCTGGTCAGCTGCAAGCCCTGCTGAACAACCGCGAACAGCTGCGCGCCCTGCTGCTCTACCACGTGGTTCCGGGACGGGTTGCGGCCGCGCAGGTCAAAGGCCTGAGCAGCGCCACGACGGCACAGGGGGGCACGCTCAACGTCAGCACAATGGGCGGCAAGGTCATGATCAACGACGCGACCGTGACGCGCGCGGACATTCGGGCCAGCAACGGCGTCATTCACGTCATCGACACCGTGTTGATGCCCTGACGCCCGGCGGCTGTCCTTGACCTCCTCCCCCGCCCGCAGGCCCTCTGTCCTCCGCATGAGGGCTGCGTCCGTTCTTCGCGATCTGGCTGCCCTGCTGGTCTTGCAGACCTGGGCCGCTCAGGCGCAGCCAGTGACGCAGATCACCCTGCGGCTGAGCGCTCCCGAACCCCTGATGACGGCGGGGCAGGTGCAGAGGCCCCTGCTGCACCGCTCCTTCTCGCTGCGGGTAGGCACGGTGGGCCTGAAGGGGCTGACCCCTCAGCTCAACCGGATCTATGCGCGGGTGGAGGCCCGTCGGCCCCGCGAGATCCGCTTCTCGCGCTCGGGAGACCAGTGGGTGGCACGGGCACAGACGGGATGGAAGGTGGACCGGGCTGCCACAGAGGCCCAACTGCGGCGCGCGCTCGCTCGGGGTCAGATGACCAGTCCAGTAGTGGTGCGGCTCCAGGCTCCGGCGCGCAGCGTCCGCTGGGCACACGCGCAGGGTCTGCGGCACCTGGCAGGAGAGCAGACCCGCTTCACGGGCAGTCCAGCCTTCCGAGTGCAGAACATCCGCCTGGGGTCCGCCCGAATCCACGGCACCTGGGTGGCTCCGGGTCAAGCGTTTGACTTCAACGCCAGGGTCGGTCAAATCACTCCGGCGCGCGGCTTCGCCGCTGGCTACGTCATCCTGGGACCCACCCTCAGTCTGGAACCAGGCGGGGGCATCTGTCAGGTCAGCACCACGGTGTTCCGGGCTGCGTACCGGGCGGGACTGCCCATCACCGAGCGGCACCCCCACTCCTACCAGGTGGCGTACTACGGGACACCGGGACTCGACGCGGCGGTGTATGCACCCACCAAGAACCTGCGCTGGCTCAATGACACGGCGCGTCCCATCCTCGTGCAGGCAAGCTGGGACCTCCAGCGCCAAAGCCTGCGCGTGGACCTGTTTGGCCGCCCAGATGGCCGCCGCGTGTGGGTGGGAGCGCCCCACGTTTCGGACACCCGGCTTCCGGCTCCTCCCACCTATGTGGCCGAGCAGGCGATGGGCCTTGGCGAGACGCGCCGGATCGATATGCCCGCATCCGGTGCCCGCGTATCTGTCGTGCGGCAGGTGCGCTACCCGGACGGCCGGCTTCGGCGGTTAGAGACCGGCAGCGTCTACCGGCCGTGGGGCGGCGTCTTTGCCGTTCATCCTCAAGACCCCCGCCTGCGGTGAGGGGTCACGCAGCCGGACGAGCAGTGCCCAGTGGTCGCTCGGCACGTTGGGGACTCGCCTCCCCGCGTTCGCTTTGCTGGGCGCCGCCGTCTGAGTAATCTCCTGAGCTGTACTTCAGGAATATTCACATGCCAAACAACAGCCGTCCTGAACGTGACCCAGTCCTATAGGCCTGAGCTCTCAGGGGCAAACGGTGCTGCGTTGAACCGCTGGCTCTGGGATTCACGAGTGGCGCCGTGCCCCCATTTCTCCGCCAGCTTGAAGGGCGGCCGCTCCTTCCCTTCTCTGGCCCACAGCACGAAGTGGTTTCAACAGCGTACGGGTCCGTAGATGCCGTGCTAGACGGCGGATGCGTACTCCTCCGAATTTCGCCGAAGTACAGTTAGAGGCGCTCTATTCCCTTTGCGCTCTCGCTACGCCCGGAGAGTCACCAGGGGGTAGCGCTCGGGTCAAGTGGATATGCCGCCACCGCACCCTATCCCCCTCTTCATTGTCGACGTCGAGGGTGGAAGTGGCTGTTGACGGGGCCTTTGCTCCAAAAGTCCTCCAGGCATCAGCCATCCCTTAAACACGCGCACCGCATCAGGCCCTCCGGGTGAATCTCCCACAGGATGGCCTGGAGTTTCTTCTGCTCCCTGGGTCTTGCGGCCCAGTACGGATCAGCCCAATCCAGGTCCAGGCATCGGTTCCAGGCGGTGCTCGCGCAAGGCATTGAGGACGTGCCTGAACAGGCTTCTAGGCTCTGAACCCAGCGAGAACGGTCAGTAAAAATTTGCAGAGGCGTTTGTAAGCGCGGGAGCTCTCGTTCTTTCCCTGGTCCTTTACCCCTCAAAGAGTTCTCGAGGCACCTTCCTGACGGTCCTGAGGCCTCATTTTTCTCTCATAAAAAGTTCTTCGAATGGCTACTCAAGCTACCGTCGAAGGCTCCTCTTCTGCACCCTCCCACACCTCAAAGGTCTGCGAGTTCGGAGGCGAGGTCATCGGCAGGCACTTCCACATATGCCCGCGTCGTATTCACGTTCGAATGCCCCAAATGCCGCGCCACCCGCGCAAAATCACGCGTTCGCTTATAGAGCAGGGTCCCGTTGAACTTCCGGTACGCATGAAATCCCGCCCACGTCAGCCCCTCCGCCTCCATCAACCGCCGCAGGTGATAGACCGCCCCCGAACGGTACCGGAAGGTAAAGAGCCGGCCATCCTTGCCTTGCCCTGCATGCGCTCGCAGCGCGTCCTCCAGCGTTCCCGACATGCCGACAATGCGCCGTTTGTCGCCTTTGCCCCTCACCGTGATCCGGCGGTTCACCGCGTCAATATCCTTCCAGGTCAGCGTCAGGGCTTCCTCAATGCGCAGTCCAGCGTGAGCGGTCAGGAGGATCAAGACGCGCAAGTCTGTCCGGTTCTCACGTTCTGCGGCCGCCAGGGCACGGTGAACGGTCGTCTCGCGGTAGGGTGGCCGTTTGCTGATCGCGTCCGTGCGGTCCCGCGGCTGCTTCACGTCCTCGAACGGATGCGCCTCCGTGGCTCCGGCCCAACGCAGCGCGGCGTACAGGGCGTTGGCGGCCGCGACGCGGGAGCGTACCGTTGACGCGGCTTTTTTCTGCGGCGCATCTGTGTTGGCTGTCAGACTCGCAATCCAAAACGCGGCGTCGTTGCGCCTGGGCCTCAGGAGGTTCCAGGCGCGTTCCTCCGCGTGCGTGAGAAATTGCCGCACACCCGTGCGGTACGAGCGCAGGGTGTGCGGGCTGAGGGTGATGCCCACCTGGCCGAGGGTGGTGAGGTACGCGGCCGTGAGGTCCCACAGGACTTCCGCGTTCTTGTCTCTCGCGGCTTCCATCGCGCGGCGGCGGAGTTCGCTTTCGTGGAGGGAGACCCAGGCGCTGGCCTGGTCCAGCAGGTGGGTGCGGCGGAGGTCGAGGGACTGGGAGGAAGTGATGGGGTCTCCCCTGTTGGTCATGGCTTAGATGATAACGGCACTTATCGTACAAAAAATACATTGGGCGCGCCAATCAGAATTTGACGCAGGCGGGCTCGGACAGTTCATATGTAAGTGACTGCTCAGCAGGATCCTGAGCAGCGCAAGGGAATGAGGTAAGGTGAGGGCATCTCCGACGTGACCTGCCCAAATTGCGAACGGCCGAGGGCGCGCATCCGCGAGTTGGAAGCACAGGTCGCGCGAACCAGGGAGACGTCCCATCAACCCCCAGCCGGGACCAAGCCTGGGGGAAGAAACCCAAGAGCGAACGCCCCTGGAGCGGTCACTCTTCTGGTGGTCAGGTCGGCCACCCAGGAACCACCTTGAAGATGAGCCCTTCTCCCGACAAGGTGGTCGTGCTGCCTGTCACGGGAACTTGCGCCTGCGGGTAGCGCTGGAACGAGGTCAAAGTGCACGACCTCCTGGCGCGGCAGGTCTTATTGGTAGTCCGTTGACTCATGGTGGGGGTGCAGGCAAGTTAGGGAATGGAGACCCAGCAGTGCATTCCTGACCCTCTGGAGCAGTATTGCCAGCTGTTCGACCAGACGTTCACGCGTCCGACCCAGCGGGCCACGTTCCGAACGTATCTCCAAGGCCTGCTTCTCGGAGCGGAGCGTCACAAAATGGCGACTGGGCTGGCGAATAGCGAACCAGGCAAACCGGGGAGTCGACACAAAGATGCGCAGCGTCTCCAATGGTTTTTGTCTGAGAGCACCTGGGATCCGGAAAGGTTGAATGACATGCGCCTGGCCATGCTGCGAACGCTCACCAGCACCGCGCCGTCACACGGCGCGGTGCTGGTGATTGACGAGATAGACGACCGGAAATACGGCACGCACACCGTACATGTGGGTCGGGAGTACTTGGGAAGTTTGGGCAAGGTCGACTGGGGCATCGTCACCGTCCATGTGCTGTATGACACGCCCAACGCGTATGTTCCCTTAAAATTCGTGCCCTATACGCCAGCGCATCCGGATCGACCGTAAGACCAGCGAGCCTGCGTTCAAAACCAAGCCCCAACTTGCCCTTGAGCTGATCGACGCTGTCCGGCCTGACTGGCCGTTTCGAGCGGTTGTTGCAGACAGTTTCTATGGACGCAATGAGGTGTTTCAGACGCACCTGGTCCGTCAGCACATTCCCTTCGTACTGGCGCTGCATACAGCGCCGGAGGCCTGGCAACCTCTCCTGCGCACGTATGCCGATGGCCATGAGGAGATCAAATGGGTCGCCGAGCTTCAGGGCGGCCCCTTCGGGCCGCGCCAAACCTTGCGGCTGATTGTCGTCACACCGGACCCGGTCAACCTGTCAGAGGACCGCACGGAATACCTGATTTCGAATCTCCGTACCGATGAGCAGGACACCGTGGTATGGCGCGCCAAGACGCCGCCTGCGACCCTTTTGGAGATTGCCTTGCTCTACGCTCGGCGTCCCCGGATAGAACAGGCGTATCGCGAGGTCAAGCAGCATCTGGGCTGGACACACTGCCAGGCACGCTCAGATGTGGCGCTCCGCTGTCACTGGAACCTCGTCTGCGCCGAGTTCTGTTTCTTACGCTGGTCAACCGAACAGTCCACGGATGACGATCCCAGGACAGGCCCGCACAACGATCAACAGCCCTCAGCGGCGGCTGAGCCGCCGACTTGGAGTGCCGCTTTGCGTCGCGTTCGCTCGTATTTGGAACCCTTCGTTTGGGTGTGGAGAGCGTGGCGTGCCTTCACGACGGCCGAGCCACCCAACACGCTACGCGCGTTGCTCAGTTCTGTGGGACGAGGGCAGCCCCTCTCGCTCTATGTCACGTAAATGCCGTCCAGAAGGGCTGTCCTCTTCGGAGTCAACGGACTACCACCAAGCAAGCTTGAAGCGATTCACGTCGCGTCTGGTCGGTTCTGTGCTTCTCGCATGGGCCCCGGCGTCGCGCTTGGCTCAGGAGGGCGGGTACGCTGACCGCCCAACAAGCAGGAGCAAGCCCTCGCTGCGGCCTTCCGCAGCATGGTCGTTCCTATCGCAACGCAAGACGCTTCCTCCGCACCTGCTCAGTATCTTCGGATCCATGACGCGTGCCCGCTTCACGCTCTGCATCGCTGCATCCCAGATGTACACCAGACCCTCCTGGACGCGCGCTTGCCCCTTCCCAAGGCGTACGCCGCTGACAGCACCAGGCACGGTCGTCTTGCTCGAGGAGTTCTGCTTCGTTGTCGGGGTCGGGGTGCACCAAAAGCGTACGAGCGCCGCTCAACCCTCCCAATCTCGTCCTTCAGTGGTTCAGGGTCTCCTGGATGTTTTGAAGCACCTGCGTCATGGCCAGCGGTCCCCGAATGCGGTTCCACTGCTGGTTGTCCGCAAAAAAGACCCGCTGTTTCTTGCTCACCCCGAGGTTTTTCAGCAGCGGATGGCTAAACCACTCTTTCTCGGCGTTGGCAGGGGTATTTTCGTTGTTGGCGATGGCAAATACAAAATCCGCGGGGATGGCTGGAATGCCTTCCAGACTGATGTCGCCCTGCTGCGCATCGTTAGCTTGGGCCAACTGGAACCCCAGCTCGGTGATCAGGCGGCCACTCACATTGGCACTGCCGATCAAGGTTGGGTTTATCCCGGCGTTCATGCGGGGGAATCCCACCAACAAGGCCCTCGGGGTGCGTTTTGCGACAGGTCTCAGCAAGGTTTTGGCCAGCTGAAGCTTTTTCTCGAAATTCACCACCACCTGCTCCGCACGTCGTTGCTTTTTAAAGACCTCTGCCAGGGGTTTCAGGTCTTTGCGCCACATGGTGCTGAGGCCTGCATTGAAGTCGTTTCCATCCAGTAACACGGTCGGGGCAATCCTGGACAGCTGGGCATACACCTGCTCGTGGTAACTGACCTGTCCAACAATCAGGTCAGGTTTCAGTGCCAGGATAGATTCCAAGTTGGGGGCTTCGCGCGTCCCGAGGTACACCGGATTGCTTTTCACAAAGCGCCCGAGGTAGGGAATGCTGGACTTTTCAACTACCTGTCCGATGGCCCCCAGTTTGAAGCTGCCCACCTCAGCGTAACCTGCAGGTTGCAGGTCGAGGCTGAGCAGCAGGTCCAGTGCGTATGGGCTCAGCACCGCAATTTTCTTCGGGGGCTCGTTCACGGTGACTTTGCCCAACTGGGTCTGAACGGTGGTTTGTGCGAAAGCTGCTCCAGACAGGAGAGCCAGGGTAATCAAGTGCTTCATGTCATGCTCCTCAGGTCATTCTTCGGGCATTTCTTGCCAAATGGATAGAGATAGGGTGCGCCGATGACGGCAATCACGATGCCCACTGGGTTTGTGCTGCCACCACCCGGAAAGAAGACGGCCCGACCCTGGTGGTTGACGGCGAGGACCTGGTACTTGATGAGGTGACCGCGAAGTGGTGCACGGTGAACGCGGCGAGGACGCGAGCGACCTGCAATGTGCCTGCGGTACCAGAAAGCCAGCGCCTGTGCGTGACGTTTGCAGCGGGCACCGTGGCCTACCGTTGCCTGGCCTGGGGACACCCGGTCTTCCTGAAACGGAACGCCGTCGCCATCCACACTTCGCCCATTATGTTGACTGGAACTGCAACGCCACCGGGGAGAGCATTCACCACCGGGCTTACAAGACCCTGTTGCGTCAGCGTCTCCTGGATTTTCAGTCCGTGATCTTTCACCTGACCTGCCCCGACTGCCGGACCCCTGTGGCCCGCCGGTATCCCCCCGCCCGACAGCGCCGTGGACCTGGAAGTCCGACAAGACCAGTCGGTCTCGATCCTGCCGGCAGAGGGAGGCGGCCGGTTCTGCCCCGGAAAGACGGGTTGGCATCTGGGCGAGACGGAAGGTGAGCCGCGTACCCTCCGGTCCCCTGCCATCCATTGTGCACGCACACGCAGTACCACGGTTGAAAGGGCGTCTCCCGGACCACCAGGCGCGTGTGGGTCGGCACCATATGTCATGGTCGAGGGCGCACGCATGGTCAGACAAACATGGCAATGCGCCGGGGCAGAAGAACCGCTCCTGGCGCATTGCATCTTCAGCGCTGAACTTTTCCGGACAGGACATTGCTGCTGAACATGTCGCTCAGAATGCCTTCGAGGCCGATGATGCCGCGGCCCTTGGCCCAGCGGTCCCGATTGAAGGTGTAGATGCGGTTCTGCTTGGCTGCGGTGAGGGCGCGCACCAGGGGCTCACCTTTGAAGCGGTCGAAGGCGCTCTGATCCTCGTTGTTGTACAGGACAATCAGGGTGTCGGGATTCAGGGCCGTGAGGCCTTCCGGGGACAGCAGGTACTGCGTCTGGCCGTCCTTGACGGGCGTGGGGTTGTGACGGCCGGCCGTGTCCAGCAAGCTGCCGATATAGCTCCTGTCACTGTGCACGTAGAAGCCGTTCGGAGTCAGGACACCGACAACGATCTTGCCAGCTTTGGCGCTGCTGGTCGCCTTCACCTTGCTGAACAAGCGGGAGTGATCGGCCAGGGCCGTCTTCCCGACCGCCTCTTTTCCAACAATTTTGCTGATGATGCTGAACTGGTCGAGCTGGTCCTGGTAGGTGCCGCGGTAGGAACGGAACAGCAGCGTGGGGGCGATGCTGTTCAGCTGCGCGTAGATGCTCTTGTGGTCGTTCTCGTCAGCAATGATCAGGTCCGGCTTCAACGCCAGGATCTTTTCGAGGCTGGGTGCGTGACGGTTCCCGACGGTGGGAACGTTGGGTCCGTAGTACTTTTTGAGGTGAGGGAGAACTTCGTTGGCCGCGTCACCGTCGGCGGCAATTCCGACGGGTTTCACGCCAAGCTTGGCCAGTGCGTCCATGAAGCCGAATTCGAGAACGATGATGCGCTTCGGGGTGGTGTTCAGTTCGGTGGTGCCCGCCAGGTGCGTGACGCTGATGGCGCTGGCGGAGGTGGCGAGGGTCAGCGTTAGGGTAGCAATTCGTCGCATTGTTCTCCTACTAATCCGATAGATTTGCTCCGGAATACTAGGTGACAAAGATTGCATTTGCAACCTCACCAAAAGCCCACTGGTTCTTGGAGAAGAGATTTTCCAGCGACAGGACAGCTTCTCCAGTCGGTCGTAGGTGCGCGGCTTGTGTAGCGCTTGACGCTGTGCCAATGCGCCAGCGCTTTCAGAATCAACGGAATACCACTATTGGTACGCCGTTGACTGGCAGGAACCTGATGGATGGCGCCCGTGTCTCTGGGGTCAGCGCGGTACGGAAAGAGTGGGAATCCACTGTGTTCTCCAGCAGTTTCAGACTCAACGGAGTACCAATTAGACCCCATTTCATCGTGGTCATCCACCGCGCAAGGTGACCCACCTTCCCCCGCAGAAGCCGGCGAGCACCCCGCGCCCGCAGAATGAGCCTGTTCAGCGCGGATGAGCGAGTGGAAATTGCCGAACACCCCAGCCCCATCTCAAGGGGCCAGGGTGCGCTTAAGCCGTTCCATGCTTCCCTGCCAGTTGTCCTGCAAGGCCCGCACAGCTTGATCAACGTCACGCACGCCGAGCGCTTGCCGAATGGCTTCGTGTTCGTTCAGGGATGCCTGACCGGAAGCCGACGCGTTGAAGTACGCCAACTCGATACGCCGAAGCTTGCGCTTCAGCACCTTCAACGCCGCCAAAAGCTCGCTGTTCCCCGATTTCGAGATCCAGATATCGTGGAAGCCCGTATCTGCTGTCACCGCGCCCTGCACGTCCCCAGCAAGAAGCGCTTGCCGAAGCTGCACGTCCAAGTCGTGGAGAGCAGTTTGGTCCTGCAGCGTCAGGTGAGGGAAAGCGAGGCGCAGGGCGAGGACCTCCAGCGTGGCGACAACGGGATAGAGCTCAGTGGCGTGAGCAGCACGAAGAGGAGCCACGCGCGTCCAGCGGTTCAGGGCTGTCTCGACGAAACCCTCGTCTTCCAGCCGCCGAAGCGCTTCGCGGACGGGCGTACGGCTGACGCCCAGTTGCTCAGCGATGTCCTGGTCGCGCAGGGGTTCTTCCGGCTGGAGGGTGCCATCGATGATCCAGGTACTGAGTTGGGTATAGACCTCATCCCTGGCGAGGATGCGGGTACGTTTGGACGCGGTGGAGGGAATGGGCATCTTTGAAGCCCATTCTATCTTTTTCGTCAAGTGTTATGTAATATATTACTGTGCCTGAAACGCTCACGGAACTGCTCGCGGCCCTCACTCTCTTGGACTCCACCAACCCAGCGCTGGTGACAGGAGGAGCTGGGGAGTCTGCCATTGCCCAGTTCGTGGTTCATTGGCTGACGGCACACAGCATCGCGGCTGAACTCGACGAGGCCGCTCCCGGCCGTTTCAGCGTCATCGCCACCGTAAAGGGGACGGGGGGCGGTTCTTCCCTGCTCCTGAATGCCCACCTCGACACGGTCGGCACGGAAGGAATGGATCACCCCTTTGAGCCCGTTGTACGTGATGGCCGCATGTACGGGCGCGGCACCTACGACATGAAGAGTGGCCTGGCCGCCTGCCTCATGGCCCTCCTTGACGCCAAGGCCAGCCCTCTTCGTGGGGACGTCATCCTGACGGCGGTTGCAGACGAGGAACACGCGAGCCTTGGGATGCAGTCCGTTCTCAAGCGCGTCACAGCCGACGCGGCCATCGTTACTGAACCCACCGAACTCTGCGTCTCCATTGCGCACAAAGGCTTTACCTGGCACGAGATCACCACGTACGGCCGAGCCGCTCACGGCTCCCGCCCCGACCTCGGCATCGACGCCATCGCGCATATGGGCCGAGTCCTTGGCAAGCTCGAAGCGCTCGGGCAAGAACTGACCGCTCGTGAATCACACCCTCTGCTGGGCCATGGCAGCCTGCACGCCTCCCTCATCACCGGAGGGCAGGAGCTTTCCAGCTATCCCAACCGCTGCACCCTCCACGTCGAACGCCGCACCCTTCCCGGCGAAATGCCAGAAGCGGTTACTGGGGAGATCAGCGCCCTATTGACCGAACTCTCCTCCGATCCGAACTTCCGGGCGGAGCACCACCTGACGCTCAGCCGCCCACCCTTTGGCATTGATCCGGCCGCGCCCATCGTGCAGACCCTTCAGGCCTCGGCCACCCAGGTGTTGGGGACTCCACCCACCCTGATCGGTCAGACCTTCTGGATGGACTCTGCCTTCCTCGCTGCGGCTGGGATTCCCACCGTCGTCTTTGGACCTTGCGGTGGTGGCGCCCACGCGACCGAGGAATGGGTTGACCTGACCTCCGCCGAGCAGTGCCGGCAGGTCCTCACCGCCACCCTCCGCGCCTTCTGCGCCTGACAGGAGTACACCATGACCACGGACCATCCACGCATGTACTTCAAACCGGGGCCTCCCACGACCTTCAACGCCAGCCCTGACCCCACCTTGCTGGCCTTCCATCAGCGTCTGCCCGGCTACGCGCCCACCCCCTTGGTCCGTGCCCCGCACCTCGCTGCAGCCCTGGATGTCCGCGAGGTCTGGGTGAAAAACGAGGCCAATCGCCTGGGACTCCCCGCCTACAAGATCCTCGGTGCCTCCTGGGCCGTCTACCGCGAACTGGAGACGCGGCACGGGCCGTTTACACCCTGGAACACCCTGGTAGAGTTGAGCGCTCAACTTCAGGCGCACCTGCCCCTCACGCTGGTCACAGCGACCGATGGCAACCACGGCCGCGCAGTGGCCCGTATGGCCCACTGGCTGGGCTTGGACGCGCACATCCTGGTGCCTGAGGACATGGTCCCTGCCCGTATCCAGGCCATTGAGGCCGAAGGGGCGCGGGTGGACGTGATCCACGGAACCTACGACGAAGCGGTGGCGGCCGCTGCCCGCCTGGCCGATGCTCGGCATCTGGTTATCAGTGACACGGCTTGGGAAGGCTACGAGCGTGTGCCCGGTTGGGTTGTGGAAGGGTACGGCACGATCTTCCAGGAAATTGATCAGCAGCTCGCCCAACAGGGCGGTCAGCAGCCAGAGGTGGTGGCCGCCCAGATGGGCGTAGGTTCACTGGCGATGGCCGTCATTCAGCACTACCGTGCGCCTGGCCGGGCGACACACGTGGTCGGCGTAGAGCCCACCCGTGCCGCCTGCGTCCTGCACTCCCTGGAAGCCGGGAAACTGACGGAAGTTCCTGGCCCACACGCCTCGATCATGGCTGGTCTAAACTGTGGGAATACGTCTCCCCTCGCCTGGCCTTACCTGCAGGGTGGGCTGAGCGCGTCCATCGCCATTTCCGACGGACAAGCCAAGGAGGCCATGCGCCTGCTCGCTCAGGACGGTGTGGTGTCCGGAGAAAGTGGCGCAGCTGGTGCTGGTGGACTGCTGGCCCTACTGCGTCATGAGGACGCGGCGAACACGCGCGCCTGGCTTGGCTTGACGCCCGAAAGTACAGTCCTGGTCATCTCCACTGAAGGGGCCACTGACCCTCAAGCGTACGCACGCATTGTTCAGGCTGGTCCAGACCATGCTTGACACCAACGCACGATCGCCGAGCTGCGGGAGCTGCACCGACGCACCGGGAATAGACTGGGCGCACAGCGCGTGGCCTACACCTCCCCATAGCTGCCGCCCGAGCCTTTCTCAAAGAGCAGCCGGCGGAGCTCCCTGTGATCATGGAGACCGATCCGGCAGGGAACCTCTGGGCGGCCCTCGTGAGCGGTCAGATCACTGGCAAAGAAGGCGAGAAGTTCAGTGCTGTGAAGCTCGGGCAGCCCACCATTGGCAAAGACGGCGTGGTCATCCTCGGACCCTTGACGGTGTTTGACAAGAGCAACATCGACAAATTCAACTTCTGAGCAGCATGAGGCAGGGGCGTCCGGGTATAACCTGGACGCCCCTGTCATTGACATAGGAGAAGTTCTACGGATGTCCTATGTCTTCGGTTCCATCAGCCCGTCGCGAGGTGGCCGAGCCAGACGACCAGGAAGCCAGCGCCGAGCATCACCGCCAGAGCCTTGATCCGCGTCTTTTTCAAGTAGAACAAGATTCCCAGACCTGTCAGAGAAATGACCGTCAGGAAGACGCCCGTCAGGTCAATCAACCATGCCCAGGCACTCCCCGCGTCACGTCCACGGTGCAGGTCGTTGAGCACCGCCACAGCCCCCTGGGCATCCACATCCACCGTGTACGTCCCCGTCTTCATATCGATGAAAGCGTCTGCGCTGTACCCCGGGGCCTTGAAACTCAGGCTCGCCTCTGTGCTGTCCACCCGCGTATCCCCAGCGCGCCCCTTCAGTCCCTGCTTCGCCCGCAGCTCCTCGGCCACGGTCAACCAGTTCACCTGCCCGTTCTGGGTCCACCCGGCAGGCAGCGTCCCTTTGACTTCCCGGCGGGTCTCCGCATTGCCAAAGGCCCAGTCGGGGTGATTGAGGGTGATTCCCGTCAGCGAGAAGAAGAGCACGATGAGCAGGCAAACCATGCTCGTGTAGGTGTGGAGCGAACGCAACCAGACGTGCGTCCTGACCTTCAAGGAGCGGGGACGCGGGGTGGGCCTGACCGGAGCCTCAGGCCTTGCCGAAGCCGACACTGGCCGCCTCGATGTCGTTGTTGGCGCTCAAGGTCTTCTTGAAGGTGGCGCTGCCCACCGTTACCTTCTCGCGCACCAGGCTGTACGGGCCGTGCTCCCGGGCCGCTTCGATGCAGACGTAGTAGTCACCTTGGGAAACGAGCGTGCCCTTGTCTGTCTTGCCGTCCCAGGCCAGCGCGTATGACCCTGGGTTGCGGGTGGCGCTACTGACCGTGTCCAGCAATGCGCTGTTCTCGCGGTACCACCGGCGCAGATCCGGAATCCAACGGGGCCCGCGCCCTGTCGTCTCGGCCCAAACGCTGAGGGTACGGACCGGGTTTCCCTGAGCGTCCTCAATCCAGACAGCAACGTAGGGGCGCTTCACGCGGCCGCCCGCTTGGGTGGCCACCTTGAAGGTGATGGTCAGCGCTTGACCAGCCGCCCACTTCTTTGCGCCGGACGGAGTCGCCGCGGCCGCCTCAGCGGGGACGACGCGGGACAGGATGAGGGTGGCGGTGCCGAGGGCGAGTTTGCGGAGGACGGAACGGCGGGTGTCATGGGTCATGGTCAAGGCTCCTGAACGGCAAGGGGTTGAAGTCAGTGGGAAGAGGACTGAATTGTTTGGCTCCAGGCCAGACCTGGACGTTGTCGGCCATCCCGGATCATCAAACGGGCTGTGCTTCGCCGTGGGTATGACGATGCCACGAGGATGTTTGGATGGTGTTAAGGAGGTGTTGGACGGGGATGAGGTTGGGCGGTCCAGAACCGGCTGAGGTGTTGCGCTCCGTCCCGAGTCACAATCAGGGCGGCCGCCCCTGGTGTTCCATCCACGAGAGCCAGACCACGTTGCACATCAAGCACACTCAGAGCAGTCGCGAGTGCATCGGCAGTCAGGCAGTCTGACGCCGTGACCGTGACGCCCGGCACTTCGGTGATGGGATGACCCGTGCGCGGGTCCAGCACATGCGAGTACCACGTCTCCCCCACCTGGTACCCGCGGTGAGATTGCCCGCTCGTCGCCAGCGCTCCATTGCGCACCTGGACGTGGCACAGGGGCGGGAGGTCATCCCGCGGACTGAAGGGGTCGGCGACGGCAACGCCCAGTCCCACTTCCCCCAGGGTCCGCAGGTCGCCCCCAACGTTGATCAGAACGGTCCTCACGCCCGGCTCTCCGAACGCCGCTTCAGCCGCACGGTCCACGACATACCCCTTGGCCAGAGCGTTCAGGCCGACCGGATACATCGCCTGGAAGGTGCCCGTACCATCTGAATCCAGGGTCCAGGGTGGAAGGCGCAGCTGTGCGGCAAGCGCCGTCAAGTCCTGATCCTCTGGCAGTCGCCCCCGTTCCTCCGCCTGCTTCCAGCACATCCCGAGCGCGTCAGCGCCCGGGTGGAACGCCCCGCCAGTCACCTCTCGCCAATGATCCGCGGCGCGGAGCACGGCCTTCAGGTCATCGCTTAGTGGCGTCCGAACTCCTGGATTGGCCTGCCAGCGCCGCAACTCACTGTCATGGTCGAAGCGGTTCAAGATGGCTGTGAGGCGATCAATCTCCGTCAAAGCTGCACGTTCCGCCCCTTCTGCTTGGAGGCGAGTGTCAGCGACAATCTGCACCTCCAATTCAGTCCCCAGTACCCGTTCATACACGTGGTGAAGGCGATGCGCTGGACGCAGGCGGCGCGCGAGTTGCGTGAGAGACCACCTGGGAATCGGCATCCGCTGATTCTGCTGTCCAACATTGAAAACCCGGTGAAGGCAGAACGGCTGAAGTCCTCCAGGTTGAAGTGGTGGTTGAGCCTCTCGCATCCTTACAAGTTCCTAACAAGTTGTACGCGGCATCTAAACGGGTGCCCCGCATACTTCGCCCCATGAACGAGCGCAGGACCAAGAGAAAAGGTCCGCCGCTCCTTCTCCCGCCCCTCCGCCCCCTCCCCCCTGGTGCTCCACGCACCCCGAAAGGAAGACCTCCATGCGTAACTTCAAAGCCCTGCTCCTGTCCGCCTTCATCGCCACCACTGCCCTTACCACCAGCGCTTCAGCCTCGCCCGTGTACTTCGACAACGACTCGGGTCAGAGCGGTGTGGTGGACGTGTACGTGGACGGCAAGCTGGTGTTCGACAATGTCTTCGCGGATTCCTCGATGATGTTTCCCACCGACATCACCGCAGGGAAGCACGACGTGGTGATCACCCCCAACTACCTGGCACTGGGTGAAGCGGACATCCTGAACACCAGCATCGATATTCCCGAGACGGACCCGGACACGGGGGCGTACACGGTCACGCTGACCACCGGAACCGATGACCTGGATGTGCCAGAACTCGGCCTGAGCATCGACGCCGGACACATCGACTAAACGTAAGGGGTGAAAGCTATGCTTTCGCCCTCATTTCTGCCTTGTATGGGCAGGAAAACAAACCACCTGCGCGTTTTTTAAAGTGAGGGCCTCTTCGCCCTGGAGTCACGATGAGCTTGGGACCTATGGAAGTTGGCCTGATTTTGCTGATTGCCCTGGTGATCTTTGGACCGAAAAAGCTTCCCGAACTGGGGAAGGGACTGGGTCAAGGTCTCCGCGAATTCAAGAGCAGTGCGCGTGAGATTCAGCGTGACCTGGAGCTGAGCCCTGCTGAATCAGAACCCGAAAAGACGACTTGACAGGTCAATGGCCTTCGCCAGCACCTGAATTTTTACGGGAGGACTTCCCTGTAAGGCTTTGGAGGCCGCAATGAACGAACACCTCACCCAAAACCACGAGCCGCAAAACAGTGACGCTCCAACCACGGTACAGACGGCCTCTTCTTCCGCAGTCCGGTGGCGTCAGGCCGTGGCGTTGAGTTTAAGCCTCACCCTGGGCAGCACAGGATTGGCTCAGACTTCCTCGCCGGCGGGAGAACTGAAGCTGGAAGCCGCCCTGGCTCAACTTGCTCAGGCACCCTCCGTCACCCAAGCGCAGCTCAGCGTCGTGACTGCTCAGGAAAACCTGAATGCGGCCCGGGGTGCCCTGGGGCTCACCGTCAGCGTGACGGGCAATGCGAGTTACGCGGGCGCCACCACCACGACGGCGACGGACGACACCACCACGACCGCAGCAAGCGTGGCCGGGAGTGCAGGTGTGAACGTGTCCCTGGGACTGCTGCCCTGGTCCAGCGGTCAGGCAGGGTTGAGAAGTGCAGAGCGGAACCTGGCGCTGGCCCGTGCCCGAATGGCTGAAACGCAGGGCGCCGCTCGCCTGAATGTGGTTCAGCAATACCTCGCTGGCGTCGTGGCAACCCAGGACGTCATCCTGGCCGACCGGACCCTGGCCCTGCGGCAGCGTCAACTGGCTGTGCAGCAAGCCCAGCGCGAAAACGGCAATGCCACTGCTGAAAGTGTCTTGAGCGCGCAAGCAAACGTGCAAGCCGCCCAGGGCGCACAGCTGCAGGCTGCCGCCAACCTTGATGCCGCGCGGCGCAGCCTGGGGGCGGCCCTCGGCACAGACTTGAGCAGCGTGACGTTCGGGAGTCCCCCCGAGACGGCCTTTGCCCTGCCGGATGTGGCCGCCCTCACGACTCAAGCCCGGACCGCACGCCGTGAAGTGCTGGAGGCGCAAAACACCCTCGCTTCAGCGCAAGAAGCGCTTGAAACGCAGCAGCGTGACGCGACCCTCCCTGACGTGACGGCAAGTGTGCGTTACGGACCGGGCACGGGTGGTCTCAGCGCCAACCTCAACCTGAAGCAGGGCACCGTGGGGGCTGGGTACACCCTGCCCGTCGGAACTTCCAGCACCACCTCCAACCGTCTGACCGCCAGCCTCACGGGCACCTACGTCATCTATTCGCCCAGCGTGAAGGCTGAGCTGTCGGCCGCCCAGGCCACAGTGACCCAGGCGCAGCTTTCGCTCAGTGTTGCTCAGCAGACCGTGGAACTCGATGTGCGGACACGCCACAGCACCCTGCAGGCCAGCCTCATTGCCCTGCAGAGTCGCGAGACGCAGGTGAAGGTGGCGCAAGCCAGCCTGGAGGCCGCCCGCACGCGACTGGAGGCTGGGACGGGTACTGCCGACGACGTGACAGTGGCCGAGCTCAATCTCCTGGAGGCGCAGCGCGATCTCCTGAGCGCCCGCGCCACCGCTCAAACCACCCTCATCCAACTGCAAAACGCCGCTGGAGGCGCCACATGAACGTCCGTTCCCTCACTTCCTTCACCACCGTCTTGATTCTGTCGACCGCCTCTGCACAAAGTGCCGTCAGTCTCACGCAGGGCGTTACCGCAGCACTGACGAACAACAGCGATGTCAAGACGGCCCAGGCCAACCTGCAAAAAGCGCAGGCTGCGAGTAAGGCTGCGCAGGCCGATCCCAGCACCTTGGCTGCGGCCAAGCTTTCTGCCCGCAGCAGTGAAGCTCAGGCGGAAGCGCAGCTGCACGGTGCGCGGCTCAGCACCCTTCAGAACACCATTGCCGCCTACACCGCCCTGCTCGAAGCGCAGGAGAACGTAGAACTTCAGACCCTGCAGGTTCAGGTGGACCAGAAGGCGGTGCAGGTCGCGCAGGTCAAGCTCAAGGTTCAGAACGCGACTGCCTTGGACGTGCAAAACGCCCAGAACACCCTCTCCGGCAGTCAGCAGAACCTCGCCGACGCGAAGGCCCAGGTCAATCTCGCCAGCGCCAGGCTGAGTACCTTGACTGGGCTGGGCAGCGGAGCGCGGGCGTCAGGGATTACAGCGGGGCCCAAACTCTCGGCCACGCTGACGAAGTTGCAGCAGGGTCTGCCGGAGCTCAGCAGCGTGATCTCGTCCACGAACGATGTGGCCGCTCAGCAGCTCGCGGTGAAGCTCGCCGACAACGACTTCACACCTGCCCGCACCCTAAGTGATGCCCGCACTGCCCTGGCCAACGCGCAGCGCAGCCTGGACAGCGCGCAGAAAAGTGCTTCCCAAACGCTCGCCAGCGCATATCAGAGTGCGCAGAACAGCTCCGAGCTCCTGGACGTCACCCAGAGCCGCGAAACAGCTGCCCAGAAGACCTACACCCAGGATGCCGCGCGTCTGAAAAGCGGCACCATCAGCGCCATCGAGCTGCAGAACAGCCAGCTTACCCTGAAGAAAGCCCAGTACGCCCGCCTGCAGGCCCAGGACAACGTCCTTGAAGCCCTCGCGGCCCTCTCCGTGGCCGCTGGGCAGAACTTGACGGGGATCGGCGGCAGCCTATGACCACCCCTGCCGTGGTCGCTCGGCCCATGCAGGCCCGGCGGCGCAAACGCTGGCCCTGGGTGGTGACCGGCCTGCTGCTGTTGGGTGGTGTTGGCGGCGGGGTGTACTACACCCGCACGCACACCACCCAAACCACGACCGAAACGCAGACCGTGACCACCCAGGCCGTGCAGTCCGGCACCGTCCGCGTCAGCGTGAGCGGCCCCGGCACGCTCGAAGCGAACGCCACCCGAACGGTTGGAGCAGATTTGACGGCCACCGTAGGGCGGGTTCCAGCGGTGGGAGAGCGCGTGACGAAAGGGCAGCTCCTGACCACCCTCAGCAGCGACGACGTGGAAGAGAACGTCCAGACAGCGGAACTCAACCTCCGCAAGGCGCAGGCCAGCCTGGACGCCACCCGCGCGAGTCAGGCCTCCAGCCGGGCTGGGCGGGAGAGCAGCGTGACTCAGGCTCAGGGCAACGTCACGGATGCTCGCCAGACGCTGACGGAGGCCGAGCGCACCCTGAACGCGCAGGAGCAGCTTTACGCGGTCGGTGCGGTGAGTGGGCAGACCTTGAATGACGCGCGCACCACCGCCAGCAAAGCGAGGCTCACCCTTCAGAGCGCCCAGTCCAGCCTGGCGGCCGCGCTGACGCAGGCCGAGACCGGGAGCGGCAGCGACGCTGAGAATCTCAGGAGTGCGCAGATTGCCGTGCAGCAGGCGCAGGCCACCCTGGAGACGGCACAGAAGGCCCGAACGGACCTTAAGGTGTACGCCCCCATTGGCGGGGTGGTGAGCGCCGTGAACGCGACCGAGGGCACCGTGGTCCTGAGCGGCGCGACGCTGCTGACGATCATCGACGACACCACCCTCAACCTGCCCGTTCAGGTGGACGAAACGGAGATAGCCGGTGTAAAGGTGGGGCAGGAGGCAGAAGTCACCCTGGATGCCTACGACGGAGAGACGTTCAGGGGTGAAGTCGTCCGCGTCTCGCCTGGGGCCACCCAGTCTAACGGGATCAGCGTCTTTACGGCCACCGTCAGCCTGAAAAACGAGGATGGCAAACTGCGCAGCGGGATGACCGCCGAGGCGGAGATCGTTCAGAGCGAGGACCGCGGCCTGCTGGTCCCCAGTAAGGCCATCGAGACGGTGCGGACGCGCACGTACGTGCAGGTCCCTGGCCAGGGTGAAGGAGCGGAGCCTGAGCGCGTCCGCGTGCAGATCGGTGCCACCGACGGTACCAATACTGTTGTGACCGAGGGCCTGGAAGCCGGGCAGGAAGTCATCGTTCCAGGAAGCACGAGGAGCAGCACTTCAGGAGCAGCCAGGACTTCTAATACTCAGAACAGCGGTTTCGGTGGAGCGGGTGGACCTCCTGCTGGAGGGTTTGGGGGACCCCCATGACCGTTCCTGTCGTGGAGATTCGCGATGTTCGCCGCGTCTATGAGCAGGGCGACGTGGTGTTCGAGGCCTTGAAGGGCGTCAACGTGCAGATCAACCAGGGCGAGATGGTGGCCCTCATGGGACCGTCGGGCAGCGGTAAGACCACCTTGATGCAGATTATCGGCCTACTCGACCGGCCCAGTCACGGCACGTACCTCCTGGGGGGGCAAGACGTAACCGCCCTCAGTGAGAACGAGCGCGCCGAAGCCCGCAACATCGAGATCGGCTTTGTCTTCCAGGCGTTTCATCTGCTGCCCCGGCTGAACCTGCTGGAAAACGTAGAGGTGCCTCTGACCTATGCGGGTGTGCTTCCACGGGAACGTCGGGAACGGGCACTGGGGATGCTGGAGCGCGTGGGATTGGCCGAGAAGGCCGGGAACCTTCCTTCTCAGATCAGCGGTGGGCAGAAGCAGCGGGTGGCGGTGGCGCGCGCGCTGGCCGGCAGTCCCCGCCTGCTGCTGGCCGACGAGCCCACTGGGAACCTCGATACCCGCACCAGCGAGGAGGTCATGGCCCTGTTCGGCGAACTGCACGCGGAAGGCACCACCGTCGTGCTTGTGACGCACGAACCTGAAATTGGAGCCTACGCAGAACGGGTGGTCCGCGTGCGTGACGGGCTGATCGAAAGTGACACCCGGCAAACACCACGGTTGGGAGTGTCCGCATGACTGTGACCCATTCATCCCCTCCAATGGCCGAAACCCAACCTGCTGCGCCTGTACGCCGGGGAGGCGGCATCGGCCTGAGTGGAGCCATAACCATCGCCTGGAGGGCCATCGTCGGAACACCCATGCGGTCGGTCCTTACAGCCCTCGGCGTGATCATCGGTGTGGCCGCCGTCGTGGCCCTCACCGCCATCGGGCAGGGCAGTACCGCGGGCGTCACGCGCAACCTCCAGTCCCTGGGAACCAACCTATTGACGGTCCAGAGTGCGCGAGGGACGCCGGGTGGCAGCCTGGTCCGCTCTGGTCCCCGGCAAACCATCACGATCAAGGACGCGGAAGCGCTCGCGGCCACCTTCGGCAGCCGCGTCGCTGGAGTGGCTCCCTCTGCCCAGAGCAGCGTGCAGGCCAAGCTGGGCAGCAACAACACCCAGGTCTCGGTGGTGGGCACCTGGCCCGCCTACGAGACCGTCCGCAACAGTCCTGTCGCCTCCGGGGACTACTTCACCCAGGCCGATGTAGACGGCAAAAAGCGGGTGGCTGTGATCGGCGCCCAGGTGGTCACGGACCTGTTTGGCGAGGGTGCCGATCCAGTAGGGCAGAAACTACGGTTGGGCAGCGTCAATTTCACGGTGGTGGGCGTGTTACCCGATAAGGGCAACAGCGGCTTCGGAAATGCCAACAGCCAAGTGCTCATTCCGCTGAGCACCTACCTCCAGCGCTTCGCGCGTACCAACAGCGCGAGTGGTCAACCCACGGTCAACAACGTCTACCTTCAGGCCGCCGACGCGAAGGACCTCACGCAGCTCCAGGCTGACATCACCGATCTGCTCACCGTGCGGCACGAGCAGACAGACCCCGACAACCTCGACTTTCAGGTACAGAACCAGGCCGATGCCCTGTCGAGCCTGAGCAGCGTGACCCAGACGCTCACCCTACTCGTGGGGGCCATTGCCGGAATCAGCCTTCTGGTCGGGGGCATTGGAATCATGAACATCATGCTCGTTTCGGTGACCGAGCGCACCCGCGAAATCGGTGTACGTAAGGCGCTGGGAGCCAAGCCGCGGGACATCCTCACGCAGTTTTTGGTGGAGGCCAGCCTGCTTTCGGTCGGTGGTGGAGTGATCGGCCTCCTGTTGGGCGTGGCGGCCGCGTATGCCGGGAAAGCCTTCGGAATTGCCCCTGTCTTCAGCCTCACGCCCATGCTCATTGCCTTCGCGTTCAGCGCCCTGGTCGGCGTGTTTTTCGGGTACTACCCCGCCGCCCGTGCTGCCCGGCTCGACCCAGTGGACAGCCTCCGTTACGAGTGAAGCCCGCCGTTCGCCCCCTCTTCCATCCCCCTCAAGGAGTTCAAGATGCGTTTTCCCAAGATCAACCCCGCCTTCCTGGCCTTGCCATTCGCCCTCGCTCTCGCCGGTGCCCAGCAAACCGGCCAGCCCCAGATGACAGCGGAGATGCGCGCCCGAATGGAGCAGATGCGGCCCGTTCAAGACCTCGCTCAGACGATCCGCCTTTTGCCGGAGCTGGAGAAGAACAAGGCAACGGTGGTCACGAAGTCGCAGGCCAAGACGCTCCTCAGCATCCTGACCACCCTTCAAAAGGCGACGGCAGTGCAGCCGAACAATGCCAAGAAATACCTGGCGCAGATCGAGGACAAAATTCTCACCGACAAGCAGCTCACGGCGCTGGACGCCCTGATGCTGAAGGCCGAAAAGGAGCGCGAAGCACAGCGTGCCAAGCGCCAGCAGAGCGGCCAGGGCAATGGAGCCCGAATTCCTGGCCTGCCCGGCGGTTTTCTACCAGGACAAAATGGGCAGCCTCAGGGCGGACAGAATGCCCAGGGCGCTCAGCCTGGACAGCCAGGACAGTTCAATCCTTTCACGCAAGGGCGTGGGGCCGATGAGCTGAAGAAGTACATTGCCGTGCTGCAGAAGAAATGAAGCCGTGAAGTAGGTCAAGGAGCTGAGGCCCACGTGATTCTCTACGCGTGGGCCGAGCATTTGCATCTGGAGTGTCTCTTCATCATGGTGTGAGCCACTGCCTTAACAATTGAATCAGTGCCCCGTACGTCGTGGGTTTGCGCTGCGGCTCTAAACCCAGGGTGTGGGCGCGAGCAGCGTCTCCCGGTGACCAGCTGGAGCTCCATACGATGATCTGAGTCATTGTGAGGAGACGGGTCAAGCTTTCGAGCACCTCCAAGCCGGATTGACCTGGCAGCGTCAGGCTCATCAGGACGAGATCCGGCATTGGCCCCATCTGAAGACGTTGCCAGGCTGCTGTACCCCATCCCGCACCACCTCTACCGTGACGTCCAGTTTGAGTTCGTCCATGGCCGTGCGAACGAGTAGCACTTCCAGCGGGTCACGTTCAACGAGCAATATGGTGCGCGTCATGGTTGAATCCCCGAGTCGTGGCGTCCGCATCAAAAAGTGGGAAACCACCGGTGGTATACAGCAATGCAATCCGGGACGTGCACGTCAATGCGTGTCCAGCGTTCCCCTTTCCTTCGAGATTCATGTTGGTACTCGATCAGCACGCTGGTTCTGGCCCTGCACAGGTGTGCGAGTCGCGCCGCTCTCCGCAGTGAATACATTGAGAGCAAAGAGGTGGTGTCCTGGCCAAGTCGGAGCAGACTCAGGCTTGGCAGCCTCCCCTTCGGCCGAAGAGGTGTGTGTTGTTGTGCTAGAGCTGCAGGCCACGAGCGTGAGCGCCAGGAGCAGCGCTGCGCCGGACTGGAAGGCGCGCTGAACGGCCCTACGAGAAGTGGGTGTAAGTGGGGAAGGGGGAGGAATCAACAAAGGCGCCTTCTGTTCGACTATTGGCAGAGGGGCGGCCGATGGTCCCGTTGCTTGAAGGTGCCGCGTTAAGGCCTGGCACCGAGCGCGCAGCTCCAACGTCGACCAGGGGACACTCAGGGCATCGTCCGCACCGAGATTCAGGGCTTGAACTTTATCCGTGCTGCGGTTGACCAGCGCGATTACGGGAATTTGAGTCCCTCGTGCAGTGCGCGTCACTTCTTCAAAAGGGATATTCGGGGTGGTGAAGTCGAGCAGGATCAAGTCCGGGTGTTGTGTCCCGGCCATGGCATGCGGCGGTGCCAGGATGACCTGATGTCCGTACGCCATGAGCGCCTCACGAATCAGGGTCACGCGATGGGAAGGATGCGCCAAGTAAAGGATCAGCAGTGGGGGTGGGCAGGACGTTGACATGCGAACAGGGTCTCGCCTGGCTGTTCAACCCAGATGTAGGAGATATGCAGAAGTGAGGTAGAACAGGAAGTGGGCCGGGAGCTTTGCTCCCGGCCCACTTGGAGAGTGGTGCACGTTAGCCCTGAGGGGCGCTGGGAAGAGCAGTGAGGTTGACGACTTCCTGGTCACCGCCACGGTCAATTACAGCGTACTTCGCGCCGCTCGGCGCTTGGGGGGCGGTTGTCGTATTGGTGAGCTTGACCGTCTTGAGGACCTTCCCGCCATTCAGGGGATCGGCGTTGTAGTACGTAACGCTTGTTGCGCCGCGGTACATGCCGTCCGGGCCTCCTCGAGGACCACGGTCCTGCCCAGGTGCGGGTCGATCCGCTGGAGCCTGACCGGTGGGAGCTCCACCGCCGTTCCTCTCACGCCCGTTCTGACCGCTTTGAGGAGGTGCGCCGTCAGGGCCAGGAGGGCCACCACGGTCATCGCGGGGCTGCTGCGCTTGAGCGTTCTTGAGGTTCACGATGCGCTTGCCAAAGGGCGTAGTCATGACCGCGTACGTCGCACCCTTCGGAGCGTTCGCAAACGGCGTGCTGCCGCGTTGAGGCGTGACGGTGGCGCTGCTGAGCCGCTTGCCTCCCTGAAGGGGATGGCCAGCGTAGTAAGTCACCTGCATGGCTTGCGCTTGCGGACCGCGGTCCTGCAGCTGACCCTGAGCGGTGCTGGCTGCAGTTTTTGCGGCGGTGGGCGCGGCGAGGACACTGCTGGTGAGCAGCGTGGCGGCGAACAGGGCGGTCAGCGTTCTGTGGTTCATTCGCATGGTGGGCTCCTTGGTGGTGGGTTGATCACCACGCCGTGAGTCTGGAGCCCTCCCGTTCAAACCCGGTGTAGAGCGTGTGTAGAACTTGGGTAGCTCTGTGCTGCACGCGCGGGTTCAGTTCCGCCAACCGCGGCCCTGTTCGTTCAGGTCCCCGCAATGAATGGCTACTTCAGCCACTGCACAGGGATGTTCCAGCGCTGCAACAGGGTACTGAGGATCACCCGTCCAGAAGCCGCGTTCAGCGACAGTTTCTCTTTTTCCAGCAGGCCCGAGTATCCGCTCGCCAGCCCCGGATACTGCTTCGCCTCACCGGGTTCGAAGCTCACCACAACGGAGACGGACCCAACGTACGTGCTGGCCGCTCGAAGCTGCATCACGCCTCCGCGCACCTCTCCGTACGCGACGACCTGCGAGAGGTCGGGCGTCCACACGATCACCTTCAGGGCTCCCGCCAGCGAGAACGCCATGAACGCCAAGAGCACTCCCAGGTGTCTCATCCCCCGTATTCTAGGCGCGAGAATCACGTGGACCTCACCTCCAGGAACGAAGGGAGCCCTGCTACAGCCGCGCCCTGTCCTGCCCGTGGCTGACGTGCCCAGGCGGCTTCGAGGGCGGCTTCCACTTCGGAGCCTTCGCCAAGTCGGTAGGAGCATTCATCGCCGTGCTTCCGTATCCGCACCAGGTCTTGTTTCACCAATTGGTCAAGCACCCGCTGCAATCTCTCCGGAGCAGCCGGAATTCCGGCCCTGCTCAACCGGGCTTCAATATCGCAGGCCCGCTGCTCGGTGAGGGAGAGGAACAGGAGAACCTGGCTTGCAGGAAAGCGTGTCATTGGGCTTTGTTTCTAAGCGTTCGCACTGATGACCTCCTGATTGACGGGCGAAGCGACCCTTTGGTCAGAACGGAAGAACATCCGCGGTTCCTGGCATTCACAAGTTCCTAACAAGTTGTACGCGAGGTCTGAACGGGTGCCCCGCATACTTCGCTTCATGAACGGGCGCAGGACCAAGAGAAAAGGTCCGCCGCTCCTTCTCCCCCACTCCTCCGCCCCCTCCCCCCTGGTGCTCCACGCACCCCGAAAGGAAGACCAACATGCGTACCCTCAAAGCCCTGCTCCTGTCCGCTTTCATCGCCACCACCGCCCTCACCACCAGCGCTTCCGCGACGCCCGTGTATTTCAGCAATGACGCTGGTGCCAGCGGTGTGGTGGACGTGTACGTGGACGGCCAGCTGGTGTTCGACGACGTCTTCGCGGATTCTTCGATGATGTTCCCGAAGGAGATCACGGCCGGGAAGCACGACGTGGTGATCACGCCCAACTACCTGGCGCTCGGTGAAGCGGGCATCCTGCACGCGAGCATCACCGTGCCGGAAACGGACGGGGAGGACGGCGCTTACACGGTCACGCTGACGCCCGACACCAATGAACTCCTGACCCTGGACCTTACCTCTGGCCACGTTGACTGAACCACGAAGGCAAACGTTCTACTCCCGACCCCATTTCTAAACATAGGGGGCGCCAGTCATGTCCCTAGAGGCGGCCAAGATGAGGAGAACACGGCCTGTGTTTTGAGCCTTAGCGTTCAAACCTCACACCACAACGAAGTGAAGCACCTGTATGCCAGAGTTGCCTTATGATGACTGATCTCTTTCTCCCCCTGCGTCCTTCCCCTCGGAGCGAGGCATGAAAAGCATCCTGATTGTGGAAGACAACCGTGGGGTGCGGGACATGGTCCGCGAATACCTCGAAGAGCACGGCTATCAGGTGCGGGTGGCGTCCAATGGGCAGGAAGGCCTCCTCGAAGCGCGCCACCACCGCCCGGACCTCGTGCTGCTCGACGTGATGATGCCTGGGATGGACGGCCTGGAATTCCTGCGGCGCTTTCGCACGACCGAGCATGCCCCCGTCATCTTCCTGACTGCCAAGGATACGGAACTCGACAAGGTGTTGGGCCTGGAACTGGGCGCCGACGACTACATGACCAAGCCCTTCTCGATGGCGGAGCTCCTCGCCCGCGTCCGGGCTCACCTTCGGCGAGGCGTAGAGGCCGCCCCCGTTGCGGTGCTGCGGGGTGGAGAACTGGAACTCGATCCGGCCTCCCGGACCTTCAGCGTCCGGGGGCAACGGGTGGATCTGACCCGCTCAGAGTTTGAGCTGATGTCGGCCTTTCTGCGCTCGCCCGGGCGGGTCTACTCGCGGCTGGAACTCCTCGAGCAGCTGCAGGAAGAGACCCTGGGTTCGGAGCGTACCATCGACGTGCATGTACGGAATCTCCGCGCCAAGATTGAAGTTGAGCCCGGGAAGCCCCGACTGATTGAGACGGTGTTCGGTGTGGGCTACCGGTTGAATACAGAGTTGAGCCCGTGAAGCGGCCGTTCTGGCAGACCCTCGCCTGGCGGTTCATGCTGGCGTTCGTGCTCGTCAGCGCGGTTACGCTGGGAACGGTGGGGTTCATCTCTGCGGCCTCCACCCGTTCGCAGTTCAGCGCGCTGCTGGGCGAACAGGCACGTGAGAACATCGCAGGTCAGGTGCAAACGTACGTGGAGAAGAGCGGCACCCTGATGGGGTTCGTTCCTACGTCACCGGACAACAAGGGAGGGTTCAATGGGCCTCCCCCCACGGGGTCTACCGGCATGGACCGCGGATTTCGTAGTCCCTGGTTGGTCCTGGACCTACAGCGCCGTGCCGTGTTCTCCACGCGTGACGTGCCGCAGGGGAATCAAGTGGCTGGGCGACCAGAAACACCCATCACGGTGAACAACACGGTGGTGGGATATCTGGTGCCCTCGGGGATGCAGGCGCGCCCAGACCGACGGAGCGCGGAGTTTCTCGCCAACACGTACAGGGCGATCGCATGGTCCATGATGGGTGCGACGGCCCTGGCAGTATTGATGGGCCTGCTGCTGTCACGTACCCTCCTCAAACCGCTCAGGCAACTGCAGGTGGGGATTCAGGCCCTTCAGCGGGGTGAAGCCCCAAGTGCCGTCGGGACCACCCGCAGGGATGAGTTCGGCGAGGTGCTGAGCGCTTTTGGCGAGATGCACCAGGAAGTCGTCCGCAATCAGCAGGCCCGGAGACAACTGACTGCCAACATCGCTCACGACCTCAATACGCCCCTCTCTGTGATCTCCGGAACTCTGGAAGGCATCCTCGACGGCACCTTCAAACCCACTCCTCAACGCCTGCAACGCATCCACCGGGAAACGGGCCACGTCGCACAACTCGTGAATGACCTGCGCTTCCTCTCTCTGGCCGACGCAGGTGAACTGCACATTCATCCCAAGCCCACGGACGTAGCGGCATTGCTGACGGACGTCGCGAGTAACTTCCGGGAGATGAGCGAACAGCAGGGAATCACACTCCACGCTGACCTACCCGGTGAGGATCTCACCGCCTTCGCCGACCAGGTGCGCATCACGCAAGTCGTTCAAAACCTCCTGAATAACGCTTTGGCTTATACGCAGTCAGGGGGCGAAGTGAGGATAAGGGCAGTCAGGGAAGCACGCCTCGTGCGCGTCAGCGTACAGGACACTGGAAGCGGGATTTCTCCCGAAGATTTACCCCGCGTCTTCGAACGGCTGTACCGGGCGGACGCCTCCCGGAGCACCAGTGGGAGTGGACTCGGACTGAGTATCTGCAAGTCCATTGTCGAGGCCCATGGAGGCGAGATTCAGCTGTCCAGCGCACTCGGCCGGGGCACAACCGTTACGTTTACCTTGCCGCAGGGGGCACCGGAGGAAGAAAATTTGGTCTCCTCGGAGCGCCGAGAGCCCCTGTATTCGGGCTGAAACCCAATCGGAATGGGTGGGACATTCAATTGATTTCCTTTCAGCCTTCGTGAAGGTGCGGCCGACCCATGCACGGATATTGGGGAGCGAGTGACAAGATTCGGTGACCTGGTACGGGTCCATATTCCCAAACGACGGTGTTCACTCGCCCTAACATGCGTGCCGGAGTGCCACCCATGAGTAAAAAGCGAGATATCCCGAAGTACGAGCAAACCCACCCGCCGGACCTTGCGACCGCCGCTGCCCTCGAAGCAGAAGGCCTCAAACCTGCCCCAGACCAACTTCCCGCAGCCCTCTTCCTGCACAAGACGCCGGGCCGAGAAAGCCTTTCTGCCCTCTATGAACGCACGCTCTGCATCCTCCGCAATGACGAGAAAAAAGCCGACTGATCCTCTCACCTTTACCGACGACAGGAATTGCGAAACGGTGGAAACTGCTCAACACATAACCGCACTTCTGCTCAGCAGTTCCCTGAACGGCATGTCTACACCCACCCACCACGGTGGTGGCAAGTTCAGGCGAACTGTGAGACCCATCAAACCAGACGGGGAACGCATAAACGTTCCCCGTCTGGTTTGTTCAAGGGCAGAGCGCCCCTGTGCCTGACGAGTTAGGCGGGTTGGTTTACCCGGACCGCCATCTGTTGATCTTCATGTGTCGGAGTTTGCAGGTGTCGAGGTGGGAGAGCCAGATGCCTTCGTTGAGCTTCTCCCCAGCCATCTGGTTTTCGATCCGTGCCCAGCAGAACGCCGCCTCGGTCAGCGGCGCTTCCCGCTTGATCTGCGTCTCACCCACAGTGAACTGCCGTGCCAGGAGACTTGAAATAAAGCGGAATCCTGGTCCACTCCGCTTCAGTTTAAGGTCGGTGCATCAGGGGGTTGGCAGGAGGGCACCTTATTCAGAGATGCGTGCGCACCGCCCATAGTTCGGGAAACAGCACAACCTCCAACGCCCGGCGCAGGTAACCCGCCCCGCTCGTTCCGCCCGAACCAGCCTTAAAGCCAATGGTGCGCTCAACGGTGGTCAGGTGATTGAAGCGCCAACGCCGAAAATTGTCCTCGACATCCAACAGCTTCTCGGCGAGTTCGTCCAGGTCCCAGTAGGTGCCTGGGTCGCGGTACACCGTCAGCCAGGATTCCAGCACTTCCTCATGGAAGTGCGGAGGCTGCGAGAGATCATGCGCCAGCATGGCCTGGGGCACGGACAGTCCCCGTGCGGCGAGCAGGCGGAGTGACAGGTCGTACACACTGGGGGCGTGCAGGGCAGCCAGAAGCGGATCATGTAGGTCCGGGCGGTGTGTGTGCGGGCACAGCAGGGCCGGGTTGCGGTTACCCAGCAGTACCTCGACCATGCGCTACCCCGCCGATTGGAAGCCCGAGCCTGCCCGAAGGCATCCCGGAACTGGATGTAGTCGGCTGGAGTCATGGTCTTCAGCACTTCCCAGGCGTTTGTGAGCTCTCCTCGGTTGTATTGAACGGCGGAGGGCCAAAAGTGCAGAGCAGTTGACCCCAACCTTGAACGTTCCTGCTTGCCCTGTACGTGGACAGGGAGCTATCAAAATCATCTCCTATTCGCTCCCTCACACGGAAGTTGCCCTGCATCGTGTTGCTCTGCGATGCCGCGTCACGGCCTGACACCGAGCACGCAATTCCAATGCTGACCAAGGCGCAGCTACAGCATCGTCCGCACCTTTCTCTAACGCGTGAAGTTTGTCTTCAGGGCACTCGACCAGCGCAATCACAGGAACGCGTGCCGCTTGTGCAGTGCGGAGCACTTCCTCATAAGGGGCATTCGGATTGATAAAGTCCAGCAGGACCACGTCTGGGTGATCCGTGAGGGATATTGCGTGAGGAGCGGCCAGGATTACTTGATCTCCACAGGCCGTGAGGACATCATGGATTTGGGTCACGTGATTCAAAGGGTGGGCAAGGTAAAGGATCAGGGTTGCAGGCGAAGAGGACGTTGACATATCAGTAGCATGGCGTCAGGCTGTTCAAAGTTTGTGCAGAAAATGTGTAGAACTAAACCAGAACAGATGGCGAGCCAGAAGCGTTGCTTTCGGCCCTCTACATAGGGAAGCATTCAGCATTGAGGGTAGCGATATCGTAACCTGCTCAGCGCTACAATCCACTTCGTACTGAGCAGATGAGTAACACAGTATTTGCAATACCGTGTAGCAAAGTAAGAAGGAAGAGGGGTGTGCGAGGCCAATCACGACCGATCTTCGCCATCCCTCAGCCGTCTGTCGGACAACCTGCAGATTGGACCGAGGTTGCTTGCGGTAACAGGAGGTGAGTACGCCAAGATAAAGTTGTCCAGCACGGTCAACCTGCTTTTCACTCTCTCAGAATGAGATAAGAAACGCCGTTTAGGGCTTGAGGCTGGGGTAGCCGAGTAGGACGGAGACGAGGAAAAATGGAGACGGTATGTGCAGATACCGTCTCCATCATAGTTTAGGTCGTCGTGCGGTGATTCGTCAGCTCCACCGTTGGGCGAAGCGGCACTTCAGCGATCTGAAGCGATTCAAGCATCAGAAGCTGACGGATGCCCTGCTCGTGGCCCTCTTGCTCGCTCGCTTCGTGTTCAAGCAGCCGTATCCCTCGATCTGGTGGAACATGTTGAGGGAAGACCGCGTCGGTCTTCCCTCCTACACCCAGGCGTACATGCGAAGCGTGCGTCTGCTGGAACGCCTCGAAGCCTTGGTCAGCCCCGCCAAACGCTGTGCAGAAGTGATCATTGACTCCATGCCGCTCCCAGTGTGTCGCCCGAAACGAGGCAAGCGGTGCAAGTTCCCGGGAGCGAAATGGGGGTTTGGGACCCAGGGCGACGTGTACGGGTACAAGCTGCATGCCTGGGTGACACCCGCAGGGGAGATCGTCCAGTACCTCCTCAAACCCGCCAATCTTCACGACACTACCGTCAGCTATGAGTTGAACCGGAGGTGGCCTGAGTTCGGCGGGCCAAAGATCATTGGGGACAAGGGCTATTGCTGCCTGGGCGACCTGTTCCCACCCAAGAAAAACACCCGCTATGACAACGGGTGGCGGCAAGACCGCCACCCAAAGCTCCGCAAACGCATTGAAACCGTCTTTTCACAATTGGTCGAAGCTCAAATTCGCTCCGTTCAAACCAAAACACTTCCCTCTCTCCGGCTCCGCGTCGTCCTGGCCGTCCTCGCCCATAACCTCGCTCAGCCCTAAACGGCGTAAGAAGTTGTGTTGGACGCTGTTTTCCCAAATTGGAAATTGCAGTCTCTTCTCTCCTGATTCTGGCCGAATTCTCAGGCAGTGCCCAGAACGCGCTGACAGAACCAGAAGCCGCCCGTCAGCACAACCAGACCTGCTGCGGCCGTCAGCAGCACTTGGGTGAGGCGTGGGGGAGCGGAACGCTGTAACGCAAACAGCAGGGGCGCAGCCAGCAGCACGATCGAGACCTGGCCCAATTCCACCCCCACATTGAAAGCGGCCAGGGACCACGCCAGGGCTTGCCGCGGCAAGTCGAGCTCTGATAGAACGCTCGCAAATCCAAATCCGTGAATAAGACCGAATGCAAAGGCAAACAGCACCCGGGGATCCCAGCCCCTCTCGGCGGCATCTACCCGCCGCAACTGCTGCAGGTCGTGCAAGCCTACGATGACGATGCTCAGGGCGATCGTGCTCTCCACGAGCCGTGAGGGAAGCACCACGATGTTCAGCGCCGCCAGAGCCAACGTAATGCTGTGCGCGACCGTGAAGGCGGTAATGATCTTCACCTGCGACCACAATCTCCCTCCCAAGAGAATCAGTGCCAGCACGAAGAGAATGTGGTCCACGCCAATGAAAATGTGGTGGATGCCCTCGCGGACAAAGGTGATGATGACGTCCCAGAAGGGACGTTCCGGAGCAGCCAGGGTAAATGAGGCATTCTGACGGTCCAGGGCGTACTGTCCGGCGAGGCTCTCCCCTCGGTACACGGTCACAAACACCTTGTGCAGCGTGTCGTGAGGGAAGAGATTCGCCCGAATACCCAGACTTCCGCCCACTGGAGGCGCGGTGAGTTTCAAAGTGACGTCCTCACCTGCGGCCTGAATGGTCTGCACCGTGATCGGCAAGTCCGTCTTCCCCGAGGCCAGGCGAAGCCGGACCGTGATCAGGGCCTTGAGTGATGCCCGAACCTTCTCCGGAAGCGGTTGGGTTTCCAGCGTCTGCGCGGTCGTTCCCAGGGGGAAAAGCGAGGGTTGCTCGTGCAGCAGCGCTTTGAGTGGAAGCTGCACGTTCACGCCCGTCGCCTGGGCTTCCAACTGAACATCCACGCGACTGAAGGTGATCTCATGTGCGCCAGCCCAACCCGTCAGGGCCAGCAGGCACACCAGCAGGGTTCTGAAGGCCTTCATGAACGGGCCACCTGATACTTGGCCGTCAAGGTGCGTCCGTCATTGCTGCGGGCCTGCCCCGTGACCCGGTACTGCCATCCAGCGGCAGGCTGCAGGAAGACGTTGGCTGTCCACTGACTTTTCGCGGGTTGATAACGGTTCTGGTAGCTCAGGGTCTGCGCGCCTACTTGATCTGTACGTGAAGCGGACGCGTAGATCTTGAGGATGCCGCCTCCTACCTTGAGGAGGTCCACGGGGGGCACGTCCACCTTCTGCAGTGTCCAGCGCACCTGCTGGGCACCAACCTTCAAGGTGGACTGATCCAGCACCCGCTTGGCGTACGCCCGCGCTTCCACTTCTGTGACGTGTCCGTCCGCGTTGGTGTCCAGGGACCGCAGCACGGTCCCCGCCACCTTTTCCCCGGGGGTGATGTCCAGTTCCAGCTGCACCTTTCCGGGCAGGAGGGTCAAGTACGCCCCCTGAACCACCTCATCCACGGGATGGGCAAGGGCAGAGCCCCAGATCAGGGACAGAAGCAGCGGCGCGAGCCTCTTCATCTCAGGGCCTCACTTCGCCCAGGCCGCGCCGTAATCGTTGCCGGGCTCGCGGTACATGTTGTGCAGGTGGTTGCTCGAATCGCCGCCCATTTGTTGTGGGGAGAACTCGATCAGCACCGAGGGGCCGGTAATCCGGTAGTAGGCAGCGGCGCCGGAAGTCGTCGGGCCGTACCAGGCGAAGTACGTCTGATCCAGGTTCTTCTGTATGGTGGCCAACTTTGAAGCAGCGTCGTTGGCGTTCAAGATGCCCAGGCGGTCCTTGATCAGCGTCAGGAGTTGCGCCTTCTGCGCCGCGGTCATCGCGCTGCCTGCAAGTCCCTCGGGTTGAAGGGTTTTGCCGTCCTGACCCGGGCCGAGGACGAGGTCGATGCTCTGGGTGCTGATGATGGCCTTGCTGCGCTGGGTGGCGTTCAGGCTGCTGAGTAGAGCGAAACCGTCTTTCGCCTCTTGCGGCACCTTCTCGACGACGACGACCGTCTTGCCGTTCTGGGTGGCTGTGATGGGTTGGCCGCCCGTGAGGCTGGGCGACAGGGTGATGTTGGTGCCGACCATGGTGGCGTTGATGGCCAGGTGGTGACCGCCGAACTGTAAGGTCCAGGGGGACGTGGTGGACGGAGTGCCCAGGAACGACACGTAGTACTCGTCACTCCCGAAGATGAGTCCGCCTGGACCGCTGTTGCCTCCGGGACCGCCCGCTGGAGCGCCGGCAGGGGGTGTTCTCCGGGCACCTGCGGCTCCGCCGGGCGCACCACCTGTGTCGGTGGTCTTGAGGACCTCGTCGGCATTCATCTGTTCCTTGACCATCTTCAGACCGTCCGGGCTCAGCGTGGCGCTGAGCAGGGTCATCAGGGCCGTACGTTGTTTGGCCGTGAGGTCTCCCCAGCGGAGGCCTGCACGTTGGAAGATCCCCGTGGGGAAGTTCGACCAGCGGGTGCGCTGCGCCTGATCCGTCCACGCGAACAGCACCGCCTTCTTCTGGGCAGCGGTCAGGGTGGACAGAAAGGCGTTGGCGGCGTTGACCACCTTGGTGCTTTGTGCGTCGGCAACCCCAGCCTTGACGGTGGCTGTGGAGGGTGTGGCGGTCGTTGCGGCGGAGGCCACGGAATGGGTGTAGAGCGAGACGCCGCCGAGGGCAACGGCCAGAAAGCCGGAAAGTAACTTCATTTTGAGCACGGTGAGCCTACTTTCGTTCTTGAGTTGGGGTGGAGGATGGGGAACATTTAGCTCGCTCCTGGTCCTTGAGGCCAGGCAAATGGCGTTGTTGGAGCCCGTAGAAAAACAGGAAAACCGATAAGGATAAGAGGGCGACTTGCCGTCTATCAGGGGAAGGCACGTCCAGCCTGTATCTCTGGACTCCTTCTCTCGGATACGCCTCGGCTTCAATCGATCTGACTGGTGTTCCAGGTCAAGGTAAGTCCTTCAACACCGAGGTCATCGGTTTCGGTGGCCAGGTTGATGGTGTAGGCGGTGTTTCCAGCTGTTTCCTCAGGAACGGTGAGGGTGGTGCGGAGAATGTCCTGCTCCCCGAGGGGGAGGTAGTTGGGAGTGACCACCACGTTGTGCTGCCCCGCGCTCAGTTCCCTGGGGAACATCATGCTGTCGTCAGCGAAGACGTTGTCGAAGACGAGTTGGCCGTCCACGTACACGTCCACCACGCCGCTTTGGCCGGAGTCGTTGCTGAAGTACACGGGCGTCGCCGAAGCGCTGGTGAAGAGAGCTGTGGTAGCGATGAGGGCGGACAGCATCAGGGCTTTGAGGTGAGGCATCTTGAACTTCCTTTCGGGGTGCGTGGCGCACCAGGGGGGTGGAGGAGAAGGAGCTTCGGACCTTCTCGTGGTCCTGTGCCCGTTCATGGAGCGAAGTATGCGGAGCGCCCGTTTAGACACCGGGTACAAGATGTTCAGAACCTGTGAAGATGAACACGGCGACGTGCGGCGGAGCGGCAGGGGTTTGGCAAAACGGGGATCGCGCCGTCGCCGCCAACCTCAACCCAGGACGACGGCGGTGGTTTTTGACCTCCCTGCACGTCATGGAAAAGGCGGCTGGAACGCGTAGGAGAGACCTCACCGAGCGTCGTTCTGGCAACTTAATGCCGGTAGGCTGGTGGGCTGTGACTGACCGGAAGCCCTACCGCCACCGTTTTCCCCTGAGCGTCATCGGTTACGCCCTGTGGCTCTACCACCGCTTCCTCCTCAGTCAGCGTGACGTTCAGGAACTGCTCCACGAACGCGGTATTCGGGTTAGCCACGAGACTCTGCGCCAGAGGAACATTAAATTCGCTCCCCTCCTCACGGAGGAACTGCGCCACCGGGAACCCCGATGGGGTTCCCGGTGGCATCTGGATGAAAGGTGCGTCCAGATTGCTGGGGTGAAGCACTGGTTGTGGCGAGCGGTGGACGAGCACGGCAACGTGCTCGTCCACCTTCTTCAGGAACACCGAGATACCGAGGCGGCCAAGTCTTTTTTTGTCCGCCTGTTGGGGCAACACAACGTGCCGAAGGTCATCCACACCGACAAGCTGTGGAGCTATGGGGCGGTCCTAAGAGAACTTCCCGTGCTCCACGTTGTGGAGCACATTCGGGTCGTGTCCACCGCCCGCTGTAACACCATTGTGGAACAGTCGCATCGCCCCACCCGGCAGCAGGAACGTGCTCAGCTCGGCTTCAAACGACGACAGCGAACGCAGGAACTCCTCGCCCTGCACGCCCGCGTCTCGAACCTTCACCGCCATACCCGAACGACCACCCCAGCTGCCCTGAGACGAAGCGACCAAACCACAGCACTGCTTCTCTGGCAAGAGGTATTGCAGCAGGCGGTTTGAGAATCAAACCCCCTGCTGAGCGACTCCGGCCCCCTTGAGGTTAAGTTGCCAGAACCCGTCTGTGTAAGACTCTTGTCACAAGAGCAGACCTAGGTTCGCGTGATGAAGCAACCGCTGATTGCAGCCCTTCTTATCCTATCCACCGCTCAAGCGGCAGAAACACAAGCGGCACGTGACGCCCAGTTGCGTAGCATCTTGATTGCTGATTCAAAGAGGATGGGCGTGAGCTGTGCCCCCACGCAGGTCTCCAGTGTGACCAGTATCAAGACCACTCCAGCCAAAGCAGGAACCGAGTTGGAAGACGGCAAGAAACGTCTGTGGGAGAAATTGGACGCTGCAACGCGTCAACTCGTCATCCACCTTGAGGAGGATGACAAAAAAAACATGATCTACCGTGCGGAACTTGGCGATGAGGATCACTCATACTTTGTCCTCTCTTGGTTTGATGCGAAGACTTCTTCCCTTATTCACACTTCTTGCGTCGTTAAGTAGTCCCCTATAGCGTCCAAGACGAAAAATAGCAATCCGTTGACTTCTTGAGAAAAACAACTGATTGCACTTCGCTCCCTCATCCCAAAACTTCACCCCCGCCTTTCGAGCGGGGGCTTTCCCTGGTAGCGCGCGTGAAGTCGGGGCCATGCCCTCCCCGACCAGCTGGCCTGAAGTCGAACTATGAGCAGCGAATCGCCAGTGGTATGCTTCAAAGGTTCTTTGACAGTTTTACAAGGTGAGGCGCGTGTCAGCAGTCGGCTTCGCCTGTTCTGCAACTGTCAACGTTTTTCTGGAGCGAACCACGGGTGGGTCACTTGCCATAGGTGAGCGGCTTCCCGAGTTCAGGGGTATCGAGAAAAATTTCGACGAGGACAGGTTTCTGTTCTCTCATCATTCAGGGGCTGGAGCCCTAAACCCGTGGCCAGTGACCCAATGGTTATCGGCTTGATCGAGCGGGATGGTGGTACCCGCTACTGCACTGTTCTCTTCTTCTCGCCCGGTCACTCCCCAGCAGAGGCCTGGATTCTGCGGAGCAGGTGGAGTAAGGGGCATCTCGGACGACGCGCAATCCTACGCTACTGGATTTGGTCCCGGAGCTCAGAGGCATGGTCAAAGATGGACTTACGCCCAAGCGGCTGCGACATTCGGTAACTCGCCCTGGCATAAGAGGTTTGAAAGACGGTCCTGGTTAACCTGGACGTATGACGAACGCACCTCTTCCAGTTGATGAGGCTGCGCGCCTGAACACGCTCGAGCAACTCAATGTCCTGGACACTGTACCCGAAGAGACCTTTGAACAACTGACCAGCCTGGCAGCCACCATCTTCAGCGTGCCAATCGTGCTTATTTCGCTGGTCGACCAAGACCGACAATGGTTCAAGTCGTGCTACGGGCTGGACGTACGGGAAACCGACCGGAGCTTGTCGTTCTGCGCTTATACACTCCAGTCGCAGGAAATGCTGGTGGTTCCGGATGCAAAACTTGATGGGCGGTTTGCCGACAACGACCTGGTTACGGGTGATCCGAGGATCCGCTTCTATGCGGGGGCACCAATTGTGGTGCACGGGCACGCCGTCGGTACCCTCTGTCTGATCGATACAGAGCCTCGGGTGGGATTAAGTGAGGTAGAAACTCAAACCTTGTTTCAGATGGCTGGACTGGTCGCACATCAGCTGCTGATGCGGGCCACGACTGAACAGCGCCTGGCACTGAAAAAACACTACCGCCAGATGATCGAGCAGAGTTCGGACCTGATATTTACGACCGATGCAGCTGGAATGCTCACACTGATCAACCCGGCCTGGGAGGAATACACCGGGTACGCCTCAGCAGACGCCCTGGGCCAGCCGGCGCTGATGCTGCTGCATGCGGAAGACCGCTCTACTATTCTGGAACATTTTCAAGCGTTCCAGAATGGTGCCCGGACTCCTGTTCGCCTGGAGTACCGCTACCGGCGGAGAGACGGACACACCGGCTGGGCGGACGTGCAGCTCCGCGCCCTGCACGATCACCGTGGCCGTTTCGAGGGCATGCTCTGTATCGCCAGCGAGATCACTGCGCGCAAGGAGACGCAGGAGCGGCTACAACTGCTTGAATCCGTGGTGGTCAATGCCAACGATGCTGTGGTGATCACCGAAGCAGAACCAATCGATGAACCTGGCCCCCGCATCCTCTACGTCAATGAGGCGTTCACCCGGATGAGTGGCCACACGCTCGAGGAGGTTCGGGGACACAGCCCCCGAATGCTGCAAGGTGAAGGCAGCGACCCTGCGGTTAAAGCTCGGATTCGCAAGGCTCTTCAGGCGTGGAAGCCAATTCGCGTCGAACTGCTGAATTACCGCAAGAACGGCACACCCTTCTGGGTTGAGATGAGCATTGTCCCCATCGCCAACGAGAAAGGCTGGTATACGCACTGGGTCAGCGTCCAGCGGGATATCACGGAGCGCCGGCAGGTTGAAGAGAAGGTACAGCGGCAAACCCAGCAGCAAGCGGTTCTGGCTGACCTGGCGTATTACGCCATCGCAGACCGGGATCTTCACAGCATCCTGCAGCGCGCTGCGGAACAGGTCGCGGCGGCCCTCGATGTTGAGATCACTACCGTGACGGAACTCCAGGGTGCCCGTCAGGACCTGGTCATCCGCGCTGGTCACGGCTGGCCTGCCGGAACGGTTGGGACCACGGTACCTGGTGCCTCACTGCCTGGATACGCCATTGAGGTCGGGGAGGCGGTCGTGGTCCCTGACATGCGCACAGAGACCCGCTTTGATGTGGGTGATCTGCCGACTGCACACGGCGTGCAGTGCGGCGCGAGCGTGGTCATCCACGGCCTTGATGCTCCGTACGGTGCCCTATGCGTAAAGAGTACCCGTCACCGCTCATTCAATGCCGAGGATCTGCAGTTTTTACAGGCTGTGGCCAACGTGCTGGGAACGGCCGTGGAACATCAGCGCGCCGCTGCGCAGCTCAAAGAGAGCGAAGCGCGCTACCGTGCGCTCGTGACCAATATGCCAGGAGCCGTGTACCGCTGCATCCTTGATGAAGCGTGGACCATGCATTACGTCAATGACGGCATTCGCGATATCACCGGATATCCTGCGGCAGATTTCGTCCTCAACGCCCGCCGAACTCTGGGCAGCCTCATCCATCCGGACGACAGCCCACAGGTCATGGCGGCAGTTCAGGAAGCCGTGGAACGCCAGGAGCCATTCGAACTGGAGTACCGCATCCAGCACGCTGATGGCACCGAGCGCTGGCTGTACGAACAAGGCCGCGCAGCTTCTGAGGGAGTGATAGAAGGCGTGATGATGGACATCACCAGTCGCAAGACCGCCGAGCGAGGTCTGATCGAAGCGCGTGAGGATGCCGAGCGGGCGAACCTCGCCAAGAGCATGTTCTTGTCGCGCGTCAGTCACGAGCTGCGCACTCCGCTCAACGCCATTCTCGGATTCGGACAGCTGATCGACCGCAATCCTACCCATCCAGAGAAGGTGGAGCGGCACAACCGGCAGATTCTGACGGCTGGCCGGCACCTGCTTGACCTGGTCAATGACGTGATGGACGTGGCACGGATCGATTCTGGCGAGATGTCGCTCCAGCTCACGAGGCTGTGTCTGAAAGACGCGGTTGAAGAGTGTGTGGCTGTCGTGATGCCGCAGGCCGCGCGGGGTGAACTGACCCTGAGTGTGGATGTGGAAGGGCTGGCCGGCACCCTCGTCAGCGCCGATGGCAAGCGCCTGCGTCAGGTCCTGTTCAACCTGCTGGGGAACGCCGTGAAATACACCGAGCCTGGAGGTCAGATCGGCGTCTTGTGCTGGATTACGCCGGAAGGCCAGGCCCGGGTAGAGGTCAGCGACACCGGGCCGGGGATGACCCGGGACGAACAGGCACGGCTGTTCCAGCCGTTTGTGCGTCTGGAAGGCAAACAGTCGGAAAAGGAGGGGACCGGACTGGGGCTGTCGTTGTGCAAGCGGGTGGTCGAACTGATGAAGGGCCAGATTGGCGTGCGCAGCGACCCCGGACAGGGCAGCACCTTCTGGTTTGAGTTTCCTCTGGTGCCTGGCAACAATGAATCCGTCGCTGACGGACCCGGCTCTGCAGCGCAGGGGGTCTCAGCATGAAGCCGCCTCAGGTGACCACCGCAAGGATTTTGATTGTGGACGATCAGGAAGCGAACACCACGCTGCTGCGCGAGATGCTCGAAGAGGAAGGGTACAGCGGCATGCACGTGATCAATGACGCCCGCCTCGCGGTCGGTGCGGCGCAGTCCTTTGCGCCGGACCTCGTGCTGCTTGATCTGATGATGCCGTACATGGACGGGTTTCAAGTCATGGATCAGCTTCTGGAGGCCCTGCCCTCCACAGTGTTTCTTCCTGTGCTGGTGCTGACAGCGGACGCGACCAGCGCGACCAAGCGCCGGGCACTCGCGTCTGGGGCCACGGACTTCATCACCAAACCCTTCGATGTCGAGGAGGTGTTGCTGCGTGTGCGCAACCTCCTGCAGATGAGGTTTTTCAGTAACGCGCTTAAGCAGCAAAACGACCTGCTCGAAGTTCGCGTGGCGGAGCGCACCCGTGAACTTCTCGAAACCCAGGCTGAAGTGCTTTCCCGGCTGGCAACTGCTGCAGAATACCGAGATGACGACACCGGAGAGCATACGTGGCGGGTGGCCGCGGTGGCAGCCAGCCTCGCCCGGGAGCTGGGTTGGGCGGACAGTCAGGTCGAACTGCTCCAGCAGGCGGCGAGATTGCATGACGTCGGCAAGGTAGGAATTCCAGACGCCATTCTGCTCAAGCCGGGCCGCCTGACCCAGGAGGAGTTCACAGTCATGAAAAGCCATGCGGCGATCGGGGGGCGGATTATGAGCAATGGCAGCAGCCCTATGCTGCAGCTTGCGCAGGAGATCGCCTGCTCGCATCACGAGCGCTGGGACGGCAGTGGGTACCCGAATGGCCTTGCAGGCGAAGCCATTCCGGTCAGTGGCCGCATTGTGGCCGTAGCGGACGTGTACGACGCCCTGACCAACGAGCGTCCCTACAAACAGGCCTGGAGTCATGGCGACGCCCTGGCAGAAATCCAGAACCAGGCCGGACGCCAGTTCGATCCCCAGGTCGTTGAGTTGTTCTTACGGATCATGGCCCGTCCTGAGGGATCGATTTGACACTCCTACCCTTTCAAGGGTGCGCGCCATCCAACGGCGCGATTTGATTACCTCCTCAGGAGATTGGACTGGGTTCGTGGTCCGAGGGCTAGCTGTACTTCGGGGAAATTCAGGGACCGCTGAATAAAGCTGTGCAGGCGCGGCATTGCTGGCACGGAGGTGGCAGGGGCAGGTCCCCTGCCACCTCCGCTCGAATAGCGGGGACAGTGTCACCTTTGAGGTCATCGGGCTGGGTCAATCGCAACCATTGAAGGAAGGTCAGGGCCAGCATGCAAAGCACGGCGTGGTGATGGAGGCCCTGCCAGGAACGGCCCTCAAAGTGGTCCAGACCGACTTCGTCCTTCAGCTCCCGGTGGGTCAACTCGCAAGCCCAGCGGCGCTTGGTCACCTCAACCAGCCGAGAAAGAGAGGTGTTCTCGGGGAGATTACAGACGTAGTATTTGCGTTCCTCTCCCCGTCGCTGTTCACCGATGATCCAGGCCGCCTGCCCGGGAAGGTGCTGGCCCTGGGCATTTTCCTCTCCATCGGCGAGACGCACGTACACAGCGGCAAAGCGTCCTGAGAGGGGACCCTTGGTCCCGTGTCGCCACACCAGGTGCTGCCATGCAGCACCTTTGAGGACGTCCTCCACCGATTGCCGGTCTTCGGAGGGGGTGGGGTGCTTGGGTCTTCTGCCACGAAAGAACTTGGGGATAGGGATTAAGCGAACGTCCTTGGGATAGACCGTCTGTGTGCGAGTCACACCCACCGACCACAGCAGTCCGCGCGTGGTGAGGGCATGGCGGAACTGAGCCGTCACGCCATACCCAGCGTCCGCCAAGACCATGCCGAAGGTGACGTGTTCGCGTACCCGGTCCAGTTCCTGGAGTGCCAACGCCCATTTGGTCTGTGGCTGCTGGTGTTCCATTGGAACACCAGCAGCCTGGAGACGCGCCGGATCGCTGGTCCAGTCCTGTGGCAGGAAGAGCCGGAGGGCCAGGGGGAACAGGGACCTCGTGCTGGGCTAAGGTCAGGGAGACCAGACACTGACAGGACGTGATCTTGCCCACCTGTCCCGAATACTGGCGAGCAACCCCCACGGATTTCGTCCCAAATTTGGTCAGGCAGGTATCGTCAATGATCAAGACGGCGTCTTTGCCTCCAAGCATTTGCTGGGCCCGCTCGGCCAGCAGCGTTTCCAGGGGACGAGTTGGCCAGGGACTGTCGGTGATGAAGTGCTGGAGGTGGTCTTCTTTTCCAGGAGCCACCACAGCAGCCAGAGGTTGCATGCTTTTCCGGGACGCACCGCTGCACAGTCCACGCACGTACAACGGTGCCCAAGTGCGCCCTGCACGGTGGCGAAAGTGCGTCAGAAAGGGTGCGAACCAGGTGGGAAAATGTCGGGTCCAAGGGGGCAAAGAACGTGGCATAGCAGGAGGCCAGCATCACCGATGCTGGCCTCCCTAGTTCCTCCTGAATTTCCCCGAAGTACAGCTAGAGGGTGAAAAGATGCCCATCCAAAATAGAAGGTCTGGTTCTGTAGCGAGCGAACAAACGACTGAAAAAGCACGTGTAGGACGTTTATTGATGACCGGTTAGCTGCATTCCCAGTTCTGAGATTCCAAATCCAGCCTGGCAGCAGAGAGCTGGGAAGGGTACTCGAAGTTGACCAAAGGTCTCTCCGCTGACCAGCAAGAAAACAGGCTCTGGGTCGAGTGCTTACGCAAATATCAAAATCAGGCCGTTCAAGTTGAATAGTGATCTTCGCAGCCTCTAGGTGACATGCGCCTGCAATTAACAATCTCAGAGGTATGAGGCTCACTGACAAAAGTTCCCAAGCTGTCAGCCTAAGGCGGTGAAGAGACCAGCCGTGAGTTCTATACAGACGAAGGAAACTTGCGTGTAAAGCGTCGTTAAAGGCAAGAGGTGAAATCAGACTGATACACCTAAACCAAAAGGCACGGTGATAACCAAAAGGGCAATCCTTCCCTGATGGACGAACTTCAATATCACCCGGCGCACAGCAGGCTGCTAAGGAACTCTCGATACGTCAATCGCGTTGGGATTTGGGATTCCTACATCCCTTCGCCCGCAAGGGACGCGAAAACGTCAGCGTGTGAGCAGGAGGACGGAGGTGGCGTAGTAGCCAAATGCTGTCTGTAATGGTAATGGACGGGACACGGTGAAGGCCCACCATGACGAAGGGAATGGAAGGTAACCTGACTTCCTTGTTCGTGGAGACGTGAGGCAGGACTTGTTCCTGAACAGACCGCAAAATCCCGCAAGGGAACGAGGAAGGGGTGCTGGTACAAGTACCGGAGTCTGGAAAGCCGGATGCGGGGAAACGCGCACGTCCGGTTGAAGGTGCGCCCGAGCAGGCCAACCCGTCACCCGATTGTCGTCCAGCCTCAGAGGCGGCCTGGGTGTAGAGCAAGCCCGCCACCAGACCCAGAAGTGTCCTGGCGCCGTTTTCCCCTGGTCGCTTCCCGTGGTATCACAGGTGTGCAAGAACACAGTGGGTGCGTAACCATCTGGAGACCACGCGGTCAGAACCCCATCGCAGTACCAACCAACCCTATGGAGATACAGCAAGGTGGAGCAATCTCCACACGCTCAGGCCCGAGGACACGAAAAACGGCCCTGACCCACGTCGTTCCCAACCCGCCCATACAGAGGCCGCTTCTCCCAAAGAACAGGAGGCGTTCCTAAAAAGTCAGGGCAGCGCCAAGCGTGGCTCAAGCCGCCTATCCTGAGAAGCAAGTTTGCCTTTGAGTACAGGACGAAGGGCGTTTTGGCCTCCTGTGGTTGCTCAATGCTGCCCTGATCAATGGCTCTACACATACATTTCCGTCGAACCTTTAGATGGGGCAAAGTGGATTCCCGATCTTTCTTCCGGTCAACATCCCATTGATGGAGACCGCTCCGAAAGACTTCAGGCGGGCTGCCGATCCTGGCGTCTACAACTTACCGTGCTTCTACTCGACCAAGTGGAATGGTACATGAGTAAGAAACTCAGCGCGCCTCTCAACATCTTCTCCCATTTCCAGCCTCTATACCTGAACTTTCGCCAGCAGAGCCCATGACCGTGAAATCGAAAGCACCATTGGTGAATCAAACAATTCAAGATGTTCAAGAAGTCCAAGCTCTGATCGTAGGAGAATGCGTAAGACTCAGAAGTTGGCCGCAGGGAGTAAAGTTGCTGCCCCTCCTTCTCTGGATTAAACATGTCCTGGACTCATCTTAACTCCAGACGAGAGGTAGCACACCCGAATGGGGGCACGAGATATTGCCCCCCAAGTAGGTGTTTCGCGCGAGAGATGAACCTTCTACAGTAAAGGTCTTATGAAGCTGATCGTCTTTCTCCATCTGCAACATAGTGCGGGCGTTGCACTCGTCGCAGCTCCCTGGAAGACTGTCCCTGCTTTAGGACTAAGGCGGCAGAGCCAATGAGGCAGAAGAGTGATGGGTTTGCACTCGTGCTGGTCATAGTCTATGTTCTTTTAACTATAGGTGTGATAATTGCCACCCTTTCCATTACTACTCTTGGAAGTTCTGGTGGAGTTCAGAGTGGCAAAGAGTCTTATCAAGCGTTTGCCTCTGCAGAAAGCGGCATCAGTAGCTTCATTCCCCGCGTCAAAGAAAGCGGTTTTACTGGAACCGTATATGAGATTGACTGCTGGGTACAGGGCAATAACCCTAAGTGGTCTGACGGCTCTAACGTGACGGTTGATGGTGGCAACACTTGTGCAAGTACAGCCACAGAAAACGTTCCACTAATGAACCTCACAAGCAGCAATACAGGTCAGCGAGTTGAGGTCAAAGTAGTCAAAGTCGATGTTGCAGCCTCACGACTGACTATTATGGCCAAGGGCCAAACTGGCTCTAGTAGCAACGCCGCTACAGCAAAAATTACTCAGAACGTTCTGCTCAGCAAACCTGCATTTCTGAATATTGCCGCGCCGGCAGGATTAACCAGTTGCCCTTCTCTGAATACCGGCGGAACTTCTGAAGTTTTCGGCGTAGGTTCAGAGAACACAGGGCTTGTCGCATATACGACGAGCACAGGCGCCTCAACAACAACTCTGAATATCTCTCCAAAACTTTCTGATGGCCTCCCACTGGATCAGGGCAGCTTTATCAGCATTGGTGGAGCTACCTATAGAGTCACCAAATTGACTCCACTCGCCAGCCCACTGGTAGGGACGCAATTGACAGTCATACCTCCGGCTTCGACGGGCACTGCATTGACCGGAACACTCAGCCTGATCCCCATTGCCTTCCGGGGACCACAGGGAGGGAATGGATATATCGCTGAACCGTCCTTACCGACAGGAACTTACCGCATTCCAGTCAGTGATCCTACAAGTGTCTTCGCTGGCGACACATTGTATGTGGACTCAGGAGGACGGACGTACAGTATGACGGTTGTCGGCAGAGCTGTGGTCCCAGCGACGACCCCCGCTACCTTTGAACCTTCGGTCGGATTTATTAACGGTGACCTGACCCAGGGGTATGTCGACGTCACCTTGGGAGCAAGCGGGGCAGGAGCTTTTGCATACGGCACAAGTACATCAAACTTTGGGCAGCAACTCCCAAGTACAGATTCCAGAACACCCCTCCCCCTGACGGTAAGCGTCCTTAATAGCCTCCCTGTAGGAGCGCCGATGAGACGATATATCCCCTCAGTTATGAGCGCTGGGAGCATCAACAGCGTCTCGGGTACGAACAGACTGGCCATTGGAAGCGACTTTGGTGGCGCGAGTCGTGTGTCGCCTGCAGCCATTGCCGGAAGTACAGCAGTCAATTGCGGTGTCAATGAGGCCCTCTTCAAACAAGTCTTCAACCGTACCAAAGCGGACTTTCTAAGCCTCGTGCCAACCACTCCCTCTCCGTCAAATGTTCTGACAAGTGTTTCACGTCCCCTCGACAAGAATATCTACTGGCTGGGCAGTACAGCAAAGAGCAATGGAAGTATTATAGTCAGCAACTCAACTTATAGCTTGAATAGCAATGATTTGTGTGGACAAGGAATCCTGGTAGTCAATGGCAATCTAGATTTAGGTGGAACGGGCAATCGCAATGGCAACACCTGCGGCAGTTCTTCCGACGGCTCACCTGACGGTTTTAACGGGATTCTCTATGTCATGGGCAACTTGAAGAGCCAGGGTAATCCAAATATCAAGGGAGCTGTGATCGTAGAGGGGAATGTAAACGTACAAGCAACCACCACTAACGGTGGTATGAGGATTAACTATAGCCCCCTTGCCGTTCTCAGTGCCGCACGCAACCTCTCCCCTTTGAACTTTACTCTGGAGTCGGGCTCATGGAATCAGCAGTAGAGGTATTCAGGAGAAAGGTGAGTCCACAGTCAGGGTTTACCCTTATTGAACTAATTGTAGTGATTGCAATTTTGGGAATTCTCATGTCTATAGGCCTTCCAGCATATCAGCGTTACCTGAGTGGCCTCAGGGTGGCACAAAGTGCTGAACAGCTGGCTCGCGACGTGAACAAAGTGCGTGAGAACGCCCAGCGCAGCAACACCTGCTGGGGCCTGGCCTATAAGTCATCTACTCAGTATGAGCGGATACGCTACTCAACTCCAAATTGTAGTGATACGCCTGCTGAAGCAGCCAAAAGCATAATTTCTGTTTTGGACGGTACCCTTCTAAGCACCAGCGGAACGCTGACTGAGGTCAAATTCAGACCTCCTTATGGAACGGGTGATGGCACCGCTGTCACTTTCGTTATTACCAGTGGGGGCAACAGCAGTATTGGAAAAGTTCTTCGAGTGAGTGGAGTTATGGGAAAGGTGATCGTAAAGTGAACGGCACTTATCGGACTCAAGGACTTACCTTGCTGGAAGTGATGATCGCCATCAGCATCTTTTCAGTTATTATGGTTACTGTACTTAGCATCCTACCCACTGTATTTAAAGTAAACTCCCATACTGCCAAAAGCCAGGATGCCAGCCTATACGCCAGGACAGTGATTGAGCAAACTCGCAATTACTGGTTAACAAAAGTGACTCCTGCGCCAGGAACCGCCGATGCATATCCCTATTTTACATCCGGTGCTTTTCCCAGCGATCTACCTACGGTTCCGTCTAGCCTTACCTGCGACCCCCTAAGCACCAGCACGCTACCCACCGTGAACCCACCCACACCTATTGCTCGTCGCCGCCTCACTGTAAGCTGCACGCCTCAGGGCAGTACTGCACAGGTCTTTGTCGTTGAGATTGGGAGACCCTAATGAAGCACCACTCGATGGGGTTCACCTTGATTGAGCTGCTGGTCGTCATGGCCATTCTGAGCATCATGTTGCTCGCCATCACCCAGATGCAGGGGACAACGCTGGCTGCCTCCAATACGCTTGTAGGGCAGGCCAACCGGATGCGGGAATTGCAGGAAGCAAGTGGTTATCTGTCTGACCGTATCCGCAGTGCCAGGGCAATTCAAACTGACCCCTCCCTAACAATTAATGGGGGTCTATGCATGATGAGCTCCACCACGGCACCGTGCTTCGCCGCTCTGGTGGGAGAAGTGCGCGCTGGATCTACTGCTGTGTACGGGGCCAACGTGTACATGTACGTGGTTTATAAGATGATTCCGCGTAGCGAAGTTCCAGCCGTCGACCGCAAAGAGGATGAGTGGGCCGACACAGGAACCAACACAATGTCCCTCGTCGAATATCGCCAGGTGGTCTGCGAGCCGCAAGCGTATCCAGCAGGCTCAACCACGCCCGGTCAATGCACGACAGTCTCGCCCGCTCCTACAGGGTACGTCACCATTCCCACCAGTGTACCCCTGGTGCTGCCCACGCTGGGTAACAGCATGACCATGAACGTGATCTTGGATTACGCCACACTAGATGACGCTTCGGGAGCTTTTACCCCTTTTGCTACCGGTGATATCTTTACCATCAAACTTCGAGCCAAGAACCGTGTGAACAACAACGTTCGATATACACCTATCAGTGGTCCGTTTACTCTAAAGGTAAAGCCGCGGAATTAAAGCGAACGGCGCCAATACCTCTTGTAACTGCTTAGCACGAGATTGCTGCCGTGTTAAGCAGTTACGCTTTTTGGAAGATGCCGTATCCGCCAAGTACAACGCTTACCCGTTCATCCTGCAGGGGCGCAATGGCACCTCTGGAGGTTTTTCATGTATGCAGTCACCGACATTCCCGGCCAAGCCGGCGGCGCAACCGCCCGCCCTCTCCTCGCTCAGCACCAGCCGATTCGCGCGGTCCTGCGGGACCCCCCTCAAAGCGCAGCCGTGAATTCAGCAAGGCGCATAGGTGGTCAAAGCTGCGTCGGACGATCCTCAAGCTTCAGAAATGGCTTGCGTTGACGTGGCGGGCGCTTTCGTTATGACGACAACTTCCCCCCAGCCCCAGTTTCCCTAAGGCGCGCCGCATCGTTGATGCCCTACGCGTCGCCCTTGCCGCAGCGCGGCCACCACGACTGCTCGTCTTGTCAACTATCGGTGCGGAACGAACGCACCTCAGTGATTGACAACTTCACCCTTTAATCGTCCCAGTGAGGGAAAAGGACGTATCAAGACTTCGAGAATTTCGTTGAGTTGGTGCGGGACTCAGCGCAACACGTTGCGCAGGAGCTCTGAGCCGTACCGGACCACACTTATGGCGGGGCGTCCAAGAGCCAGAATGGGGATGGGTTTGATCTCATGGCGCCAAACCCCCACTCGCCGGCAGTTCAACCATGCCAGAGTAACGAGCCCGAACAAGCGTTCCAACCGCTTCTTGTCTGTCACTCCAGTGCGCTCCAGATCGAATCCCCGCACCTTTTGCGAACTGAAGGTACATTCGGTGGTCCAGCGGAGCCTGTAGGGCTTCCATGTCTCCCACACGGTGAAATCTGTCGCAATGATGACCCTGGTGACCACGACTCCCATGTATTCCCCGAAAACCTGCGTTTTCTCCGCGATGAGCCGGAATTGACCCGGTTGGAGATTTTGGAGCCATTCCTTTGCGCAACGCCCGTCCAGAACGGTGGCCTTGCGAAGCCGAACGGCCGGGCGAATGCCTTTGCGACGCAGAAAGCGGAACCACTCCCCACTGATGAACTCCCGGTCCGCCACCAGGCCCTTCCAGCGTTGCGCTGGAAGGGCCTGCAGCATGCTTGGAGGCCACCCACATCCTCCCCCGGGTAGCACTGTTGCCGGTGTGATTCAAGGCCACCCAGGATAGGGGGACCGTGAATCCATGGACGCCCTTTTCCCCGCACCAGGCGGTTGAGGGGAGATTCCCCTTGTTCGCAGGTGGTGCGGTCCAGACTCATGAGGATTTTCCCCGGGGGAAGGTGTGCCAACAGCAGTGCCAGGAAGACCTGAGCGGTGAGTTGCTCGTCATGGACGGCGCGTTCCACGCACCGTTTCTTGGCTTCGGTGGAACTGGTCCCTGAGAGATGAGGACCAAGGGCGCGGTGGTTGACGCTCTGCGCCGTGCCCATGGCCTTCATGCACATCCGTAGCGCCCTGGGGGATGTCGCTGCGCAGAAAGGGCATACAGATTTTGAAGTGAGGCGTCAATTCAGAGGTGGAGTGAGGAGAGGATATGCGTCGCATACCTCAACACACCGCCTGCCGTCGTCCTTGAACAGGGACACACAAAAACAGCTTCTTACCGTTCTAGACGGTAAGAAGCGAAGTTATCATCTACGGAGAGCAGTATGCCACGTCAAGCTCTTCAGTTGTATGGTGCGGAATCAAGGCGGCAGCTCTCAAATTTGGAACTCATCTTGACTCCGCATGAATCAAAGAACCTGCAGGTGTCAGAGGCAGTCGGTCGCTTAGTGCCCGGCGTGAACGCGCGTTGCGTCAGCATCAGCGCCAGCAGGCGGGGAGGCGCGGCGCATGAGTACCGCCAGCAGCGCCAGGACAAGAGCAACCCCCGTCACGACGCTGAAGGCGGCCCGGACGCCTTCGGCGCGGGCGAGCGGCAAAGCCACCCCTTCGGCCACCGCGCGTGTGGTTCGCCCAGTCATCACTGTGATGAGCAGCGCGGTCCCAGCGGCACCCGCCACCTGCTGAAGCGTATTCATGATGGCGCTGCCGTGCGAGTACAGTCGGACCGGCAGCGGACTGGTCGCCGCAGTAAACAGTGGGGTAAAGGTCATGGCCAGCCCCAGGCTCATGAAGAGGTGTAGGGCCACCAGAACGGGAACGCCCGTTTCGGCGGTGATCCGGCTCAAACTCCAGAGCGACAGCGTCAGGAGGATCCCCCCGGGAACGGCCAGCAGGGCGGGGCCGTGGCGGTCATACAGGCGGCCGATGGTGGGAGCAAGCGCGCCCATCAGCACCCCACCGGGCAGAACCAGAAGTCCAGTTTGAAGGGTGCTTAGACCGCGAACCTCCTGGAGGTAGAGCGGGAGCAGGATGGCGCCGCCGAAAAAGACCACCGCCAGCAGCATGATGAGCACGACGCCCAAGGTGAACACGGGATACCCCAGCGCACGAAAATCCAGGAGTGGCGCGTCCCGGCGCTGGAGGACCTGCTGCCGCCAGACGAACAGCGCGAGGCTCAGCACACTAAGCACGAGTGGCACGCTGACCAGCGGGTCACGAAGGCCCGCTGATGATTCACCCAGGCGACTCAGCGCGTACACCAGACCGCCGAAGCCCAGCGCGGACAGGGGCAGCGAGGCCACGTCCAGGGAGAGCCGCCGCGGCTCACTGAAGTTGATGAGCGTCCGTGCACCGAAGATCAGGGCAGCCAGTGAAAAGGGCAGAACGAACACAAACATGAAACGCCAGGACATGGATTGGAGAATCAGTCCGCTGACGGTTGGCCCCAGGGCGGGAGCGACGGCGATGACGATACTGATGCTCCCCATCACGGCGCCGCGCCGCTCAGCAGGGATCAATGTCATGACCGTGGTGAACAGGAGCGGAAGCATGATGGCCGTACCGATCGCCTGCACGACCCGAGCCAGCAGGAGCACCTCAAAGGTGGGCGCGGCAGCGGCCAGCAGTGTGCCTGCCGTGAAGGTACCCATCGCCAGAAAGAACACAGTGCGCGAGGACAGGCGCTGCATCAGAAAGCCCGTCGTTGGAATAACCACGGCCATGGTCAGCATAAAGGCGGTGGCCAGCCACTGCGCAACGCCCGCGGTGACGCGAAACTCGGTGATCATGGTCGGCAGGGCCACGTTCATGATGGTTTCGTTCAGCACGACGACGAACGAGGCGATGAGGAGCACCAGGATGATGGCGCGGTTGCGCGTGCCTTGGCCTGCGGTCGCAGGAGCAGAAAGGGGCTGAGTAATCATGAAAGGAGCCTCGGGAAAGGAGGGAGGTGGCGGGCAGGGGAAAAGGATGTCGAAGAGCGGCCCCCCGACGATTGGCAGAGGCCTGAGCTCACGGATCAGCTGTTGACGGCGACGGCAGCGGGGTGGGGATCGGGGCTGTACTGCTCAGGCGCCCTGAAACGGTCCTGCAGGGTGGAGCCGGCGTACTCCAAGACACCTCCTCTGTGGAGCGGGCAGGATTGACGCCGGGTTGCCGACGAGCCCCGAGCTCGGTGCCGCAATCATTGGCAATTTGGAGGGCGATTCAGCACTGTCGGTCGGTCCGGTGTGGGGTCATACGGGATCTCCAGAAACAAAGTAAAACGGATTTGGTCTCCGTTTGCTTTTTCAACAATATGGAGATAGTCTCCTTATTGTCAAGGCACCTCGCCCCACCTGAGCAAGGAGGACTGATCTCTACGGAAGCTTCCCCCCCACGCAAACCCCGCACAGACGTGATCCGCAACCGCACAGTCATCCTGGACACGGCGCAGCGTCACTTCCAGAGGTACGGCATCGGCACCTCACTCGATGCCATCGCCAAGGAAGCAGGAATCGGACCGGGGACGCTCTACCGTCATTTCCCGACCCGTGAGGCCCTGCTGGCCTCAGTCCTACAGCTCCACTCCCAGGAATTGGTCGCCCGACGCGCAACCCTGATCCAGATCGCAGCCCCAGATGAGGCCCTACAGCAGTGGTTAAGCGCCCTGGAAGACTACCTCAATGCCTTCAACGGCCTGCCCGAACCCCTGATGGCGGCAGCCCGGGCAAGTGCACCAGACAGTCCATTAACTTACCCCTGCGATCAGCTGATCGCCATGACGGATGAGTTCCTCAGGGGAGCTCAACATGCAGGTCAGGTGCGTGCTGAGGTGCAGTCGCGTGACCTGTTCCTGGCCATAGCGGCCGTGGCCTGGATCCGCGGAGAAGGGTCAACGGATGACGGCGCACTCAAGCGTCTACGTCACCTCATTCAGAATGGGTATCAACGCTCAGCCACAACCGAGAGTCAACCGTGAACATCGGCATCAGCGAATGTTCGCAACGCCGCTTGAAGAATGTTTTGGAGCACAACCGGTTCGAACGACGGAAACACGCAAGAGTTTCTGAGTTTGTCCGCCGGGCGCACCACTCTCCTCCATTACGCCCGCAGTAGCGTTTCCACCATGATAAACCGGCGCAATCGGCAACAATCGTTCCAAACGTGGTCCGAGGTCATCGCGGGGGTGGTCTGAACTTCAGGCCACCCCCGTACTCGGTTGACCGGGGCGCCAGTTCAGGCAATACAACCGGCTGAATGCCTTCCATCCGGAGGATCCGCAACACCCAGACCCAATACGCACAGGATGTTGGATAACCTCGACTGAATTGGCCATTCACAGCTTGCAGACGCGCAGTGTGGTCACTGGTTACGCCCGAGCTCCATTGCGGAAGGACCCCGGAGTTCCGCCTCCATTCCGGCATGGACCCCCACCTTCGCTCGCTGTACAGTCCAGCACACCCCTCAGGAGAACGCCCTATGACTCTTGCTGTTCCACTCTCGCTGCTTGACCTCACCCGGGTCCATCCAGAAGAACCTGCCGCTGAAGGTATCGCCCGGAGTGTGCGGCTGGCCCGCACAGCCGACCGGCTCGGGTATCACCGCCTGTGGTTTGCCGAGCACCACAACGCGCCGACCATTGCCTCGTCCGCCACTTCCCTGATGATTCAGCATGTAGTCGCGCAAACCGAGAATCTGCGGGTGGGTGCGGGCGGAATCATGCTGCCCAATCACTCACCGCTGGTGATCGCCGAGCAATTCGGCATGCTGGAAACGCTCTATCCAGGCCGCATTGATCTGGGCCTTGGTCGCGCCCCCGGAACAGATGGGGCGACCATGCGTGCCCTGCGGCGCGACGGACGTGAAGCGGAACGGTTTCCCCAAGACGTCCTTGAGCTGCACGGCTATCTCAGTGCCAACTCGCGTATCTCTGGCGTGAATGCCTACCCCGGTGCGGGAACCCACGTGCCGCTGTACATCCTCGGGTCGTCGCTGTTCGGCGCACAACTGGCCGCCCAGTTCGGCCTGCCCTACGCTTTCGCCTCACATTTTGCTCCCACAGCGCTCAATGATGCGGCCCGGATTTACCGGGAGACATTCGACCCCAGTGGGCCTCTCGCAGGGCCGGATGCGAAACCGCACTTCATCGCCGCTGCGAACGTCATTGCTGCGGACGACACCACTACGGCTCTTGACCAGCGGAGGCGGGCGGAAGACGGCTGGCTCCAGGCGTTTCTGGGCCGTGGACAGTCGCTGAGTCCGGAGGACCTCAGGGCGGTGCGGGGACACCCTCAGGCGCAGCAGATTCTGGGAATGCTTGACCGCACCATTGTTGGCACGCAGTCAGACGTGGTAAGTGGCCTTGAAGCATTGGTCAGGGAAGTGCAGGCCGATGAGCTTATCTTGGTCAACTTGGCTGTTGCCGAAGAGCACCAGCACCGCACGCTCGAACTGCTGGCCCCTGCTGCAGCTTCCTGAGACGAGTGGGGGCGAAGTCTCCCCCCGCTTCAAGAGGCGCGCCCTGGTTCGATAGGGTTGTGGCAAGGTAGCGCAGCCGGGTGAAATGGTACCCAGCAGGCACGTCCAGGACGCGGCACAGCTCGCTTAGAAACTGCCCGTCGTTCGCCCGCTCCGCCCCACCCGAGTCGGACCAACGCTGAAGGAAGAGATCAAGGTCCATGGGTCAATATGAGTCTCGTACCTTACCCTTGTCCCTCCTTTCTCCACCTCCCTTGCTCCACACCGCATCCCGACGAACATGCCAAAGGCGCTCATCTCGCGTACTGACCCGTTCCACCGAGGAATCTGCGTGGCGTGGCCGCGCAACATCAGCAGTTCCTCAACCGTGACAGGGGCGGGCTGCTTGCCGACCTGCGGCTCCGGCACCCACATCGTTCGCCTGAAAACACCGGACTTCTCGCCGAAGCGAGGCTGCAGACCAACGTAGACACTTTCGAGGTGCTGACTCTCCCCCACCCCGAGTACCACGACCTGATTTGCCGCATTCGCGTTCCCACCCTTTTTGTTCTGGGGACACCCATCATAGACGTCCTCTGCGACGAGCAAGCAGGAGCGTTATGCTCAAGCGCTCCGATCATCACTTCTGGTCTCCCATTTCCCTCGGGTGGACACCTCCACATGGCCTCTGCCCCACACGCTCAGTTCTTCAGGAGCCCTCTATGCCTGCACCCAAATCAGTTTTTGTAACCGGCGCGACCGGCTTTATCGGCTCCCGCCTCGTTCCTCGTCTCCTTAAGCGCGGTCATCACGTCACCGCCCTTGCGCGTCGTCCTGAGCAGGCCGGGCATCTCCGCGCGCTGGGCGTCCAGCTTCTACGGGGGGACGTCACACAGCCTGAAAGCTTGACAGAGGGTATGCAGGGCGCGGACTGGCTGCTCCACCTTGCCAACCACTACTCGCTGCACGAGCGCGATGAGAGCATATACACCCGCGTGAACGTGGTGGGCAACCGCAATGTCATGCGGGCCGCCCTGGAGGCCGGGGTTGGCAAGGTGGTGCACGTCAGTTCAGGGGTGAGTTACGGGATTTCACCCGATCAGCCCCTTCGAGAAGACAGCCGCGTTGGTCCCTTCCCGAATGCGTACTGGCGTACCAAGCACTTGGGGGATGAGGAGGTATGGCACCTTCACCGCCAGGGCTTGCCTGTCACCGCGGTATATCCAGGAGGGGTGGTGGGGGCGAACGATCCCAACGCGACGGGCGCGTGGATTCGGCGGCTGGCTCAGCGACGTCAGCCTGTGCGGGCGTTTGAGGACCGCGGCTTCACGTACGTTGCTGTTGACGACGTGGCGGAAGCCATCGTGCTTGCCGCCGAGCGGGAGGACAATGTGGGTGAGCGGTACCTGATTGGGCGGGAATTTCTGACCAACCGCGCTTTCGTGGAACTTGTCGCGGAACTGGCGGGGAGTCCGCTGCCCCCCCTTGTACTGCCAGATCGCCTGGCACACCTAAATGCGGCGTTGCTGGGGAGACTGGAGGCGTGGATGGGGGTGCGGCCGGTTATGGACTTTACCCCCAGCAGTGCCCGTCACCTTGCGGCGGGATTTCGCTTTGGTTCTGAGAAGGCGGAGCGGGAGCTCGGCCTGCAGTACACGCCTGTGCGGGAAGCTGTGGCGCAGGACCTCGCTACCTTTCGGCCGTCTGCGCGCTGAGTAACTCCTCTCCGGCCTGAAGGGCGAGGCATTGACTGAGAGGCGGATGCCTGAATTCCCCAGCGGCCAGGACGCAGCCGGCGGTTGATTCAGAGACGCGCACCCCCAAATGCCTCTCGCCACTTCTGCGCTCGGCAATGCGCAACAACCAAAGCCGTTGGGAAGCGGTCTATGGCGCTTCCGGTCAGGGCGTAGTGGGCGTGTTTGAGGACATCATCGTTCTCATCTGCGTTGGTCAGGACGATGAGGCCTCCTGGAGAAAAACGCGGTCACCCAAGGTGAACGGCAACCCGGTGTGCCGTACCGTTTCCAGGTGGGCTTTTTCTGGGTGTCAATTATGCGAGGGCGGGCAAGAAGAAGGCAACGAAGGACGGGTAAACCTCTGAGCAAAACGAATTCGATCCGGCACTTCTGCCACACTGCCCCATGCCCAAATATCCCGCCATCAAAGCGGCACTTAAAGAACGCCTCCTGGGAAACGACTATGCGGACGGTCATGCGCTCCCCAGCGAGCCGCAACTCGCCCGAGAATTCGACGTCTCACGAATGACGGCCCGGCGCGCCATCGACGAACTCGAACGCGAAGGCTACCTCTACCGGGTTCAGGGGGCGGGGACCTTCCCAACAGGCAAACGTTTCCAGCAGGGTGGCTTTTCCGTCTCCCCTTTCGCCGATTGGTCCTCGCATTCGGACAAACGCACCCAGGTGTTGCGCGCGGAGTTGCTCGCCGCCACACCGGAGATTGCGGCGGTCCTGAACGTCTCCACGGGAGACCCGTTCATATTCGTGCACCGGTTACGCTGGGATAGGGAAACGCCCATTGTGGTCGAGAAGCGTTATGTGGACGCGCAGGCCCTCCCAGATCTGCTCTCGCAGGACTTGAGCAAGGTCAGCGTGCACGATCTGTTGGCCAGCCAGACGAGGGTTCCCCTCACTCGGGTCGAGCAGTACTTGCAGGCCGTCAACATCTGGCCGGAGGAGGCTGAGCTGTTGCAGGTCGTACCAGGCACTGCAACGCTGTTGATCCGCCGAACAGCGTTCAGTAGGGAGAGGCGAGTCAGTTACGTCAATTACTGGGTCAGGAGTGACCGTTTTAACTTCCAGAACTCGTTCGTGCCTTGAGGGAAAGCCGGCGCCACTGGCCATGAGCGGCCAAGTCAGGGTCATTCCTGGACCTGCCGCTCGCCACTTGTGGCCCTACGACTTCCTCTGTATCCACAGGCGCGAGGCACTGCTCACCGAACGTACCGCTCTCCAGACAGCCTTCCTTGAGGAATTCGGTGCTGATGCGCACGTAGCCCTACAGGTAGAGGTGCTTGGCAGTGGCAACGCCCTCCATGCCCATGCGGACGCCGCAATACCGGTTGCCGAGGGTTATGCCTTGAGGTTGAGAAACGGTCACAGGGGTCATCCTGAAGAGCGGAAGCAAGGTTGTGAACATGGTCACCGGTGGAATTTCGCCCACTTCCCCTTCTTCCGCTTCCGGACGGGTGCGCGGGCGCCCTCGACTCGGAGTTACGGCTCTGACTGGGGGTCTTCGGCAGGGTGGGCGGCAGTTCCAGGGGGCTGACGACCACCACCAGGTGAGTGCCTGACCCTTAACGCCCGAAAGCCGTCGCGTAAGCCGTAACGGCCGCGGTGAGCGCCCCCTCACGCCATTGGTCATGCGGTCCCCGGCTCAGCACCGCTCTTGGCCAGCGCTGGAGCAGCCGTACGACATACCCGGGAAGACCCGGCGCCACGGCGCAGGAACTCTAAGCCCTGAGCTGGAGAATGCTCTGGGTCGCCCGGGTGATACGGCAGGAACCGGGGCTGCTCCTTGAACACCTCAGGAAGGGGCCGGGAATGAACGATGCTGAACGGAGCCACGCAACTGTTTCCTCTTGAACTTCAGGGGAAAGAGGCACGGCTGGGAGAGCGATGGTACTGAAATGGCCTTGTTGTAATCTCAGGTCCGTGGATCCCCATCCGAGTGCCTTCTCCCTACTCCTGGTTGACGATGATCCGGCGGACGTTCTTCTGGCGCAGATGGCCTTGGATGAACTGAATGCGCCGGTGAAGGTGGAGGTCTCGCATAACGGGGTGTTGGCCTTGGCACGCCTACAGAGTGACCCCAAGCCTGACCTGGTGTTGATGGACATGAATATGCCGATACTCACAGGACTCGAGGTGCTGCTCAGGCTCAGACACACTCTGCAGGGCGCGCGCGTGGTCCTGTGGAGTTCAGGCTGGAAAGCGCAGGATGAGCCAGCGGTCATGGCCGCTGGCGCCGAGGCGTACCTCCGCAAACCTGCACTATACAGCGAGTTGCTGACGCTGCTGAAGTCACTGACTCAAGGAACCAAGTAGGGCGGGCGTCGGAGAGCACCTCTATAGTCCCGTCGATGCCCCCTCAAACCCCTCTCACTTCACTGCTCCTGGTGGAGGACAACGCTGCACACGCTCTGCTCTTGGCAGCGGCGCTTGAGGAGTTGGCGGTTGCGTATCAGCTGGAAGTCATCGTGAACGGTTTTCACGCCGCCGCACGCTTGCAGTTGCCCCCTCTGCCGGACATCGTCTTGATGGACATGCACCTGCCGCGGATGAACGGAGTGGAGGTAATCCAGGCACTGGGTGGGCGGTTGATGGAGGTGAATGTGGTGCTGTGGAGCGCAGCTCATAACCCCCTGGCTGCGGTGGAAGCAGCGGCGGTCGGGGTTGATCCCTATCTGGAGAAACCCAGCACCTCCAGGAGGTCACTGGAGGTGCTGGGCCGAGTCCTGACCCTCCAGAGACTTCCCTTGGGATTCAGGGTTGCTGCCTGGGAGCGTCACCAAGGGCAGGGGTGAATGGCAGTGGCATATGGGGGTTCCGCCCGGAGTCGAACCGGGCCGCGCTCGGATGCGCGGGCGTCTGCAAGAGGCATAGAGTGATGTGCGCGTCCAACTCAAACATCCAGCCAGACGAGGTGGGTCAGGTCTTCATCGGAACCTCCACAGACGGACTTCGGGAAAGCAGTAACAAGATCAAAAAGCTTACCCTGCCCCACGAATCCGCTGAGTTCTGGGAGATCTACCGCCGGAGTACGTGTGCGGTCGAGCGACGACGCAGCCAGCTGCTCGCCTTCCTGGCGGTAAGCTACGCAGAAGCGCTGCGACTTCCGGGCTATGCCGAGCAGGAAGCGGATTCTCGGTGCCTACCGCGAACGTGGGGTGGGTGGACTCAAGCTTCAGCGGCACCAGAAGAGGGGCGCCCGCATGCCCTTGAGCGACCCCGAACTCCTGCTGCTGCCCCAAACCATTCGGGCAGACACCGCCGCTGGCGGTGTCTGGAATGGCGCACGCGTGCAGTCCTGGGTGCAGCAGGAACTGGGCACAGAGCTGCATCTCAGCCGCTGCGCTGCCGGCTGGACCCCGCGGGATGCAGCCTTCAGCGTGTAGCCTTCAACGGCCCCGGCCTCGACAGCTCAGGGCCGATCAGGCCACCCAGGATGCGTTCAAAAAAAGTCCTCCCCGCCGTGATCCAAGTAGCCCAGGCAGGTCTTGAAGGAACTGAACGACGCCGAGAAGCGGGCATCGAGGAGCACCGTGAGGGGTTAAGGCCCCTGGTGGGCAGGCGCCGGGCCAAGCGAGGCAAAGCGCCCACTGTGCGCGCCCAACACCGTTACGGGTGGCTGTACGTCTGTGCCTGCGTCTGCCCGCAGGTGGGAAAACGCCAGGACGGGCTGTGACCCACGGTCAATACCGCGGCGTTCCAGGGGGAAGAGCCGGGAGACCGTCCTGGTCCTGCACGCCATGCAGTTGCAGTGCCCGCCGGGCATTCGTCTGGCCGCCTCCCTGTTTCGCAGCGCTGCAACCTGTCAAACGCCTCTGGTCCTTGAGCGGTGCGCTTCTGAAGCATCAACTCTTCCAAACCCCCGAAGCCCTTAGTTGCTCGCCGTGCCGTGTCGCCGTCTGGAGCACCAGAGGGAAGCGCGTTTGCTCCCTCACCCTCTGGTGCTCCCTATAACCGGTGAACCGGAACGCATCTGGTATGGTTCCGGTTCATCCACTACATCCCCTTCGCTACGGTGATACCACTCCTGATTCGTCACCGTTTTTCCTGCTCGCTCCGCTGTGGTGAATCCGTCATTTCATAGCGGGTTCACCAGAATCCTTATGAGCGGACGTCAGGCAGGGGATCTCAAGGCGTATCCCCTACCACGGACAGTACGGATGGAGCTTCGACCGGCAACGTTTCGCAGCTTGCGCCGCAAGTTGCCGAAGTGAACATCCACAACGTTGGAGGTACTGGAAAGTTCTCCCCTCCAGATTTCACTGGTGATTTCTTCCCGGGAGTATACCCGCCCCGGCTGCCGTGAGAGCAGCAGCAGCAACTCAAACTCCTTCGGCGAAAGATGGACTTCCTTGCCCTCAAAGATGACCTGACGCCGTTCGGGGCGGATCTGCAGGGCCCCGAATGAAAGAAGGTCGTCGCTCTTCTGCCGAAGCTGGACTTTGACCCGGGCGAGCAGTTCTTCCGGGTGGAACGGCTTGGTGACGTAATCGTTGGCCCCAGCCTCTAGCAGCTCTACCTTGCGGTCCACCGCATCGATTGCTGTCAGGACAATGATGGGAACATGCGTGGTTTTGCGCAGGCGGCGTGCCACCTCCGCACCGTCAAAGTCAGGAAGGCCCAGGTCGAGAATGACCAGGTGTGGAGGTGTCTCACGGGCTCGGAGCAGACCGGTGATGCCATTGGGAGCAGTAGCGACGCTCCATCCACCCTCCTGGAGTTCGTACTGAATGACTTGAGCGATATCTGAATTGTCTTCGATCACGAGGATATGGGCTTGCATAGGGCTCCTGAGGATGGAACGGGAATACCGCTCATCGTAGGAAGCCCTTCAGTTGGGTTTGTCTGGCACTCTTTAGCCTTTCCTGAGCTATGACGAGAGTATGAAGAGATAAAGCTAAAGATACGCTTAGCGTGAGCCTCATCTCTTGAGTGTGTAGGTTTGAGGCGACGTATCAGGCGTGTTCACGCCCTGCCACTCCCCGGGTCACAAGCTGGTTGCCGCTCTGGAACGTCAGGAAGCTTCAAACAGAGTCGTGTGCTGGTGATGTCTGTGCCCTGACGCCTCCCCCGAGGCCTCGCGCTTGAGGGGGAGTGTGGGCGTCTGCAACACGTGGTGCAGCAATCCGCACTGGCCATCGCCGGTCACAGGCGGTGAGGGCTGTGGGAGTGGAAGTGAGCAGCTCGCTGCGCCTGGTCTCCTGACCCATGCTCCAAAAGCGGCATGCTGACTGGCCGTCTCGCCCTCGCCCCGCCCTGCGTGGTGTGCGGCTCGACGCGGCGCCGGCATATGTAATGGTACTCCGTTGGGTCTGGAACTGCTGGCGAAAAACACGGTGGATTCCCACTCTTTGTGTACCGCGCTGACCCCAGAAACAGGGGCGCCATCCATCAGGTTCCCGCCAGTCAACGGAGTACCAGTAATGCTCAATGCCTGACTGGACGGTATGCACGGCTAAAGACGTCGTAACCCGCTTTGGGTGTCCAGCGCTCAGTGCCTGCCCGAATGGCTTATGGGTCAGCCACACGCACGATCCCAAAACTTCCCAGATCCAGGTCTGGGCCTCCGTCTACCCGGTGTGGCAGGTAGAAACATGCAGAGGTGCAGACGAACGCGGTGTCGACGCCTTCCTCCTGGAAGAGTTACGCCAGTTCCTCAAGGCATTGGGCCTGAGCCGCCTCGTCCCGTTCGTACTTCCCTTTCAGGCGAACGGGCCCGTCTTGGTACTCCTACTGGATGGCTCGGGAGACGGGGGCAGTGGCTTTTCACGTAGACGAAGTGGAGGCATTCCCGAAAGCGCCAGCTGAGAACGACAACCTGAAATATCAGTACGGTGCACAAGCATTAGCGCCACAGTGCAAATGCTGCATATCTCTGCTTAAACACAACTTGGCAGCACAGAGGGTATTCATGTGGGCCTGACAGGCTGATGCATGGCCATGCATCAGAGAAATGCACTATCTCTTCAGCGGCACCTGCACCTCTTTCAATGAACTTTGGAAGAAATGTCGCTCACTGTATCTGCCACCTGAGCAAGATCAAAGGCGAATGAGTTCCCGCACAGCCTGCCTTAGGTAATAGGGTACATACAAAGGCCGCCAGCCATGGACTGTGCCTTCCCAATGACGAAAGCGCGAGTCATAGATTACTGCCCGGTGGAGCAGGGCCAGGGACACTCCCTTCAAGAAAAGTTTACTGGCATCCGGGCAACCCAGCGCGGTCAGGTACGTTGACACCAGTCGGGTACTGAGGTCGGTATACGGCTGCGACACAGGAAGGTTAGGCTTGCCAAGCGTCCACCAGAGAAACCACCCGGCGTCCATGAAGGGATGTGCCGCGGAGGCGGCTTCGCTCCAATCGAACCAGACGCCACCGCGCTCACCATGCAGGGCATTCCGGGGATGAGCGTCTCTGTGGGCGGGAAGATCCGGCAGGCCCAAGGCAGTGAGGTTGCGAAACGCGGCACGCACTGCTGGCCGGGCTTCGGTGAGGGTAGAAAGGGATTCTTCCTCTACTCCCCAGTCTCGTAGCGTGGGTAGGTCACCGAGAAAGGCGTCTATCCGCTCTGCCATCTCAGCCAACGGGTAAGTCGGACATCCAAGTGCGGCGAGGGCGACGGGGTCGCCCTTCTGCTGAAACTGAGCCAGCCTCTGCGCCACTTCCTCCCAGGCTTCCACCTGACCGACGCCGTCCAGCAGCTCGCCCCCGGAGGCGCTTACCAGGACACCTTTCTCGACGTCAGTACACAGGAGTGGTGGGACCAAGCCGGGGAGCGTCTGCGACAACAGGGCCGTAACGCTTGCCTCCCGTCCCGTTTCGGCCATCTTGAAGTAGACCCTTCCGGCGTTTGTTTCTGCTCGGATCACAGTCGCGAGGTCCCAGCTGTGGATGGGGGAAAGGTCCCCTATTCGCTTCCATCCCACTCGGTCAAGCGCTGTGTCCAGAAGCTGCGTGGCCCACTCCGGCCAGCTGGGGCGCTGCCACTCACGCCCATGGAGAACAGAGGTTGAGTCGGCCTCCTCCCATGTCAGTCCTGGTGGAGGATCTGCCGTCAAGGCCCGGAATTGAGGAAGTATCTCCCGGTTCGGCGTGAATCCCCCTTCATGGAGCGGCCAGAGCTGGAGGTTGAATTGGCGTTCGGCGGTCTCCTTGAGCTGCCCGGGTTTCTCGGAGGTCACTGCTGGCCATCCGTGCGCTCCGCGCAGCACCCTTCGCCCATCAGGGTGCCAGATGATCACTTGGGGCATCGAGCGATCATAGCTCTTGTCCCGAATGAAAGGCGGATTCTGAAGCGCGAAGCGCCTGACTCGAGTGACGGCAGCCACCCAGGCTCAGGCTTTGCCCAGCTTCAAAAGGTTCCGAGTTGCCGAGACTCCGCCGTTTGCGTTGCCCTGGGGGTGTGAGGTGTCACGGCCGTTATGCGCCTCATGACGTGGAGGATGGGCTTCCAATTTACGGTAGTGGTCAATCTTGGTCTCAATGGCCCGCAGCTCCTGCTGCAACGCTGCGATTTTCTGCTGCACCTCCTGCCGATGGTCCTCCAACAGCGCCCGCCGACGCCCGACCGTCGCCTCGCCCTGGCGCGCCAGATCTGCAAAACGCTGCATCCCCTGGATGGACATGCCCGTCGCACGCAGCCGAAGGAAGAACACCACCCGCGACAGGTCGGCTTCCGTATACCGGCGGTGGCCGCTCGGCTCCCGCCGAGGTGGGTCGAGCAGACCGATGCGTTCGTAATAACGCAGGGTATGGGCACTCAAGCCCGTTCGCTCCGCCGCTTCCTGAACTGTCCAGCTCTCGTCCATACCGGTCAGCTTAAGGGTTGACTTTGAGCGCACTCGAAGTTCTAGCCTGCTTCCGAAGGAGATGGACATGACTCGAGACCGCAACAACGAAAGCTTTCCTCACGGAGATGCCTTGAACCTCCCTGAACAGACGCGCTTCCAACGCGGTTGGGACACGCTGCGGACTGTGGACGGCGAGGGAGGCGAGGCCGTGATCGAGAGCCTGCGCGACGTTTCGCCCGATCTGGGCCGTATGGTCGTTGAGTTTGCTTTTGGGGACGTCATCTCACGGCCTGGCCTGGACCTGAAGTCGCGTGAAATCGCTACGGTGGCGGCCCTGACGGCGCTGGGCAACGCCCGGCCTCAGCTCAAGGTGCATATCCACGGTGCCCTCAATGTTGGATGCACGCGGGAAGAGGTGGTGGAGACGATCATGCAGATGGCGGTATACGCGGGGATGCCCGCTGCCCTGAACGGCATGTTTGCGGCCAAGGAAGTCTTTGCTGAACGGGACGACCAGCCCAACACCTAGCCCAGTGTCCACTCTGGTTGGGGTTGGACTCTGGAAATTACCGACCCGTGCCTTCATAACGCTTTTGGAGATTACGACGCCCGACCAGGCAGCGGCTGAGCCATCCGCCATTCTCCACCCCTCGCCCTCAAAACATTTGGAACAGGCGGCATCTCCCCCTCAGCCCAAGCAGTGGATGAGCGGCACATCTGCATCACGGACCCTGACTGTGACTGGAGTTCATGCCTCCATCCTTTGAACCGCACGGGGTGACTGGTCAAGTCCCTCTGGCTTGAAGCGGCGGCCGGGTAGAAGGGCTGGACTGAACCCTTAGGAGCGGACCAAGAGACCAAGCACTTCGTCCCCGTCAGCCCGTAGGCTGACGGCACCGAAGGAGCCCGTATGCCCGGACGTACCCACAGCCGTGAGTTCAAGCTCGACATCGTGAATCAAGTTGACGGGGGTCAAAAGACGACCGCTCAGCTCTGCCGAGAACACGCTCTCTCGCCCAGTCTGATCCACCGCTGGCGGAAGGAGGTCGAGGTGCGTGGGGAAATGGCCTTCACCGACCAGGCCAAGCCCGACCAGTCGTTGGAACAGCGAATCGCCGAGTTGGAACGGTTTTGCGGGCAGTTGTCGTTGGAGAACACAATCCTAAAAAAGTCGTTGGCGACGTACCGCTCGAAACAAGGCACCAAATGATCGAGGATGCGCGGAGCGCGCCCAAAAGAGGTGTCGGTGCGTCGTCTGTGTGAGCTGCACGGGGTTAATCGCTCGTGGTTCTACGAACAGCAGGGCCGGGAGGAGATGGACGCCGATCAGGCGTTGTCCCAGGACATTGAGGCCGTAGTGGTGGAGTTCGACGGATACGGATATCGGCGTGTCACCCGCGAGTTGGCCCGACGAGGCCGCCCAGTGAACCACAAGCGCGTGTTGAGAGTCATGCGGGAACGCCGGTTGCTCTGCCGCCCGAAGCGCCGCTATCGGGCGACAACCGATTCCAACCACAACGAGAAGCGCTTCCCAAATCTGCTACGCGAAGTCGTCCCAGTACGGCCAGATCAGGTCTGGCAAGCCGATCTGACCTACGTGCGAGTCCGCCAAGGCTTTGTGTACCTGGCCTGCGTGCTGGACGGTTTTACCCGTGAGGTGGTGGGCTGGTCCATGTCAAAGTTTCTGGACGCAGATTTACCGCTGGCAGCGCTCAACAACGCGCTTGCAGCGCGTTGTCCTGCCCCCGGTCTGCTGCACCATTCGGACCAGGGCGTGCAATACGCCAGTCGGGTGTACGTGGACCGCTTGCGGTCCGCAGGAATCACGCCAAGTATGTCCAGGACAGGCAATCCCTATGACAACGCCAAAATGGAGAGCTTCTACAAGACCCTGAAGACTGAGGAGGTCGATCTGCAAGAATACGTCGATCTGGACGACGCTCGACGACACATCGAGTTCTTTATTGCGGACCTGTACAACCGTCGCCGACTGCACTCCAGCCTGGGGTACGTTCCACCCGCCGAGTTCGCCGCCCGCTACACTACCGCCCAGATGTGACTTGCCCTGCGGTCCGCTCGATTGGGTTCACTCCAGGCCACCTTCACACCCTTGCCGCTCCTTTCTCCACCTCTCTTGCTCCACACCGCATCCTGACAACCGCGCCGATGGCGATCATCTGGCGTGACTGCAGGGGAGCCCGGACTGCTTCCACACTTTTTCCACTTGCTCACGAAATAGGAATGCATTTGCCATCCTTGCAAATTTCCTTCGCGTCAGGGTCCCATCCAAGAGAGGACTTCGGTTCAGACTGCTCAATCACGAAGTTGAGCGTCATCCGGAGCTGAAGCACTCCACCCTTTACCTCAGGGGAGTCCAGCTTCGCCACAGAAGCACTAAAGTCACTACCTTGTTCTATCCGCACCGACTACTCTGGCGTTCCCTGACGCTGGACGTCAGCGCATTGCTGTATAAGCGTGATTTTCGCCCGCTGCGCAGTGAGGTTGTCCTGAGCACCGATGGTAGGGAACAGAGAGGGAGACCACTTCAAATTCCTGCGGCGGCGTCTTGATGGACAGCCAGGACGTGCAGAACACGCAGATCACCATCACTTGAGGGGTGGACGTTCCAGAGGGGGAGAAAGCCTGCCTGACTTTCAAGCTCAAAATCATGAACCGAACGCGAGCTGCTGCCCGGTGTCGTGCCGAGGGCATGGGCGTGATTCGGTATAGCCCTCTGGCCCCGGTGGCAGCCCACATCGCCAAGCCCAGGCCCCCTGCTGAGCGGCACGTCAAGTGCTCACCTGGGTTCACCGTGCTTATGCCTGAACTCGGGGATACCGGAACTGTGCTCGCGTTAAAGCATCGAAGGTGCGGTCAGGCAGCACCGTATGAAGCGCAACCGCCAACGTTGCTCCCGGTCCGACCCGGTAACGGGTCTTTGGACGCGCGGTGGTTGCCGCTTTGACGATGGTGCGGGCCACGTGATCAGCGCTCGCCATCTGGCGGCCAACCGCTGCACTCTTAAAATAACGCCGCATGGCGGTCGCCATGTCCGAGTAAGCGCCACCACTGGAAGCAACGTCCAGACGGCGCATGGCGTCGTCGTGCCAGTCCGTATCCACATACCCCGGCTGCACGATCACGACCTTTATTCCGTGGTGAGCGACTTCTCCACGGAGGCTGTCGGAGAGGGCTTCGAGCGCAAACTTTGAGGCGTGATACCAACCGCCAAGAGGCGCGGCGAACTCTCCCGCCAGGGAGGAGACGTTCACGACACGGCCTCGTCCAGCCCGGCGCATTCGGGGAAGGATGGCCCGAGTGAGCGCCATGGGACCCACGACGTTCACCTCCATTTGTTGCCGGGCGTGCTCACTGCACGTGTCTTCGATGGACCCGAATTCGCCGTATCCCGCGCAGTTGATCAAGACGTCGATGTTCATGGTGGGCTGGAGGCTGTGCACGAGCCGTTCGATGCTACTTCCATCGGTTAAATCCAGGGCGAGGGATGTGATGTGCGGGTGGTGCGGAATCTGGTTGATCCGGCGGGCTGCTGCGAGGACACGGTGTCCCTGTTTGGCGAGGAGCATGGCGGTGTGGGCGCCGATACCGGACGAGGCCCCTGTGAGCAGAATTGTTCTCATACCAACCTCCCGACTGTGCATGGCGTTCACAGTAAGGCCATGTTACTGTGAACGCCATGCACAGTCAAGACGAAGTTGCTTTTCGCCTCGCGTGGGGACTTTCCCATGTCCCAACACGAGGGCCAAAACCCCAATACACCATCGATGACATTGCTCAAGCTGGCGTTGCCGTCGCCGACGCCTCGGGCCTCGAAGGTCTCTCACTCGCCAATGTGGCCAAGGCCGTTGGCTTGACCACCACAGCGTTGTACCGGTATGTGTCCTCTAAAGACACGTTGATTGAACTCATTGCTGACGCCGCTGCCGGTCCTGCTCCCGAACTCACAGGTGCAACCTGGCAGGAGCGTGTAAGTGCCTGGGCAGCGGCGCGCGCAGCTCAAATCCGCCTGCACCCCTGGCTGGCAAATGTCCATCCCACAAGCATGCCGCGCCTTCCCCACGCCATTGCCTGGATTGACGCGTTGCTTTCGGCTGTCGCCGATGAGCCCACGATCCATGGTCTCCGACTGGCCCTGCTCGTCGATACCGTCGTCACCACGTACACTCGCAATGCGCTTTCCACCATGACCGCCACAGCCTTGCCAGACTGGTTGAATGAAGCAATTGCTTCGGGTCATCCACATTTGGGACACGCCATGACGGTGCAAACAGATGAGGACGAACTCCGCGCTGCCATCGCTATCATCCTCCGCGGAATATCACCTCAAGCCCCTATCTGACAGTCGCACATCCGGCTCCTGTAAATAACGGTACAGGTTCTCAACGACCAGAATACTTGTCCTCTCTGGATGTGTTCGGTTTTGTTCCTCGACCCGGATCATCAGGACGAGGAAGCAATCTGGTCGCGGCTGTTCAGCCCCCTGCGCAGAAGCAGCGCTTCCACTGGGGTTCTCCGCCACCTGCAGAGTCCGCCCAAAGGCCGCCCGCGGATCCAGGGGCGGCCGGGTGTAGTGCCGTGTGCCGAACCCGCTCAGCAGCCGTTCCAGGGCCTCGTCGAGTTCCGGCTGGAGGTCCAGGGGCGTTGCAGCCTGCCAGAAGAACAGCCGCTTCAAAGCGCGGCCGACCCGCGGCAATCCGGACGAGGCGGCGCTTTTGCCGGTGCTCCGTTGCCTGAAGCCAGAGGCTGTCCAGCCGATCGGGGGTCAGCAGGTTCACGGTTCGCAGGGCGGCTTCTCCCACCCGGGCCTCAGTGCCTGACCCCAGCAAAGCGCTTTCCAATTGGTCGACGTGACGTGCGGAGCCAGGGCGAGCAGCGCCTGCAGGCGGAGGCGGGCCTTCAGAGGGATCAGGAGCCTCTCCAGGCAGGTCTGTGCGTCTACCAGGTTCAGTTCTCGCACGCCGGCCGCTCAGCCGCGCAGCGGCCGACAGGTGCTGCTCATCCACATGCAGGTGGGCAGCGTCAAGCGCCATACCTCGGCGGCGGAGCTCCGCGGAGCGAGCAGCGCCCTGAGCAGGAACGTGGGAACTTCATGGGCGCGTGTGCCGTCCAGGAGACGGCGAAGCGCCATCACGCGCACATCCGGGTCCAGGTCACCGAGCAGGGAATGCAGCTGCGCCGCTGAGAGGGGTTGCGCCACCTGGCGCCGGACGCGTATGTGCGGGTCACCACCGAATGTGCTCAACCGGCTGCCTTGTAGGGGTGCGGGCACGTCCTCCACCAGCAGAATAGCGCCTTCGCCGCATTTCGACTGCGCTTTGCCGCCCGCATCCTCAACTTCGAGGCTCTGATCCAAGAAGGTGAAGGGGGTCAGGCTAGCTCTGTTTGTCAGGACAGCAGCCTGACTTCTGATAGGCTTTAAGCAGTTCTTTATAAAACTCGCAATTCGCGAGATCACCGCCGTGTCGTCACGTGTGATCCGTTGAATTCACAGTTTCCTCCCCCTGCGTCCGACAACAACGCTCGCTGAAAGGATGAAGATGCCCACCGCCCTTCTCGTCCAGCGCTCTCTGGTGTTTACCCTCGCCGTGTTCCTCGCCTTCACTCCGCTGCTCTCCAGCGTGGGCGCAGTGACGCGGCCCGCCACAGTTGCGGGTCAGACCACGTCCCCTCACACCCAGCGCTTTGCACTTGCGCCGCGCCCACCCACCAGGTCGGTCAACTATCTCATTGCGGGTGTTGCTCCTGACTACCGTGCACCAGGTGTTCGTGCGCCCGAGAACTTTCGCGGCAACACAGACAGTCTGCTGCTGGTCCAACTCGATCCTGTGTCCAACACGGTGCGTACCCTCAGTCTGCCGCGCGACACCCGCGTGTGGTTGCCGGGTCACGGCTGGCGCAAGCTCAATTCCGCCTTGCCCAGGCTCGGCCCGAACGGCATGGTCCGTGCAGTCGAGACCTTGACGGGCCTCCGAATTCAAGCGTATGTGCTCGTCAACCTGAATGGTGTGCGGCACCTGACAGAAGCCCTCGGTGGTGTGGATATCTATGTCCCGCAGGACATGACGTATGACGACAAAGCAGCTGGGTTGCACATCCGTTTGAAAAAGGGCTGGCGGCACCTGTCCGGGACGCAGGCCGAGCAGTTCGTGCGGTTCCGGAAAGACGCCATGGGGGATATCGGACGTCTGCAGCGCCAACAAACCTTCGTGAAGGCGCTGGCTCGCCGACTGCTCGCGCCTGCGGGTGCGCTCCGGCTAAGCGCCCTCCCTCAAACCTTGAAACAAGACGTCCGCACGAATGCCAGCGCCTCCGATATCGGTGCGGCCCTCGGCATGGCCCTACACTGGCCCCGCGTGGAAACGTTCCTGCTGCCTGGACGCTTCCTCACGGTGAACCACGCGAGTTACTGGGGAGTAGAGGCCGCGGCGGCACGGCGAACCTTGGGAAACTTCAGCCGTGCGGGCACATCCGTTCCCATCACGCGCGACGTGCGGACACTCCGGATCATCCTGGTGAATACAAGCGGTACGTCAGCGCAATTGACGAACGCGCAGGTACGGTTGCGGCGAGCCGGGTACAGGAATGTCACCGTTAGTCAGCGCGAAGTTCCACCCGGACGAGCCAGCGCGGTGCTGTCAAACGAAAACGTGAACGAGGCGAAGCGTGTCCGTCGAGACCTCGGTTTTGGGGAGGCGAGTGTCTCCGGGCAGGGGTCCGTGTATGCGGACGTGACTGTATGGGTGGGGCGGGACGCAGTCCCCACCGCTCCCATTGCTGCTGGGAAGCGGAAGTAGCCGCTATAGGCCCACAGCGCATCGTCTCCGCTGTCCTCAGACCCAACGCCATCCTGCACGGCTCTCCCGCTGTGGGTCTACAAGCGCCAGGCCACCTACTCCGTTTCATTAACCTCCCTGTGCTTACAGAAGAGGCAAGACAAAAGGCCAGTCCGAGACGCAGCCCACCCACCCCACCCTAATCCCCGGGTACCCCTCCCGCTTTTTCTCGACAGCCGCGCTCCGGAGTAGCCCAGCAGGGCCGAGTTCTGTCACCACTTCCGAGAGATTGGCGTGCGTGAAATTCGTTTCCCCACCCACCATCCCCAACTGCGCCTCCTGCTGATCATGGTCGGAAACGTCTTTGACAATTGCAGTGCCAGCACCAAGCAGTTCATTGCCGAGCGAAACGGCCTGGGGCTTGCGCAACTGCTTCCGGTGAGGTTCACGTTGACCGCCGCGCCCTTCACGCGCGCGTTGATCATCGCCACCACAACGTTAGAACGGGGCAGGCTGGGATAGACCGCGCAAAGCGCGGTGTTCGGTCCGGAACATCTACGCGTACTCTCCCATCTTTACGGCCATTGCGCTGGTCACCACCCCGAACATTGACCAGCGCGCGGCGCCCTCTTCACCCTGGACAACGCGCTTGTTCCGTTCGGTGAGGTCAAGAGCACATTCCTGCAAGGCAGGGGTACGATCTGCGTGGAGTCCCGGAAGCGGGGCATTGAAGGTCAATTTCAGGTCACTGCGATCCGCGCTCAGCCATTCAAGCCGGCGCAGCACCATCCTCAGCCATCCTCTGAATTCCGCATCCACAGTGGAGACGTCGCGTGCACCAGTCTGCCCCATTCGGCTCGCCTGACCCTGCGCCGCGAGTCACCCAGCCTCGGGAAGGCTAGCTGACGGTGAGGGTGGAGGAACCCAGCGTCTTGAAGCGTTGTCTGGCGATACCTGCGACCCAGACGTGGGCAGGGAGACCCGATTTTTCCCAGCAAGCGCAGAAGGTGCAGATGTCCTGGAGCGCAAGGTGGACGGCTTCTTCAGGATCGGGGAGCTGGTGACGCTGAGCGAGCGCGAACAGGAGAGGCAGGAACAGACGGAGAGATGCTTGCACATCGCTCCCTCTGCTTCTCCTTAAAGCGAGCAAGGCAGCTTGACCTTCCTCGGCGGATCGTGGTCCCATTTCCTCATTGTCCTCACTAAAACCTATCGGTAGGGTTGGATTTCCTACAGGTGTCCTAAGGGTGCGAACTTCCTAAGGGAAGCGTGAGGGTAATCACGCTGCTGGTCGGAGTCTTCGGCAAGATGGTGCCGGGCTGGACCCTCGTGTGGGCCCCGATACTCATCTTGGTAGGCATCGTGTACCCGCATTCCACGCGGCGTGTTCACAGCGCTTTTGAGGCGGGCAGCCCCTCCCCGTGGGCTGCAGGTGGAGAATTGGGAAGAAATTATGATCAGGGGTCTTCTTCCTAGAGCGGTAACGGCAGAAGTTGTAATACGGGGAGCGGCCGTTGCGGTGACGGGAGCAGCTCTTGATTTCAGGCACGTTGTGTCAATCGATGATCCGTCCATTGCAAGACACCGGTGATCAGGAATGTGGCGGCGCAGAGTGCATGCCCGGTAACTGCAGCGTTCGGAGGATTTTGCCCACAGAAGTGGAGGGCAGATGCGGATGTGCAGCACGGCCAGGGCCCATGCTGCACGTCCGCATCTGCTGGAATTGCTGACCACGCGGCCGAGGTGGACCGGCGAGAAATTGCTCACGCGCCTGGAGCTTCAAGCCCCGGTGCTGCAGGAACTGTTGTCTGACCTGCTTGCCAAGGGGAACATCCGTCTCTGGTTCGTTCCTTCCATCTCGGACGCCTTCTATAGCTTCAACGCGCCGTGAATTCGCGAGCAGGCATTGTCCCTCTCCCGTGCGCAGCACGTCCAGGCCTTCCTGTTTGAACGCAAAAAACATCGCCGTGGCGCTTCATTTGCCAAAAGCAGAAGTGGCGGCCGCCCTCAGCGGGCTGGACGACCACGACTTTGTTTCGTGTTCGTCTGTTGGCCATCTGGCAATCTTCACTTCTCTGGCGTGAAGATGGCCTTTAGACTTTTGCCGCCGGGAACACAAGCAGCCATCGCAAAGTAAGAGAATGAACATTCTTGCGTTCTTTACCGGAGCGGTTCTCCTCGGAACCCCCGCCCATGCAGCCTGCTCCACGACCTACTACCCAGTCAAGGAGGGATACAGCCGGACGTACAAGGGGACGGCTGCGGGGAAGTCCTTTTCCTATACCGAAACCATCAGGCAGGTCAGCAGCACGGGCTTTACGCTGCGCAACTCCCTGACGAACACCCAAGCCAAGTTCACCTGCGGGCAGGGTGGTGTGGTTGGTGCACCGACCCTCACCATGCTGGGGGTGAACATCACGTCTATCAAGATCACAGGGGTCACCCAGCCGCCCGAATTGGCGGTGGGCCGCACGTGGACGTCGACGGCTTCCGTCACAGGGACCGTGCAGGGAAAGTCCTTTACAAACACCACCCGGACTGACAGCCGGGTGCTCGCCCAAGAACGTGTCCAGGTGCCAGCAGGATCGTTCAGCGCGATGAAGGTCCAAATCACGACGACGATTCGCTCGAGTTTTGGTGGAAAAGCGGTGCCCGAACAGCGCGTCGTGGCCATAGGCTGGGTGGCGCCGGGGGTAGGAATGGTCAAGACGGTTGCGGACAACACCACGGTTCAACTGACGGAGTTCAGGAATTGAGTGCTCCCTCTGCTTCCACGTCCCATGTGTAACGTCAGGAGGGCTGGAGGTCGTCTCAGCGGCCCACAACCCTCACGCGGCCGGGAGAGGCATCAGTTTAAATGATGGTCCGGGTTTGCCTGAGCGTGCAGCCCCGCTGCCAGAGTGGCCCCAGATCGCTTGGGGATAAGTGGCCGTCGTGCGTGCCGGGCGCCACCGCGTACAGGTTCTGGACATTCTGCTCAGCCGCCTGCGGAGCTTCTATTCACTCCTTCAGCGACTTGTACGCGGGCATCAAGCGCGCCATACCCGCCGGAATCGGTGATCAGGGGTAAGCGTGGCAGGATCTCTGCGGAACCGTGCTGGAACTCCGGCGCGCTGATGGGTGCGGCGGTGAAGCGATTGAGGTATGGGAGAAGCAGGAGATCCAAAGGGAAACGGAAGGTCCGTACGGCAACAAAGCCCGTCAAGACAGCAGGGGTGCATGCAGAAACCAGGAGTGGCTGGCCCCAGTGGTCTGGCAAATCCCGCGGTGGGAGAGGCGTTCGGTGCACAGTCGGTTCACTTCTGCTTCTTTTGCCGACGAGATCCGTCGCCCATCGAACTCGAGCGTGACCTGACGGCGGCATTCGCGACAGCGATACCGCTGCTTGCCGGTGTGTGCGTGCCCATTTCTCACGGTGGGGACGCCACTGCACTGCGGGCCGCCGGGGCCGTTTATGCTCGGTGAAACTCCCGGCATTTGCCAGAAGCCGCTCGCTTATGTCCAGGCGCCTTGCCTTTTCCCACTTGACGTTGTAAACTTTACTTTCGTTCGCCGACTGAGAAGTTCTCAGTGGCTGGAGAGGGCCCCTCATTCAGGACATGCTGCTGCCGAGGTTGTTCGAGGCGTTTAGTGGTCACTGGGGACTTACTTTCCCGAAAGGACCATAAATGAACTTTGATCAACTGATCGCGCCCGAACTCGCGGCGCGTCTCGCTGAACGCGGCATCACCGAGGCCACGCCCATTCAGATTGATAGCCTTCCTCAGACTCTTGCGGGCAAGGACCTTATAGGCCGTGCCCGTACCGGTACGGGCAAGACCCTGGCCTACGCGCTCCCCATCATCCAAAACCTGGAACCCAGCCGCGAGCGGGCCCGACCGCCGCGCGCCATTGTTGTGGCGCCCACCCGCGAACTCGCCAAGCAAGTCGCGGAGGAGTTCTCCAAGAGTGCACCGAGCCTGACCACGGTCACCGTATACGGAGGTGCGCCCTACGCGCCCCAAGAAAACTCGATGCGGCGAGGCGTGGACGTGGTCGTCGGCACTCCCGGTCGGTTGATTGATCACCTGGAGCGCGGCAATCTCGACCTCAGTCAGATTCAGTACACCGTGCTGGACGAAGCCGACGAGATGCTCAGCGTGGGCTTTGCCGACGCCATCGAGACCATCTTGCAAAAGACCCCCGAGGCACGTCAGACCATGCTCTTCAGCGCCACGCTGAATGATGAAATTCGCCGCCTCTCGCGCAAATACCTGCGTGAGCCTGTTGTGGTGGATATGGTCGGCGAGGGTAAGAGTCAGGCCGCTCAGACTGTAGAGCACCTCCGGGTCCGGGTAGGCCGGACCCGGACCCGCGTGCTGGCGGACCTGCTGACCATCTATAACCCCGAGAAGGCCATCGTCTTTACCCGAACCAAGCGCGAGGCCGATGAGCTGGCCATCGAGCTGATCCACCGTGGCCTTGAAGCGGAGCCGCTGCACGGCGATCTGGCTCAGAATCAGCGGGAACGTGCGTTGGGGGCCTTCCGCGCGGGACGGGTGGGCGTGCTCGTGGCGACGGACGTGGCCGCGCGTGGCCTGGACATCCCCGAGGTGGACCTGGTGGTGCAGTACCACCTGCCCCAGGACCACGAGAGCTACGTGCACCGCTCGGGCCGCACAGGGCGTGCCGGCCGCCCCGGCACTGCCATCGTAATGTACGGTGACCGTGAGGCGCGCGAGATCCGGAACTTGGAATACCGCACGGGCGTGCAGTTCAGGGAACTCCCCCTGCCCACGCCCAGGGAAGTGGCGGCGGCAAGCGCCAAGGCGAGTGCCGATCTCGTCCGCAAGGTGGACGGCGGCGTCGCCTCCACGTTCCAGGCCGAGGCCGAGCGGCTGTTCAGCGAACTGGGCCTCGAGGCCCTCGCCCGCGCCCTCGCCAAGATCAGTGGCGTGACCGAGCCCGTCAAAGCCGTCAGTCTGCTCAGCGGTGAAGAAGGCCTGACCACCGTCATCCTGCACGCCGAGCGCATAAGCGTCGCCCGCGCAGTGGGGATCATCGCGCGCAACAGCGATGTAGATACCCGCCGCCTCGGTAAGGTACGTCAATGGCGTGGCGGCGTGGTGGCCGACGTGCCCAGTGAGCTTCTCGAGAAGCTGCTCGCCGCCAATCCGCTGGAAGGGGAAGTGCAGGTGGAGGTCGCACAGGAGTTGCCCGAACTCTTCGAGGCCCCAGCCCGCGAAGGTCGCCAGGGCGGTTACGGCGGACGCGGCAACTACCGCGACGAGGGCGGCGCCCGTGGTGGCAACCGCAGCGGAGGCGGCCAGGGCAGGTGGAGTCGCGACCGTGATACCCGTAGCCAGGACGCCAACCGCCCCACAGAAGCTCGTCGTGAGGATTTCGCAGACCGCGAGTTCGCGCCTGGCAGACGCTAATCGAATCCAGCAGCTGGAGCACACCCCCACCTCGCGTGGGGGTTTTTTCGAGAGCACCTGATCTGACCAGGAATGGGGTCTCGGCTCAGGACCCGGACATCGTTTCGGAGATTGGACCATTCCCGCTGACCCTGTCTGAAGCGCAGCGGTACGCGGAGGAGGTGAAGCGGCCAGCAGCGGTCACCACACTCCACGGTGGAATCGTGGGCATTCTGGATTACAGGGCCCGGTAGCCGTACCCGAAGGTGTTTCTCGCATTGCTTCCCAGCCTGACCACGTGGGACGCTGCAGTTCGGCTGGGATTTGGAGGATTTAGCGGCTGCCCGGTCCCAGCCGAGCATGACGCCGTGCTCAGCGAGTGGCACTGCCGGTACGGTCTGCAGGTGATGAGCGTCACTGAGGACTGCCTGGAGATCGCGGTGAACCGCCACCCAGGAATGCAGCAGAAGTGCTGGTGCTGGCCTGTGAGGTGCTGAACGCGCCGGTGTGGTCTTTCTGGTGGGATTGAAGAGCGGGAGCCGAGACTGGGGCTGCTGAGCAGGGCCAACATTGGGAGCTCAGAACAAGGCTGCCCACCCTGATGGGAAAGGGGCAGGAGGTTCAAGCAGTCCGACTTCCCAGGGTGGTCCATCTCCGAACTTCACCCCTCAACCATAGCGATACCTTTGCGGGAAAAATGGTTCCCACTCCCACTTCTTCTGAGAGCAACCTGGCTGCACGTATAGCGATACCTTTGCGGAATTCACCACGAGGACTCCAGGAAAAGGCGGTGGCATCGGAAAATACCGGGAATAAACCCATAGCGATACCTTTGCGGGAAGAAGGCGGAAAGTAGCGATACCTTTGCGGAATTCAGGAGCTGGCAGAGCGCGATACCTTTGCGGGAATAAGAGCAACAGCGTCCTACACGGCGGTTTACCCTGCCTGATTCAAATTTGGCGCTGAGCAGCCCTTGACGACACCTTTGTGGGAAAACCCCCTGCTTTTAGCGATACCTTTGCGGGAAAAAGGCAGAACATAGCGATACCTTTGCGGGGAAAAAGACAAAAACGTCGTCCAGGACACCAGGTGAAGGCCCCCTTGTTGTTGTTTTTCTTTATGTTTAAAACAAGATAAAACAACAACAGGAGCGGGGGCGTGCCCAAGAAGCCGAAAAATCCGAATCTTCACGACGAACTGAACTTCGCCCGGTTCGGCGTGATCAGCATGCATTCGCGCGTGGACCAGCGCGTCCCCTCCTGGCGCACCGAGTTCACCGTGAATGACCGGACCTTCCGCATCGAGGCAATCACACCCCAGGGGCGTCCACACGGGATTGACACGGACACCCTCGTGGCACTGGAAACCCTCTTCGTGGCCAATGGCTGCCCGGGGGACAACTGGATTCACACGACGGCCTACGAAGTCCGGGAACTGATGGGCCTGGCGAACAATGGAGAGAACTACCACCGCCTTCGGCAAAGCATTCGCCGCCTGTACTTCACGAGCGTCATTGTCGGCCGCAAGTCCACCATCGCTGGAGCCCACAAGACCGCCTGGGACAATGTCGGCGTCCGGTTTTTCGAAGGGCTGCGGTACCGGGACAACGAGGATGACGGAGAGCTCAGTACCCTGGACAGCGAGGCAACGCTCTCCATTCGCCTCGGCGAGCAGCTGGCTGACAGTCTCCGTGCGGGGATCTCCCAGGTGCTGGACGGTCACCTGCTGCACCAACTGGAGCAGCCACCCGCGCGGGCCCTGTACCGAACGCTCCAGGCCCACCGCCGTCAGGATGACGGCACGCTCCTCAAGGAGCTGCATGTGCCGCTGCGGGAATGGCGTCACGCCACGGGCCTCACCACGGACCGCAGCGACTTGGTGCGCCGGGCACTGGAAGCGGCGCACGACGAACTGCTCGCCAACCAGTACCTGGAAGGGGCCGTCATCGAGGGGCGCGGGAAGAACGCCGTCGCGCGGTACACCTTCGCGGATGTGAACGCCCCAGACCCGGCCCTCGTCGTGCTGCTGCGTCAGGCGGGCGTAACGGTCGCGCGCGCGACGGTGCTCGCGGCGCGTCACGGCGACCGGGTGGAAGAAGCCCTGCGCTTTGTGGAATTCCGCAAAGGTGTCGCGGGCGGCGCGGTTCGTAATCCTGGGGGCCTTGTGGCGGATTTTCTGGAAAATCCCGCCAAGTACGAACTGCCTGCCGAATTCACCCAGGTAGAGGAGCGGCGTCAGGCAAGCCGGGCCCAGTCTGAGCAGTGGAAACTGAGGGCGGAACAGGAAGCGCAGGCGCAGGCGCAGGCCTACGCCGAACGCCTGGAGAGCGCCTCAACCTCACAACAGTGGGAGGCGCAGCGCGCAACACTCCAACTGATGTTGAAAAAGCACCTCAACGCGCAGCAATGGAGTCAGCTGGAGGACTTGGCACAGCGGGGCGAGATCAGCGCCCTGGAACTCAGCCGGACGCTGGTGGGGGCGGCCGCGGGCGCGTCCCTCCCCGAGGAGATTGACCGCCTCAAAAGGCGACTCAATCCTTTGCTGCCCCTCGAATAAGCGTGTTCCCGGGTACTTCCGGCATGGACGGACGCAGCAGGTAAGGGAGACCCGCCCTCTCCCCTGCTCCTGCCTCCCCGGGTCACTGAGTGCGGATGACCGGGGCCTCTCCTTCTCCCCGCTTCTGCCCTGGCGCCGTCCAGGGTACGGTGCTTTCCCCCACCTGTAGGACTTGACTTGGACGGCACCCGCTCCCCGGACAATGGACGGCAAAGCCGAAATGTGGAGGTGCCCTTTCCCCTGACATGTCAGCTTCTGCCCCCGCGGCGAACGGTCTTCTGCTGCTGGCCCATGGACGGAGGGCCACGGACCTGGCCCCTCCTTTCCTGGTTCACCCACCTTCTCGCGGGAGTCCAGACGCGCATACGCGTCAATTGGGCGGCTGTCCCTCCGCGCTGGAGCGCATGCGCTCCGAAGCCAACCCTCGACCCCGCGGCGAGGTCGCCCAACCCACGGCACTTCCGGGCCCGCGCAACACCTGGGGATCAAAGCTCAGGAACAGCGCCGCCCAGCGTTGGCCACCACGTCTACCAGGCCTCCGCTCGCAAGACCGGCCGCTACTCTGCAATGACTGTCGAGAGCCAGTCGTCCTCCGCGGCGCCCATGTAGAGCCGCATACAGCAGCCTACAGGAAGGTAAAGACCGCAAAAGACCCATATCTGCGCCGTAGCGGTTCTTCCTGAGCCCTCACGAGACGGGAGAGGAACTCATCCGAGGCGGCTTACCCTGGACGGGCAAGGAGAACGGCTTCGATGGGGTGATTCACAGTTACCGTTTAGGTTGGCGACGCGTCCACTCTGTTCGCTGCGCACGCCCAGTGCGTCTCTCACCCACCTCTTTCGCGGAACGGGTGAATATGCCTTCTCCCAAGGGGGGCGGCAGCGCGTCCTTGATTCGGATGTGCGGCGCTGAAGCGGCACGCATGACGCAGGAGCTAACAGCCCAGGGAAGAAGGCTGAACACGGATGTACGGTGGGTCAAGGTGTACCGCGTGCGCCGGTGGCAATCTGCCTTCCACAACAGCATCTACCACCTTCGGGCGCAGGGGTTCAAACAGGACACCTACCGGAAGTTCAGGCGGCAAGGGTGGGACAACGCCGAGACGCTCGTGTACACGAACAGCGCTGGCAGGTACGTGGGCATGATCTCCAGGGGGACTTCCGCGGACGGGGCCTCCTTCATTTTTGCCCTGTACGGCAATTGAAGGGCAGGCCTCCGCCTCTAAAGACGTCAAGAGCTGACGGGAATGCACGTTAAGGTTGATGCAGAGGTGAAAGAGATGACGAAACTGGCCGTTGCTTCCGCTCCCGTCATGACGACCGAAGGATTCCTGCAGCACTGGCTAGGCCACCGCGCCCTGACGCGCCGCGTCATTGCGGCTTTTCCAGAAGACCAGCTGTTCACCTTCACGGCCGCACCTCCCATGCGCACCTTCGGCGAGTTGGGCGGTGAGCTGCACTTCGTGAGTGAAATGACCCTCGTCGGCCTGCTGACTGGGGAATGGCCAGAACCCGACTGGTCGGCGGCACCCAAGGACAAAGCGTCCCTGCTGGAAGCGTGGGACGCGCTAAGCGCGCGTATAGAGCAAGACTTTGCCAAGGTGGACCCGGCTGTCTTTGGCACAGTGTCCTCATTGCCCTGGGGTCAGATGCCCGCCTGGGTGGCGGCCATTTATGCGGTGGACAATGAAATTCACCACCGTGGGCAGGGGTACGTGTATCTGCGGAGTCTAGGAATTGAGCCTCCTGCTTTTTACGAGCGCTGACCGTTCAGATCGGGCGCAGACCCCTCCCCAGCGGACGGCCCCCACTCAGCCCAGGGTTCGGCCTGCGCTGGGTGGTGACCTCTGCATAAGCCCTCATGGCGGCTGACACCTGCCCGCTGCGGACCTCGTCCTCCACGCGCTGCTTACAGCAGGTCCCGCACCCGGTGCATGTCGTTGACTTCGCGTGCATTTGACACTACCTTGGAGAAATCAAGGCGGCCTCCGGGCCGCCTTCTCCTTTGGCTTTTCAAGGTGAAGGAATGCCCGGCGAATCTTCTTGGACGGAGCGGTCCCACTGGAAGGCGGAACTTCCGCGTCATGCGCCTTATGGGCCGAGCTCCACGGCGACTGGCTCGGCGAACACGGCTTTGCTGGGGTGTGAAGCGGACGTGGTGAGTCGAGCATCCCAGGCCCTACACCCGCGTGAACAGAGGCGGGACACCCTCCCGTTCCCCCATTCAGGTTCATCAGGCCACTCACGCCTATCCCCTCCAGACGCACCGCTCGCCCATCAATCCGTTCAAATCTGAGCAGGTGCCGGACCACCCGTTCCAACTGCTCTGCCGACTGCGCCGGGGCCGGGAGATGGAGGTAGCGACTGGCGAAGTCGCTGAACTTGACCTTCACCACCCAGTCGGGCACTTCATGTTCATTGGTCTCCTGCCCGCGCGCTTAGCCAGAACAGGCAACTGGGGCGTTGGCGCGTAAGAAAGGACGCTTAATCCATGGGGAGGCGTAAGAATTTCGGAACACCACAACTGGTTTTCTAAGTGTGCAGAGGGAGACACAGTCCCCCGCTGGGGGTCCCCGTGAACACTGTGCTCAGCCAACTTCCCACCAACACCGCCATAGTCGGAACTGTGTGGGCCACCGCTACCCTGGTGTCGGCCCTCAGTCTGGGCATTGCCTGGCTCAGGCCGTCCTATCCAGGCTGGCGTGGTTGGGCCGTCGGGCATAGTGCGCTGGTCCTCGGCCTGCTGGTGGGAACGCTCCGCACACCCGAAACGTTGCTGGCGTCGATTCTGGTGGGAAACGGCCTGGTCATGATAGGAACTGGCCTGTTCGTCAACGCGTTCCAGCGCTTCAGCGGTCAAGTGCTTCGCAGAAGAGCGCTGCTTCTCCACGTCGGCGTTGTCCTGAGTCTGCTGCTCGCCCTGTTCGTCCTGACGGTGCCTTTCGACGACCTCACGGCGCGCTTCCTGCTGGCCACCGGATACCTGGGTGTCATGGCGCTGACATTGCTGCAATTGGTCGTGCATCAGGCCAGGGTTCAGCCTGCGCTGAAGGGCGCGTACAGGTTGAATCTGGGCATCTTGATTGTGGTGCACGCGTTGGGCTTGCCCAGGCTGCTGATGCTGGCACCTGGCACCCATCCGGAAACGGCCTACGCGCTGAATGTCCCGAATGTCCTGATGTACCTCTCCGTTCTGCTGCTCTCGGTGGGCGGCACCTTCGCCTTCTGGGTGCTCCACGCCGACCGACGCCGTGAGGAAGTGCAGACGCTGCAGGGAGAGCTGGAAACGCTGGTCTACTTCGATCCGCTGACCTCCGTGCTCAACCGCCGAGGCTTGTGGCGCGCCCACAGTGTGTGGGCTCGGCAGGAGGGCAAGGCGGAGGCCACCCTGCTCGTCTTTGACATCGACCACTTCAAAAGCATCAATGACCAGAAGGGTCACGCGGTGGGCGACGAGTACCTGAAGGGGCTGAGCGCCGTCCTGAGGGAGGTGGCCACCCGCGAGGACCTGGTGAGCCGAACAGGTGGAGACGAATTCGTGCTGCTCCTGACCGGGCACGAAGCGCAGGTGGAGCGGCAGCTCAATGTGCTGACCTCCCGCCTGTATGCGGGCTGGGGCGAAACCCTGGGCTTCACGGTCAGCTTTGGAGGCACGCAGGTGGAGCAGGCCGAGCCGCTGGACGTGGCCATGAACCGGGCAGACGACATGATGTACGCAAAAAAAGCAGCCGGGAAGGCGCTGCGCCTGGCAGCGACCGGAGAGCAGCGTCCTGAGGGCACCCATGAAACGCGCACCCGCAGGCCTGCCGCACGGAGCGCTCCCAGATAACCCAGCTGGTGTGCATCCGGACAACAGGGGAACCTGGAGAAGCGTGGAGGTGGCTTCGCGCCTCACGGAGCAGGGCGCGTGGGGCGGGGTCCTTCTGGTCGCGGTACTCGCGCGGTGGGCGCTCTTTGGCGCGGTTCGGCATGGGCGCCTCCTCCCGGCGCTGTGAGGCCTGTTGCTGCTGAAGGCGGGCGCGCCGGCTCATGAGCGGCCTTTGGGCAATACCCCCTGTGGCCGGGAGGCGAGGGTCATCGGTGCTGGTTCTTGTGGAGAAGGTCTGGCGGAAGGATCCGCAGCGGCACCTCCCGAAGAGCGCGTGTGCTGGGGGCGTTGCCCTGAAGAAAGCTTCTGGATTCGACCAAGATGCCTTGTGAACCGGACGAGGTGGTTAGGGCCGCTATGCCTTAACGTTAAGCGGCATGTCAAGGCGCCGTTCTGCCCCGTTTGAACCGCTCTGGGAGCGGCGCAACGTGGTGTTGCTGACCACGGCCCTGGCCTTGGGTTACGGATTCTTCGCAACCATCGCTTTTAAAGAGAACGCTCCCGTGCGGGGTGAGCTGGCGCTGGGCGCGGCCGGGCTGAGCGCGCTGCTGTCGGTACTCGGCTGGCGGCAACTGCGCCTGACCGTGCTGTACCCCTTGATCCTGTGCCTGATCACCGGGTTGGTCTGGACGACGCTGGTGGTGCTGTCCTTGAGGGCGCAGCCCATCCCCTCCAGCGTGCTGTCCAGCTGTGGGCTGGTGCTGGGGCTGGCCCTGACCTGGTACCCCTTGCGGGTTGCGCTGCGCTGGGCGCTGGCCGTTTGTCTGCCAGTCGCGGTGGCGGGTTTCTGGGCCTCCTACGCGGATCCACCGGCCCTGGTGGTCGGCGGCATGTTGCTGCTGCTGATCGTGTACATCACGCAATACAACCACGAGTTGATCCGCGAGCGAGCGACGCGCCAGCACCTGGAGACGCTGGTGATTCGGGACCCACTGACTGGGCTGTACAACCGCCGGGTGCCGCAGGAACAGTTGACGCAACTGCTGGGCCAGAAGGGAAGACCTGAAGATGTGGCGGTCGTGCTGCTGGATCTGGACCGCTTCAAGAGCATCAACGACACCTTCGGACACCGGAGAGGAGACGAAGTCCTGGTCACTGTCTCGTCGGTGCTGAGTCAGCAGTTTCCGGCGGGCACCCTGCTGTGCCGCTGGGGAGGTGAGGAGTTTCTGATTATTCTGTACGGTCACGCGGTGGACCAGGCGCGGGCAGCGGTCGAGCAGGTGCTGGAGGCGGTGCGCCGGCGAACAGACCTGGATGGCCTCACCTTCAGCGCAGGAGGCGCGATGTTGACGGAGACGCTGGACCTCCAGGACTTGATCGCGTTGGCAGACAGCCGGCTGTATGCGGCCAAGGCTGCCGGCCGAGACCAGGCCTGCTGGGCGACCTGAACGGCGGATGTCGGTGAGTGCCCTCGCCGTTCCAAACCCCGAGGAGAGGGTCACGACAGACCTTCAGGCAGCGTGTGCGGGAAGGTCTCAGCTGCACCACGATGTGGGGGCGTGCTGCTTGAGACGGGTCCGGCGCTTTCTCCTGGACCTCCTCGCGGAGCGGGACAGGACCTGTTCGGGCGCGCGGCTGACGTGGGCGTGCAGGCCGTACAGGTCCCGCAGCTCGGCGTGGCGCTCCACCTGGCCCTGTCCCGGAGCGGCCCCGTCGCCATCTTGACCTCCACCTGGAGACCCGCGCGACCGGCACTGCTGCGCTTTGGCCGTGGCGTGGCGGCGTCAGGGATGCCCTGCCAAGCGGGAAACGCACCTTCCGGCTGTCATGAGGCCACGCTTCGCCTGGTCCTTCCGGCGGATGATCGCCGGTGTCCCGTCAGGGTGAAGAGAGACGGGGACAGACAACATGACGTTGTAAGGGATGGGAGCTGAAATGAAGGGCATGGAAAAGCAGCATTCGTTCAGCTTCTGCCCGGGTCACGCGCAATTCGTTGTGTACGATGTTCAGGCTGAGTACGACGTAAACCAGGACCCGTTGTGGGGTCGACCCGACGAAAGGGAAGCGGCTCTGAGCAGCCGGTTGACTGAGCTTGCGATTGGCCTCCTGGACGATCAGGACGTCACTGTCGTTCTGGAAGTTGGCTTACAGCGGCCGTCTCCGCCGGAAGGGACCTGGGCTGTACAGGCGCAGGCCACCCTGTCCGTGCCGTCCGGCATGTTGGGCATTCGGGATGTCGTGGCGGATGGGCCCGCATTTGTGGCGCAGGTGCCGCCTGGACTGTTGAATGTGGGGATCTCCGGGCGCTTGTCCGCTGAAGAGCATTTGTTTCTGTTGCGAGTCTGGCCCGTCAACACCGACTGAAGTGCTTGTCCTGGTGTGGGTGTCCCAGCAACGGTCACCCTCACCAGGACAGGCACAGAGAAGCTGTGGGCCGTGCCCAGGTCAAGGACAACCTGGGCACAGAGGCCTGTTCTCTACCGCTGGAAGGAGGGCCTATGCCCCACCACCGCTGAATTGTCAGCCTGGGTGCCGATGATGCGGATGACAGCCACGAATGCGCTTCGCTCTTCCACTGGGCTCCCCCCAGATGCTGGACAACCCACAGGAAGTTTCCCAGGAACCCGGGCGGCCTAGAGGTAGGGCCTGACCCATTTGAACCGAGCAGCCGGAGCCGGGTCAACTGCATGACCCGGAATGCCTCGCTCCGGCGGTGGTCGAAGTCGAGGTAAAAACCCAGACGCCGCCCATAGAAACCTTTGGCTGCATCAATACCTGTGGCGGGAATCTGAATCACTGCAAGGGGTCGGGTTCACGCTGCTTTTCCTCCGGGATCTGACCGCTGATGTGCCGCATCTCCGGGAACTGCTTTTGTGCTTTCAAAGACCATTCCCGCAACGCACCGCGGCTTTCTCTTCAAGTAAGGCGTGGTTCGCTGTTCCTCTGGCGGTCACCATCTGTCGGGGTAGGGCAAGGGCGGCCTGCGTCCACTTTTGATACGAGTAGCGGATAGACTCCGTAGCGCAGAGGGCGGAGCTCGTGGAAGCGATGTACGCCACGTCCATGAAGTCATGGACGTGTTGTTCGCAACACTGTGGACTTTTGTCAAGGCAGAGGCGTTCTATCGAAATTAACCATAGAATGCTTCATGGCCTCTCGCCCACCTTGGCCCTATGGGTCTTCCCCTTTGCTGCGCACCCCCTTATCTGCCCTGCTGGCCGTGGCCGAAAACGGGAGTTTCAGTGAAGCTGCAGCGAGACTCGGCCTGGCTCAATCCACCCTCAGCTACGCTGTGCGGCAGGCAGAAGACGCGCTGGGGGTCATCATCTTTGAGCGGGGACGACACGGCGCGCGGCTGACCCCTGCCGGTCAGGCAGTTATGGTTCACGCCCGCCACGCTGCCCTGGCGGTAGAGGCCATGCAGCTCACGGCCCACGGTCAACTCAGCGGGACACTCCGCGTCGCGGCCTGCCGCAGCATCCTCAAACATGTGGTTACGCCTGCCCTGCGGACCTTCAACGCCCGGTACCCACAGGTCGAGGTGGTGGTGACCGATACCCGCGGCGAACACGAAGAGGTGGCCCACCTGGTCACCAGCGGTGCGGTGCACCTCGGACTGGGGCGCCTGCCCATGCCGGCCGGCCTGGTGACAGCTCCGGTCGTCGCCGACGAATACCTGCTCGTGACCGCTGCCTCCGCGCCACCGCTACGTACGTGGGATGACCTTCACGCAGGCCGTTACATCGTCTGCGAAGAAGACTGTGCGCCGTACGTGGCCGCGCACATTGCCAGGCACTCCAGGCCTCCCCATGCGGCGGTTCGGCTCAGTGATCCTGGAGTGGTCCTCGGTCTGGTTGCCGAAGGCCACGGCTTCACCATCCTGAGCCGACTGGTGGTCACGCCCCTTCCCAGCGGACTGCGTACCGAGTCCTTGCCCACACCGTTATGGCGATCCACCGGGCTCGTGACGACGGAGGCGGGCGTGTGCCATCCACTGGCCACGGCTTTCCAGCAGTTCGTGCTTACGCCAGAGGCCGTGAGAGATCAGGTCGGGAGTCTGGCACGGCTGCTGCACTTCCCGGAACCTCTGCCGGCAAAAGCGGCTCCCTCCTCTCAGCCTGTTGCGTCGGCGCCCGTTTGACCCGGCGATGGCGCGCGTCCCTGATCGCAGCCCCCGGGACAGAACCGACTTCCCCTGCCAGAGACTGCATCGAACCATTCGATTCGACTGGCCCCAGCGATAGGCCGTGTAGATTGTGCCGCCGCCGCCAGCCTTGTCATAGTGAACGGAAATCTATTCTGGAACCGGACCGTGGCGCTGGATGCCCCTGCTCCGGCTGGGGGAAATCATGCCGCCAAAGCCTGTTGGGCAGTCACTGAAGAAAACGAGTCTCTGCGCGTTGGGCCTGCTCACGTTGTCGCCCGCAGGGTGGGCCGGAGGTGGGAACCCGCCCCAGGGCCAGTTCCTGCCTCCCCTTCCCTCCGTGAACAGACAGGCCCGACCCCGGCTGACCGCAGCGGTCACCGACGGCACGGGAGCCGCCGTGATTGCCTGGACGCAACAGGAAGTGACGGCAGGCGGATACACGGCTGGTACGGATCATCTTTATGCTGCCCGGTTGGACCAGCGGGGCTGGACTTCCCTGGGCGGCATTCTGAATGAGGACGTCCGGCATAACGCCTCACGGCTTCAGGCCCAGGTGGGGCCAGACGGACAACCCTGGCTGGGCTGGGCGGAAGACGCGGGGATCGCGCATGTGGACTCGACCCTCCTGAGTCACTGGGACGGGCACGCCTGGTCACCCACCGCGAAGTACGCACTGCGGCGTAACCTCAGTGACGCTGGGAAATTCAGTGCCTTCGCCGTGCAACAGAACGGCGCGCCGTTTATTGTCTGGACGAACATCTACTATCCGGGAGCGCTGGGGGCGGTGTTGCAGGTCGGCGACCGGGCTGAACCCTCCTGGTCGTTCAGCCCGCCCCTCAATGTCAGCCTGAAGCGTCACGCCTTCTTTCCAGCAGCGGCCGCGGGGAACATGGCAACCCGTTACGCGGCGTGGATGGAGGGAGACGTGGCCCACAGTGACCTCTGGGTGGCCGAGCAACGCCCCGGCGGTGCATGGACCCGGCTGGGCGGGGCCCTGAACGTTCATCCTGGAACCTACGCGGCCTCCCCAGTAATGAAGCTGACCCGTGAGGGCAGGCCGGTCGTGGCCTGGCTGGAGGACAGTGGCGGCAGAGACCAGGTCTTTGTCAAACGCTGGAATGGCCACCGCTGGGTGGCTCTCGGGCAAGCCCTGAACGTCGAGCCGGGTACGCTGGCCTTCCGGCCGGCGCTGGCGCTGGACGGACAAGGCAACCCGGTGGTGACCTGGGCGGAACAACTCGGCCAGGAACCGGAGCGGGTTTACGTCCGCCGTTGGACGGGCGAAAAGTGGACCGTGCTCGGAGGGAGGGCCCTGAACACGGTGGCGAAGCACCGGGCCTACCAACCCAGCGTGACCGTGGACGGGTCTGGCCACGCGGTGGTGGTGTGGTGTGAGGATGCCCGTGTATTCGTGAAACGCTTCTGAACAGTCGAAACGGCAACCGGCTGGCAGAGCGCTGCAGGAACAGCAACGACGCCTGCCGACCTCCAGGCTCGCGGATCTGCCCTCCACCTCTGCGCTGGCGCGGCACCTTCCCTGGCGACAGTTCACCCTTCGGGAGTCCCTGAGCACCTGGGTGGGAGGAGGCAATAAGGATTGGGGTAGATCAGTTATAAAGCAACTGATTTACCTGAGCGAGCAGGAAAAACGGTGGCACAGAGGAGTTCCCGGAGCGGATGTAATGGATTACACCGGAACCGTATCAGGCGAGGATTCCGGATGTGACCTGTCCGGAGGGTGAAGGCCTCCAGGCGTGCATCTGCGGGTTGAAAGCGCGCCCCGCACCGACGACATTCAGGGCAGCATGAGACCGACCTCGAGCACCATCAGAACGCCCTCACCCACAACTGGTCTTGCGGGCAGCATCCAGAACAACGGGGTTGTCGAGCCGTGCAGAAGGGGTCTTCAGGAAACGTTTGGTCCAGGGGAGCGGCCAGCGTCGGGTGGGGGCAGCCCTGATTACCCTGTTCGTGCGCAGGCGGCTGCCGCCACCGGGTGCGGCGCGTCCTCACGGCGCATCAGCTCGCAAAAGACCTGGGCAATGGCGGGATCAAAGTGGCTTCCTGCGCTGCGCTCAATTTCCGCGAGGGTTTCCTCGTGCGCCCACGGCTTGTGGTAGGGCCGGTCACTCACGAGGGCGTCATACACGTCGCACACGGCGAAGATGCGCGCCTCCTGGGGGATGGCCTCACCCGCCAGACCGCGCGGGTAGCCACGTCCGTCCCAGCGTTCGTGGTGTGAGCCGATCACCGCCAGTGACGGCTCGGGCAGGAAATTGAGGGCCCGCGCGAACCGTTCGCCCGCCAGCACGTGCGACTGCATGGTCAGCCACTCGTGCGCTTCGAGCTTGCCCGGTTTGAGCAGCACGTGGTCCGGCACCGCCACCTTGCCGATGTCGTGCAGGTACGCACCCCAGCGCAGGTGCTGAAGCTGCGCCGCCTGGAGTCCCAGGGCACCGCCCAGCGCCACGGCGAGGACGGTGACGCGGTCGGTGTGGCCACCTGTTTCGGTATCGCGGGCTTCGAGCATCAGTCCCAGGGCCCGCAGGGCAGCCTCGTGCGCCTTACGCAGGCTTTCTTCGGTGATCAGCCGCACCGCGAGCAGCCCGATGGCCCCCGCGAGGGCAGCGAACAGCTCGGCGTCGTCTTCATGCCAGGAATGGGCGGAGTGCACGTACATCACGAATGCCCCCACCAGACGGGCCTCAGCGTCCAGGACAGGCGCGATGGCGAGGGCCCCTACCCCGTGGGCCGGAAAGTCAGCTGTATCGGGGTCCATCCACGTGTTGTCGTAAAACAGCGGCGCCTGGGCTGCGCGCAGCGCCCGGAGCAGCGGGCTTCCCTGAGGGATGGCCTGGCCCGCAAGTCCCGGCGCGCCCACCACGCCCCGGGTGACGAATTCACCCGCGTCCGAGAGCTGTACGTACGCGGCGCCCTCGGCATGCGTGCGCTCGACCAGCGCGTGCAGGGCAGGCAAGACGGCGGAAGGCACGTCGTAGGCGGTCAGGGCACAGCGCATGACTTCCATGATGGTGGCTGCCGCAGCGGTACGGTGGTCGGTCTGAAGTGGCACGTGAGAACCTCCTGCTTACCCACCAGCTTAACCGTACCTTCATCTCTACGACAGACGCCCGATGGGGGGAAACCTGTGCGTTCTGCCTCTTGCCAGGGGAGCCAACCCCAGGGTGAACCGCTCCCGGAGATGGTCGTGCTTCCTTGGAACACATCAGAAGCGGACTCTCCGCCTCCGCGGTGAGGTGGGCACCCAGCAATTCAGGGAACAATAAGTGCGCTCGGCTATGTCGATGCCCACCCAACCTGGATGAGGCGAAGATGAGGGCCGAGAGCGAGCGGGAGGGTTGGAGGAACGGCCAAGCGCGCGGAAGACAGTTCTCGAATTGACCCAGGCGTGCGCGGCTCTACCCCGCGGCACGTTGACCAACACCTCATCCAGGCACTTTTACAGGAGGACGGACTTGTGGTGAGCGACTTTTTGCGGTGGAGCGCCGTGAGGGACTGAATGCCGGCCCTGCCCGCTGGAGAGGCGGAGCGTGTTTCTGCCTGGAGGACTCGGGGCCAATCAGGTCGCGTGGCAAATCTGCATGGGAGCCAGCAGTGTGTTGAGTCTGGAACGGTGCTCTTGATTGCGCCGCGTGAGGTCAACCACTGGCAGAAATCGGCGAAGAACGGCTGTCCCACACGGTGAACTCATGCGCGCCTTGAGTCAATCGGCGTTTACCCGATTGCCATCAGGGGACTCACCCTCTTCCGTAGGCTGAACACGAAAGGAGAGCGCTCATGACCACGAGCAGCGGTATTCGGGAGCACATGCCCGTCATCTGCGCGGATGGGAAAAACCACGGTGAGGTCGACCGCGTGGAAGGCGACTCCATCAAACCGGCCCGCGATGGAATGGACAGCACCGCTGGTTACCCCTGGACAGCGTGGATCATGTCGATCAGCACGTTCACCTCAAGCTCAATCACGAGCAGGTTCACCAGCAGGTGCCGACCACAAACCCGAACGGCCAACAGGGGTAAGTGCTGGAAGTGTGCAAGTTCAGTGCGGTAACGACCCCACCGTCTTCACCGCACTGTTACCGACGTGGCGCGCATGCGCCAGGCTGTGCTGGACCGGTTTTCCTATTTGAACCGCATGTATGGAGGGCGTCTATGCCTCAGGATCCCACAAAGCAGTACCCCGCTCCCCCTTTTCCCCGTCAGCCCCAGGAAGCGCCGGGTGACACCCACACCATGATTCCCGTGCCGGACCACGGGGAACAGACCTACCGGGGCCATGACCGCCTGGGTGGGCGAAAAGCCCTGATCACAGGTGGGGACAGTGGCATCGGGCGCGCCGTTGCGATCGCTTTTGCGCGGGAGGGGGCCGACGTGGCCATCAACTACCTTCCGTCCGAGGAAAACGACGCCCGTGAGGTAATCGCCCTGATCGAAGCGGCTGGGCGCAAAGCCGTCGCGCTCCCCGGGGATCTGACCGACGAGGCGTTCTGCGAGCGGCTGGTTGCGGACACGGTTCAGGCGCTGGGCGGTCTGGACATCCTGGTCAACAATGCAGGCAAGCAGCAGGCTGTTGAGGCCATCGCTGACCTCACAACGGCGCAGTTTGACGCCACCTTCCGCACGAACGTCTACGCGACGTTCTGGGTGACCAAGGCCGCCATGCCGCACCTCCCGGCTGGAGCCACCATCATCAACACCGCTTCTATCCAGGCGTCACAACCCTCCCCCATGCTCCTCGACTACGCCTCGACCAAGGCGGCCATCGTGGCCTTCACCCAGGCGCTGGCGCAACAGGTCGCGGAGCAGGGCATCCGGGTCAACGCCGTTGCTCCCGGACCTTACTGGACGCCCCTGCAACCCACGGGCGGACAGCCACAGGACAAAATTGAGAAGTTCGGCAGTGGGACGCCGATGGGGCGTCCAGGTCAGCCAGCAGAGATCGCACCGCTGTACGTCTTTCTGGCCTCGTCCGAGTCGAGTTACAGCACTGGCGGCGTCTTCGGCAGCACGGGTGGCCTGCTGTTGAGCTGATCTTCTGCGGAAGTCGTTGAATGCACGAAACCTCAAATACGGTTTCGTGCATTCAAGATCTACACCGTCTGGACCCATGACCGCACAGACGACATCATGCGGGTCCCCCAGAAGCTTCTTGGCGTGGTGGTCAGCGGAAGAAATCCGGGGGCAATTCGGCAACGGTCACCAGCTGGCCGGCATGGGGCTGCTGGCTTTTCAGTTGAACACGCTGGCCGAGGTAACCGCCACCAATTTTCTCCATCAGACGCGGAGCGCCGACTTTCCCTCGGAGGACCAGGTGATCGTTGCGGTGGAGCCGGACAGTGACGAACCGGGACAGACGCTGCAAACCCTGGCCTTTTCGGTGGAGCCCGGCACCTTCTACGCTGTGGCGGCCAGCATCCTTGCGCTGCACAGGCGCTCCCTGTTGTGTGCCCCTCTGACGGGGCGCTGCTGGGTGAGTGGCCGGATCTGGACACCGGCAAGCAGGGGAGCGGCGTCATCCACCAGATTGAGCGGCCCGCGCCCTTCGCCCTGGACCGTACACGGCGCCGCTTCGCGGCAGGCACGGAAGCGGGCGTGACGGTTATCTCCCTGGATGGATAAACCCAGCAGTCACCTCAGACCTGCGTCAACCCGGGGAAGGGCAACGGTGATGTGAATGAGGAAGCGGTCGAGCGGCCCGGAAGCTGCCCCTTCGTCAGGAGCAAAAAACCAGAGTCGACGCTTTGCTACCGTCCCCGGCGAGCGAGAAAGGCGATTTCCCGGTCAATCAGGGCCTTGCGGGCTGCGACGTCCGGCACCATTCCCCGCGCTGCCCAGCGCAGCGCCACGGCCTGGTATCGCCCATCGAGTTCAAATCTCTGGGCTGCCTTCAGGGTCTGCTCGGCAATATCTCCAAGTTCCGCCGTCAGGGCTGCCAGCGATAGCCGGGAGAATTCGTCTGTGCCGGACCGCGCGGCCCAGAGGTCCTCGTCGCTCGCCGCTTCCCCCGCGCTGAGCACCCGGCCGAGCGCCTCCGCCCGGCGGGCGCGCTTCTCTTCGCGTTCCAGCGCCTCCGCTTCGGCCGCCGCGCGTGCCGCACGCGCGGCGGGAAACTCAGGAAAGGCCCGTCCCACATAGGACCGTGATCCCGAATGCCCGAACAAGGCGCGGTAGTCGTCGTCCATGGTCCAGGCTTCGGCGAGCCCATTCAGAAACGCCCCGTCTGCCCGGGCCGACTCGATCTCCAGGCTGACCCACTGGCCTTTCTTGCCGCCCACCCGCATCGACACCGACGTCACGTGGGAATCGCTGAACTCCACCGCCATGAACTCGGCCTGACGCCGTCCAACGCGCAAGTGCAGGTGCAGCAGCGGGCAGACCATGCCTTGAGGATACCCGTGAGTTTCCGCCCCTACCCCTTACTCCTGCCTTTAAGTGGGCCGGCAGTGTGGACCCAGAGCGCAGACCTCAAGGTGCTGGCTGCTCTAAGCGCAGGCACCCCGCGAACTGGCCTGAACGGTCACCCTCCGGCAGGGAGAGCCGAGACGTACCCGAGACCTACTCAGGGGGGCTTGTCGCCTTTGAAGATGAGCGCCTCTGCTGCGGGTCACCCGAATCCTGCTGCTCGTGCTGACCTACAGTGGGTCCCGCTACCAGCAGGGTGAACCGGGCAGCGCCAATAACCAGGATGGGTCCATACAGTCGGAACGTCTGGAGCCGCTTCATGCGTTCGGAGGTCCAGCCACCGTTCGCCTCGGCATCCAGGATGAGGGTCTCCAGGGCAAGCCGCCGGGCCGGCTCGTTTTATGGCGCGCCCCGCGGAAGGCCGCCACACCGGTCATCAGGGTCTCGGCATGCAGCTCTTCCCGTTCAGTCGCCTGGCCAGGACCTCCCAGTCCTCGGTGGTGACGGCAAGGTCAATTTGGAGGATCAGGGGATTGCCCGCCAGGGTGATCAGAACTGCCTGGACGATCGGGGCAGCCCTCTGCCTGGCCCTGGAGGCGACCCCCTAAAGGGTCCTGTACGGCGCCACGCGGGGCACACCGGTCGGACAGCAGGGAGAGTGGAGCGCCTCCCCGATTGCGGCGGCGTCCCCCCTGAGTACGACGCGAAGATGGCCTGCGCTGCCACGCCCGTCTCCTGAGCATACGGCGAGGACAAGGCTTGGAGGAGCGTGCCCAGTAGTCTGCATAGCAGATAGGTCACCGGCGCGTGCAACTGCAGGCCTGCAACAGTTCCAACAGCGAAGGCCGGCGCTGAAGGGAGACTGGTGGGGAGCGCGGCCAGCCGGGCCGTGGCCTGCCAGATCCCCGGAAGGTTGCGCCCCTCGTCCTGGCTCAGTCTGGTCAGCGTCTCTGTGAAGGTCTGCTGCTGGCTCAGGGTCCAGCGGGTGAAGCCGCTCTGGAGGGGCAGGACGAAGCGCGTCCGGCCGGTATTGAAGCGTCCACCGAAGGCCCAGCGGCCAAGGAAGGGGGTGAGCAGGTCGTGCCTCCGGTGGTGCAAGTGCCCGCACACCACAGCCTGGGTCTCCCAGCACAGGTCCTTCTGGAGCAGCCGGGGAATCAGAGATCCAAAGCGCTCCGGGTGATGTTCGCGGAGTTCGTCCCATAGGAGAACCCCCAGGCCAAAAGCCTGGGGGCTGGGGGTGGAGATGGGCGGAGTCGAACCGCCGATTCGAAAGTCCCTCCCGGTAGTATCTACGAGCGTAGTTCGCGGTTTAAATCTCAGTCCTCAGCCGGGCACGAACACTCTGCTTTTGAACCCAGCCCCTTAGTCTCACCTGTGCTCAGGAGCGTCGGCTCAGGCTAGCCATCTATTCGCAGGTTCGCATCACGCCAATGGCCGGGCTTGATGGTCACCGTTTCACTTAAGCAGCGAGAGCGTAGGTGGTGCTGTTGTTGTTGCCAATTGAAGGCTTGATCGATGATTTACGAGGCCCACGATCATCCTCGGCTCGCCACGTCCCGTTTGGCTACCCCCGCCGAAACCGGGTCATCCCCACGATCTGTGCCCCAATGAGTCATCCCCAACGGGACACTGAGTGTCCCACACAGGCAGAAAAATACCGAGCTTCCAGTTCAAAAAGCGCGAGTTAAAGGACAAAGGTTCGGTCAGTGGGGAGATCAGGGCTTATTGAGCGTCGGAGGCAGCAGAAGACGGGCTCCAGATGCTATGCCAAAGCTGCAGAACGCGCAAGCCAGAAAAAAGGCCATAGCAGAGGGTAAAGTCCGGGTTGGTGCCGAAGGTGGCGGCGTGAAGCGGGAGATTCACCGCTTCACCTCTCTCACCCGGTACTTGTCAAGCACGCGGACAAGCGTATAGGTGCGGTCAGGTGCATCCGCAGGCGGATTTGAAATCCTATCCACCCGAACCAGCAGGGTGTATTCGTACCCTTCTTCAAAGGTAAATCCCTGAAGCTCCTCTTTGAAGAAGGTACTGTACAGCGTATTTTCCGGCATGCGGTAGACCCCATAGCATTGTCTGGGCTTGGGTGCCCAGCCGCGGCACTCCGACAGAGTAGAGCTCGTGCGGAGCGTGAGCTGCTCAGGAGCACCGAACTGGGCGCATCCAGAGAACAGGAGAGCAGCCGCAACAAGCAAGAGACGCATCTGTCCAGCTTGCCACGTGAAGTCGCCCGATGAGAGCAAATGTGTGCCTATGCCGCCTCTCCCCTGCTTACCGGGCGGCACGCGGGGTTTGGGAGGGCACTCAACCCGGCGAGAAGTCGCGCTTCAACTTCCGCGGTCTGGTACTTCAGCGTTATGAAGGGGTGGTCGTCCCTCCATTCAAACGCAAATTCACGGCCAGGACGCCATGCGCGTGGATCTCATACGTGCCGCCCTGATCGCGACCCCTCACGTTATGCACTTGTCAACGGCTGCGGGAGACAACCGTTATATCAACTCGTGTGGCAATTTGAGCTTGAGCCAGAACTTCCAGTAGGGAGGGGTACACGAGGGGGGCTGGCACAGATGAGGCCGACTGCCTGGTAGGAGACCATGAGGAACGCGGCATGAAGAACACCGTCGTCTTCGGCAAGAAGTAAGGGCAGCGGAGAGGGGATAAACCCTTACGCCCCGTCCAGTTGTGGCTTTTGCTCCTCGAAGCAATTACAGCGCGGGCACTCCAGCATGTTTGGCCTGGCCCTCCGGCTCCACGTGAATGGTCACTTCGCTTCCCGGCATCTGCGTTTCGAGCACCTGTTCCAGTTCGTCACAGATGGCGTGGGCTGCCTCCACGCTCATGGCTCCGGGAACCACCAGGTGGAAGTCAATGAACGTGACGCTGCCCGCGTGCCGCGTCCGGAAGTCATGCGCTTCCAGCGCCCCCTCGGCGTGGGTCTGCACCAGGTTTTTGATCTGCTGCTGCACCTCGGCGGGCGCCGCCTCATCCAGCAGGCTGTTCAGGCTGCCCTGCACCAACCTGTACCCCACCCACAGCACGTAGAGCGCCACCACGATGGCCGCAATGGGGTCCAGGGCATGCCAGCCCGTGAGCTTGACCAGTCCCACCCCGACGATTACCCCCACGCTGGTCACCACGTCGCTCAGGAGGTGGTGACCGTCGGCCACCAAGGCGGGTGAGCGCAGGTGTTCACCCGTGCGCACCAGATACCGGCCATAGCTCCAGTTGAGCAGGGTGGCGACGCTGGACACCACCAGGCCCAGCCCGAGCGCTTCCAGGGGTCTGGGATGCTGCAGCGCCTGAACGGCAGAAAACATAATCGTCAGGGACGCGACGATGATGAGTACCCCTTCCAGCACGGCGCTGAAATACTCGGCCTTCTGGTGCCCGTAGGGATGGTTGTCGTCCGCAGGACGGCTGGCGACCCACAGGGCGGTGATGGCGGCCCCCGCTGCCACCACGTTGATCAGACTTTCCAGGGCGTCGGAGAAGAGGGCCACGCTGCCCGTGAGCAGGTAGGCTCCACCTTTCAGGGCCACCACAATCACGCTCAATATCAGGCTCAGAACCGCGCTTTTCAATGCCATAGGGAAGACC
>NZ_FWWU01000003.1:0-272500 GCF_900176165.1 Deinococcus hopiensis KR-140
CCCGCTCATACACTCTGCGCGCAGAGGAAACCAGAGGAAAGGGGAGTAGGCGTCGTCTTTTGGCCAGAACGTTCCCGGTCAGGGGGGGAGACGGTCTCAGCACTGGGACGCTGCGTTCGGCGAACGGACCATCTCCGCGCGCGCGGGAGGACAACCGAGGAAAACCCACCTCGATCGGTGTGGGCCGTACGCTTTCTCGTCAGGCTTTCCAGGCTCCTCAGGAACGGGCCGAACGTCCTACGGCGCCCATCGACCCGCCGGGAGAAGGTGCGATGAGCAGGGGTATCGGCGCGTCTCAGGACGACCAGCACCCCTTGACCTCCCGCAGGCCCCAGACGCCAGGCCAGTCGTGGGAGCCATAGGCGACGATCTTACGGCTTCTTGGGTCTGTCGGGCGGCCCTTAAGGTGGTGGCCCCAATTGTGGCCGAGACGACCGCCGTGATTCTGAACCCCAGCAGGGTTCCGCAGACAGTGGAGCACCCGGGCAACACGTCCGTTCGGCCCGGCAGGGAAAGAAGTCCGTCCAACAGAGAGAATTGTGTGACGTCCAGCGCCTACCATAGGAGCTGTGACGATCTCACCAGATCTGTTGATGCTGAGGTTACAGCTTGCAGATCTCAGCAGACATATGGGGGAGTTGCTGCAGGAGTTGGGCCTGAGCCAGGACCTCGAGCAAGCCCTCACCGAATTGCAATTGGGGGAGCGGCAGGGCGATCTGCTGCGTGGGCATCGGGACGTCCGAGCGCCAGACCCCATTCTCCCGCGTGCGCTCCTGACACGCTTGAATGACTTTCATATTCTGCACCAGACCCTCGCGCGCACGCCGCTGGACCGCCTGCATTACGCCCAGCTGGAACACGGCACGGAAACAGGGAAGCGCGCGGTCGAGGGCCTGGAACTGGAACTCGCCCGCCGCGGTCTGTTTCCAGCCGGGGGCTTCCGAACGGAAGTCGCGCGGGCGCAGATGGAAAGCGCGCATGACCAGGCCCAGCGGGCCTCCCTCGCGGCCCTCTCATTGCTGGACCAGGTGCTGCGCGACGAGGCCGGGAATACGGAACCGTCCGGGTGCGAAGAGCTCCCCCCGCACCTGCCGCTGCCGGGCCTGCTGGCGGGAGCACTGCGGAGCGCGGTGCGGCTTCCCCCAGTCCTGACCACGCCGCTGACCCTCCCGGCGCTGCCGCCCGTTCACCTGCCGCGCGTGCTGACCACCCCGGTGACGCTTCCCCAGGGCATGGTCCGCCTGCTGACCCAGAGGCAGGGGACTTTGCCCGAAGAGGACGATCCATGAGAATTTGGTCCCAGCAGGGGGAAAGAGCTGGCATACCCCGAACGGAAGGATGCAGAGAACGCGGTAGAGAAGCCGCCACGCACGCTCTGGCCTCTGTTCCCGGTTCTCCCCACCTGTGGTGTCCTCAACGCCGGACCTGAAGCGGCACTGCGTTAAACAGCTGCCGCCTCAACGCCTCGCGGGCCCGAGCGAGTTCAGCGTCCAGCACTGGCCCACGTTCCGATGCGCCCCTCAGCCATACAGCCCCACCCGCCGTGCTCCCCGTCGCGAGGTGCCCCGGCACAGCCGGCCAGTCTGCCACTGGGCCGCCACCCACCCAGACGCCACTGGCGAGGTAATCGCAGTGCCCCAAAATTCCAGGAGCGGGGGTGTGTGGGCCGGGACACAGGTGGAGGGCATCGAGGTACACCCGTTTCCCACCCCGGCGCACCTCCACCCGGCTGGTGTACTCGCGGAACTGCAGCCGTTCACCGCTGCCCACCCGCCCGCTTGCCAGCGTCTCAAGGAAGCCGAGTTCCGCGTCCTCTTCCAGCTCGGCACGCAGGGTCTGCCGAAAGGCACTCCCCGCGAAGGGCAGGGTGCGCTCCGGGTAAAACTCGAGCCGTCCACCCGCCGCCACTTCCAGCAGGATGTCTTGCGTTGCCGCCTCTCCCATCGGTGAGGGCTGCACCCGGGTGGCCGACTGGGTAAGGACCAGTGCCCGGGCACCGCCCTCCACCCGTACGTGAATCTCACTGTGATCCCCGCCGAGCACACCTCCGGTGGGATTCACCACAAAGACCATCAGCGTGCCGCAGGGCAATGTGAATGGCCGCACGATCATCAGTGGGGCCTTCTGCGTGTCACGCAGGAGGCAGGTGCGGCCCGCCCGCATCCCGAAATGCAGGTGCAATACGCCCGTGCGTGTTCGGCGCAGCAGGGTCAAGCGGAGTCCGCCGGGGACGAGCCCACCTCACCCAGTCCAATGCGGGGCGGCGGCACGTCCCGGAACAGCAGGTCATGTTCGATCCAGGCGATCACATCCGCCACGCCCTGCCCAGACTTGAGGTTCGTGAACACGTAGGGCCGCACCTCCGCTGTTGCTCCGCTCCCCACCCTGCGCTGTGCCCGGGCGTCGGCGTCCATCACCTCCAGGCTCGCCCCAACGTGCGGCGCGAGGTCGGTCTTGTTAATCACCAGCAGGTCCGAGTGCCGCACCCCGGGACCGCCCTTGCGCGGTACCTTCTCACCGCCCGCCACGTCCAGCACGAACATCCACGCGTCCACCAGCTCGGGAGAGAAGGAGGAGGCGAGGTTGTCCCCTCCCGACTCGATCAGGAGCAGTTCCAGCCCTGGGAATTCGTCCTGGAGGGCCTCCACCGCCTCCTGGTTCAGAGAACTGTCCTCGCGAATGGCGGTATGGGGGCAGCCGCCCGTCTGCACGCCGCGGATGCGCTCTGGAGCCAGGGCTGCCGCCCGGGTCAGGATCCGCTGGTCCTCGAAGGTGTAGATGTCGTTGGTGATGACGGCCAGCTCGAAGCGGCCCCGCAGGGCCCGGCACAGGGCTTCGAGCAGCGCGGTCTTACCGCTGCCCACCGGGCCACCTACACCTATTTTCAGGGGGGCGATTTTGAGGGGAAGGGTCATGGGGAGTTCCTTTCGGGCAGGGAGCGGAGGATTTCGGCCCCGCTGCTTTTGCAGGGGCGCGCCGCCCCCACTACGTCTGGAAGAGGCGGCTGTCCAGCCCCGCCTGCTCACTCGCCGCGATGTCGAGGAGGGGCGAGAAGCCTGCCAGATCATCGGGGCTGGCGGCGAGGGCGTTCTCCACGCAGGTCTGCGCTGCGTCCCCGCACAGGCGCGCGCAGCGCTGGGCCTCCAGACCGCCAAGCTTCATCAACCGGGTGGCGGAGGTGGCCCGGCCCAGCAACCAGGCGGAGACGTAGGCGGTGACCGTGTCGGCCTGGGTTGCGCCGAGTGCGGCCGCCACAGCTCCAAAGGTCGTGGCGTGGTGCCGGGTGACCGGGACAGTGGTGAGTTCTTCGGGCCAGAGGTGCAGGGCGGCCCTCCTCAGGCTCGCCCCGACCCTCACGCTCGCCTCGCGGGGACCCTGGACCAGCTTCAGGTCGCCGAGCAGGGCATCGAGTTCGGCCAGGACTTCTGCGTCCGCCTTCCAGGCCAGAGCGCAGGCGGGGGCATCCTGGGGGCCCCAGCCGTGCTTGAGTTGTCCGCAGAGGAAGGCGTGCAGATCATCCGCCGTTCGCACCTGACCGCGTACGGTGAGCGTTTCGAGGCCGTCGCTGAAAGCGTAAGCCCCCGTGGGAAAGGCAGAGTCGGCGAGTTGCAGCAGGCGCAGGTTCATCCCTCTCCCCCACCGGCCTCATGCTCCCAGGAAGGCCGCCCGTGAAAAGGTCGCTGCTCGCGGGCAAAGGACACGCCCAGCCGCGTCAGCAGGAGTTCGATGGGCGCGTCCCACAGCGCCAGGAAGGCGTCACCGTCCTCCAACGCCACGAAGTCGCGGTGCAGGTTTCCAATTGCGTGAGCGACGCTCGCCGTTTCTGAGCGTGAGCCCGGATACACCACTGCCACGTCTTCGGGCGCAGCCTCCACCACGTAGCTCACGCCCTCGCGCACGTCCAGCACGGTTCCGGGCTGCAAGACGGTTCCGGTGGCAAGGGCGAGCCGCAACTCCGTACCGTCCGGGGCGATGAGGCGGCGGCGCACCCTCCGCCGATCTACGGCGGTCATGGGGACGGCGACGGTGGGCCCGCTGACCTGCACCACGGGCGCCGCTGTGGTAAGGAGCGGGCGACGCAGGCCCTGGATACGGGTCATCCTACGCCCCCCGCACAAAGGCAAACCACGCCTCCAGCCCCTCACCACGCTTGCTGCTCAGCTCAATGACGGGCACGCCGGGGCGCGCACAGTCGATGTTCTCCCGGCACAGGTCGCGGTCAAACTCCACCGCCCCGGCCAGGTCCATCTTGGTGATGACCACCACGTCCGCCGTATTGAACATGGTGGGGTACTTCAGCGGCTTGTCCTCGCCCTCAGTGGTGGAGATCAGAACCGCGCGGGCCGCCTCACCCAAGTCGTAGGAACTGGGGCACACGAGGTTGCCGACATTCTCCAGAAACAGCACGTCCAGCGCAGCGAGGTCAAAGCGGGGGAGTATGTCCGCCACCATGCCGGCGTCCAGGTGGCAGACGGTGCCGGTCACGATCTGCTCGGCCTGTGCGCCCCAGTGCCGCAGGCGCGCGGCGTCATTCTCGGTGGCCAGATCACCCACCGCCACGGCCATCCGCAGCGCAGGGGCCAGGTCCCGCAGGGTCCGTTCCAGCAGGGCCGTCTTGCCCGCGCCGGGGCTCGACACGAGGTTGATGGCCCGCACGCTGGCAGCGGCAAAGGTCTGGCGGTTTTCGGCCGCTACGCGGTCATTGGCCTTGAGGATGTTTTGCCGCACGGTGACGATGCGGGGGGAGGTGGCGGTCATGGGGCTCTCCTTCAAACGAGTTCAAGTTCGGCAAGTTCCAATTCGTCGCCCTGCAGCAGGGCGGGCGTGGGCGCGCCGCAAATCGGGCAGCGCAGGCCGCGCATGAGGTTCAGTTCGACGGGACCGTGATTGGGGCACTCGGCCACGCCGGGCACATGGGTGATCTCAAGCCGTGCGCCCTCCAGCGGTGAGCCCTCGGCGCAGGCGGGAAAGGCGGCGCGCAGCGCTTCCGGTACCACGCTGGACCACTGGCCGATGCGGACGGTGAGGGCCGTGGCCTGCGCCGCCCCATGTTCGCGCAAGACCTCGCGGGCCACTTCGATCAGCGCGAGTGCGACAGAACTCTCATGCATCAGAATAGGAAATACTTCTGCGCCAGCGGCAGCGTGTCCACCGGCTCGCAGGTTACGGGCTCACCGTCCACCCGCACCTCATAGGTTTCCGGGTTGACCTCGATGTTCGGCGTCTCACCATTCAGGATCATGTCCGCCTTGCCAATGGTGCGGGTATTTCGCACGGCGCTGTAGGGCCGCCCCACTTCCGGCAGATCCCCCACTTCCAAGCTGATCGCCGAGACGAAATGCAGGCAGGTGGAGGCGGGCGCCCCGCCATACGCTGCGAACATCGGGCGAGGGTAAACCGGCTGCGGCGTGGGAATACTCGCGTTCGCGTCGCCCATTTGCGCCGCCACCACCAGCCCACCCTTAAGCACCATCGCCGGCTTGGCTCCGAAAAAAGCGGGCTTCCACAGCACCAGGTCCGCCAGCTTACCCACTTCCACGCTGCCCACCTCGTGCGCAATGCCGTGGGCGATGGCGGGGTTGACGGTGTATTTGGCGACGAAACGCCGGGCACGCAGGTTGTCGGCGCGGCCGTCCTCTCCCAGACCCGGAATGACGAGGGGACCGCGCTGCACCTTCATCTTGTGCGCTGCCTGCCAGGTCCGGGTGATCACTTCCCCCACCCGGCCCATCGCCTGCGAGTCGCTGCTCATCATGGAAAACACACCCAGGTCATGCAGCACGTCCTCGGCGGCGATGGTTTCAGGGCGGATACGGCTCTCGGCGAAGGACACGTCTTCCGGGATGCGCGGCGAGAGGTGGTGGCACACCATCAGCATGTCGAGGTGCTCGTGGATGGTGTTCACCGTGAAGGGCATGGTGGGATTGGTGCTTGATGGCAGCACATTGGGCAATCCAGCCACCCGGATGATGTCCGGCGCGTGCCCGCCTCCTGCGCCCTCGGTGTGGAACGTGTGAATGGTGCGACCGGCGAAGGCGCGGATGGAGTCCTCGACGAAGCCCGACTCGTTCAGCGTATCGGTGTGGATGGCCACTTGAATGTCGTACTGTTCGGCCACGCCCAGCGCCGCGTGGATGGCGGCCGGAGTGGTGCCCCAGTCTTCGTGGAGCTTGAGGCCCAGCGCTCCAGCGCGAATCTGTTCAGCCAGGGGAGCTTGGGTACTCGCGTTTCCCTTGCCCAGCAGGCCGAAGTTCAGCGGCAGGCCCGCAAGCGCTTCCAGCATCCGGTGGATATGCCACTCTCCCGGCGTGCAGGTGGTGGCGCTCGTGCCTGCCGTGGGGCCAGTGCCGCCGCCAATCATGGTGGTGACGCCGGACTCCAGCGCTGTCCAGCACTGCTGCGGCGCGATGAAGTGGATGTGGGTGTCTACCCCACCCGCCGTGAGGATATGCCCCTCGCCCGCCACGATCTCGGTGCTCGCCCCGATGGTCAGCCCTGGGCTCACGCCGTCCTGGGTACCCGGGTTGCCGGCCTTGCCAATGGCGGTGATGCGCCCGTCCTTGACGCCCACATCGGCCTTGATGATGCCCCAGTGGTCCAGGATCACCGCGTTGGTGATCACCAGATCGGGTACGTTCGGGTCTGAGCGACTGGCCGTGCTGCTTTGACCCAGACCGTCGCGGATCACCTTGCCGCCGCCGAACTTGACCTCCTCACCGTAGGTGGTGAGGTCCCGCTCAATCTCGATCAGGAGTTGCGTATCGCCCAGCCGGATGCGGTCCCCGGCGGTGGGCCCATAAAGGTCTGCGTACTGGCGACGGGTTACGCGCATGACCGGCGGCCTTCCGCGCAGGGGCAGAGGGCACAGAGCCGAGCGGCGAGGGCCACGCCCGCTTTTTGCTCTCCGCCTTGGGCCATGGGCCCTCTGCCCCTCATTGCGCCCCCCCGAAGCCCGCGGCCCGCGCCCTTTCCAGTACCGCTTCCCTCGCGCCAGGAGCGTCGAGTTGACCCCCCACCAGGGAGTTCATGCCGTGCACAGTGCGGGTGCCGCCCAGCGGGACGAGCGTGACCTCGCGTTCCTCGCCGGGCTCGAAACGTACGGCGGTCCCAGCGGGGATATTCAGGCGCTGACCGTAGGCGGAGTCGCGGTGGAAGTGCAGCCCGGCGTTCACCTCAATAAAGTGGAAGTGGCTGCCGACCTGAATGGGGCGGTCTGCCCGGTTGGTGACGAACAGGTGCGTGACGGGCCGATCCGCGTTGAGTTCAATCTCGCCGTCTTCAAGCAGGTACTCACCGGGCACGGTGGCGCTCGCCCCCCCGCGAATCGGATCGTGAATGGTCACGAGTTTGGTCCCGTCGGGGAAGGTGCCCTCCACCTGAATGTCATGAATGAGTTCGGGCACGCCGTCCATCACGTCCTCCGGCGTAAGCAGGGTGGCGCCCCAGCCCATCAGGTCCTCCACAGCCCGGCCTTCGCGGATGCCTTCGAGGACCTCGGCCGTGATCAGGGCGACAGCCTCGGGATGGTTGAGTTTCAGTCCTCGCGCCCGCCTGTTCCGCGCCACCTCGGCGGCGGCGAAGATCAGCAGTTTGTCGCGTTCCCGTTCGGTGAGTTGCATCCTGACCGCCTCTCTGAGAGAACCCACCGGTGGGCAGGACCTCAGTGTGAAGCGTAAGCCGAGGCTGTGCGGTAGAACGAAGTATTTCTAAACAACTTGCATCCCAACATCGCATAAAACTCTTATGGTCCGGGCAGCTGTGCAAGTTGTAAGAAAAAAAGAAGACATAATGCAGAGCAGAGCCACCTCGCCTTCTCATCGTCACGGCTCTACAGCCTCCCAGGGAGAGTTCATGTCCACATTCCGCAGGTTTGGCTTTTTCGGTACCACCCTGGCCCTCGTTCTCGCCAATGCCGCGCAGGCGCAGAGCACGGTGAAGGTAGGTGTCCTGCATTCGCTGACGGGCACAATGGCGATCAGTGAAATCACCGTAGCGAACGCTGCGCAGCTCGCCGTGGACGAGATCAACGCGAAGGGCGGCGTGCTGGGCAAGAAGATCGTGGTGGTCAAGGAGGACGGCGCGTCCGACTGGCCCACCTTCGCCACCAAGGCGGAAAAGCTGCTGACGCAGGACAGGGTGGCGGCGGTGTTCGGCGGCTGGACGAGTGCGAGCCGCAAGGCCATGCTGCCCGTGTTCGAAAAGAATAGGGGGCTGCTCTTCTACCCCGTGCAGTTCGAGGGCAACGAGTGCAGCCCCAACATCATCTACACCGGCGCGCAGCCCAACCAGCAGGCGCTCCCGGCGCTGGAGTGGGCGCTGGGCAAGGGCCACAAGAACATCTTCTTGCTGGGAAGCGACTACGTGTACCCGCGCACCGCCAACCTGATCCTGAAAAAGCACATCGCTGCAAAGGGGGCCAAGCTCGCAGGCGAGGAATACGTCGCGCTGGGCGGCACCGAATTCAGCTCGGTGATCAACAAGATCAAGGCGGCGAAGCCGGACATCATCATCAATACGCTCAACGGTGACTCCAACGTGTCCTTTTTCAAGCAGTACCAGGCCGCTGGGTACACGGCGAAGACGCTGCCCGTGATCTCCTTTTCCATCGCCGAGCAGGAGGCGCAGTCCATCGGCCCGGCCCTGCTGACCAACCAGTACGCCACCTGGAACTACTTTCAGAGCCTGCCCAATGCTGCCAACCAGAAGTTCGTGGGGGCGTATCAGGCCAAATACGGCAAGAACGCCGCAATCACCGATCCCATGGCGCACGCCTACATGGACGTGTACCTGTGGAAGGCGGCCGTCGAGAAGGCCAAGTCCTTCGATGCCACCGCCGTTCGCAAGGCCATCGTGGGCGTGAGCCTGCAAAGCCCTTTGGGCAAGATCACCGTCGCGCCCAACGGCAGCCTGATTCAGGCCGTGTATACCGGGCAGTCCGGCGCGGGCGGGCAGTTCAAGACGGTCGCCCAGAGCCAGGGCGTCGTCACGCCCCAGCCCTACGACAAGCTGGCATTCCCGGGCAAGAGCTGCCCGTAAGGCGGTGCGCGGGGAGCGGCGGGAGAACACCAAAGCCGCCGCTTCCCACCCCCGCGAGGAGATCCCTATGGACCCCGTATTCCTGTTCGGCCAGCTGTTTACCGGCCTGTCGGTGGCGTCCATCCTGCTGCTGGCAGCGCTGGGCCTGGCGCTGAGTTTTGGGCTGATGCGCGTGATCAACATGGCGCACGGCGAATTCCTGATGCTGGGGGGGTACCTGACCTACCTGGCGTCGCAGTGGGTGGGGCCGCAGTTTCTGTGGCTGGCGTTCCCGCTCGCCTTTCTCGGCTCGGCGCTGCTGGGCGCGCTGCTGGAAATCACCGTCATTCGGCGGCTGTACGGGCGGCCGCTCGACACACTGCTCGCCACCTTCGGCATCTCGCTGATCTTGCAGCAGGCGGCCCGGCAGCTCTTCGGCAGCACAGGGGTGCCCGTGAATGCGCCCGGCTGGCTCTCGGGGGCCATCACCTTGCACGGCGGCGCGCTCGACGGCCTGACCTTTCCGTATGTGCGCCTCTTCGTGATCGTGCTTGCGGGGCTGGTGCTGGGGGGCATGGGGTGGCTGCTGGGCCGCTCGCGCTTTGGGATGCACGTGCGGGCGGTGAACCAGAACAGGGAGATGGCCTCGGCGCTGGGGGTCAACACCCGGCGGCTGGACATGCTGGTCTTTGCCCTGGGTGCAGGGATCGCGGGCGTGGCCGGCGTGGGGCTCGCGCTGCTGGCCCCAGTCAATCCCACCGTGGGCTCGGCCTATATCGTGAACGCCTTCCTGGTGGTGGTGGTGGGTGGCGTGGGCAGCGTACTGGGCGGCGCGGTGGCGGCGGTTGGGCTGGGCTTTCTTACCGCGCTCGCCGAGGGGCTGACGAGCGTGAGCCTCGCGCAGGCGATCCTCCTCATCGCCGTGGTGGCCTTCTTGCAGTGGAAGCCGCGCGGCCTCTTTCCCGCGGGCTCGCGCGCCCTGGAGGACACGTGAGCCGGGGCAAAGGCAACTGGGGCGGCCTGGCTGTGCTCGCCGTCCTCGTGATGGCGCTCACGCTGGCTCCCTTCTTCCTGGGGGCATATCCGCTCGCGCTGCTGGGACGGGTGCTCGCCCTCGCGGTCGCAGCGGTAGGCGTGTGCGTGGTGTGGGGACGGGCAGGCATCCTCAGCCTGGGGCAGGGGCTTTTTTTCGGACTGGGGGGCTACGCGCTCGCGATGCACCTCAAGCTCACGGCCACGCCGGCAGGTGAGCTGCCCGACTTTATGATCTACAACGGTGTGGAGGCGCTGCCGTGGTTCTGGAAGCCTTTCGCCTCCGCGCCCTTCGCGCTGGCGATGGTACCGCTGCTCCCCGCACTGGCCGCCTTCCTGGTGGGATGGCTGATGTTTCGTCGCCGCATCACGGGGGTGTACGTGAGCATCATCACGCAGGCGCTGGTGCTGGCCTTTGTGACGTGGCTCAACGGCTCGCAGGGTCTGACGAGCGGCACGAACGGCCTCACCGACTTCCAGACCCTCCTGGGCCTGAACCTGCGGGCCGAGTCCTCTTCGCGCGTACTGTACTGGGTCACGCTGCTCGCCCTGATCCTGTCGGTCACCGGCACCGCCTGGCTGCTGGGCACCCCCTTCGGCGCCCTGCTGACGGCGGTGCGCGACAACGAAAACCGCAGCCGCTTCCTGGGGTACAACCCAGCCGCCTTCAAGATCGCGGCATTCATGCTGGGCGGCGTCCTGGCGGGCCTGAGTGGAGCCCTGTACACCCTGCACCTGGGCACCATCTCACCCGCGATGATCGGGGTGGCCTTCAGCATTGAACTCGTCGTATGGGTCGCGCTGGGCGGCCGGGCCAGCCTCATTGGGGCGGTGGGTGGCCTGATCCTCGGGCAACTCGCCAAGGACCGCATCTCGAGCGGCGCGCCTGACGCGTGGCTCTACATCATGGGCGCGCTGTTCGTGCTCGTGGTGCTGGTCATGCCGCAAGGGGTCGCTGGGCTGCAACCCCGCCGCCGAGTCCGCCCGGTTCACTCGGCTCCCACCCGGCCTGCACGGGAGATTCACGATGTCGCCTGAGTCGGGCCTCCTGCTGGAAGTGCGGAACGTCACCGTCTCGTTCGAGGGCTTCAAGGCCCTGCAAAACCTCAGCCTGGGGGTAACGTCCGGCAGCTTGCGGGTGCTGATCGGGCCGAATGGTGCAGGCAAGAGCACGCTGCTCGACACCATTATCGGCAAGGTGCGCCCCGCCTCGGGCGAGGTGCGTTTCCGGGGGCAGGTCATTTCCCGCCTGCCGGAGCACCGCATCGCCGCGCTCGGCATCTGCCGTAAGTTTCAGGCGCCTGGCGTGCTGGAGAGCCTGACAGTACGCGACAACCTGCTGCTGGCGGCGAGGCAGCAAAAAGGCGTGTTCGCCACCCTGACCCCACCCACCGCCGCAGAGCAGGGCCGTGCGGATGAACTTCTGCGCCTGACGGGCCTGGAGGCCCGAGCCGGCATACCTGCCGCGCAGCTCGCGCACGGGGAAAAGCAATGGCTGGAGATCGGCATGGTGGTCGCCCCGGAGCCCGAACTGCTGCTGTTGGACGAGCCCACTGCCGGAATGACGGTTGCGGAGACGGCGCACACAGCAGAATTGATTCGCACCCTGGCCGGGCGCCACACCATCTTGGTCATTGACCACGACATGCACTTCGTGGAGCTGCTGGGCGCGCCGGTCACAGTGCTGCACCAGGGGCAGGTATTCCGTGACGGAGACCTTCAGAGCCTACGCGCAGATCCCGACGTGATGGAAATTTACCTGGGCCGCCCGCGTGAGGCTGCGCCCGGGGAGGGAGGCACATATGCTCAGGCTTGAGAACGTCAGTGCCGCCTACGCCCAAAGCCCGGTGCTGTTCGGGGTGAACCTGGAGGTCCGGGACGGCGAGGCCGTGACCCTGATCGGCCGCAACGGAGTGGGCAAAACCACGTTGCTGCGGACCATCACGGGGCTGCACGCCATCAGCGGCGGCGAGTTGCACCTGAACGGCGAGTCGGTGACGCGCGAGCACGCCTTCGCCCGCGCCCGCGCTGGCCTGGCCTATGTGCCGCAGGGCCGGGGCCTCTTTCCCCACCTCACCGTGGAGGAGAATCTGCGGATGGGGTTGCCGGCCCTGTCGGGGCGGGAAGGCGTCAAGCGGGAGATACCGGAACTGGTCTTTGACCTCTTTCCCCTCTGCCGGGACATGGCGGGGCGTAAGGCGGGCAACCTGAGCGGTGGGCAGCAGCAGCAGGTCGCCATCGGGCGGGCGCTGGTCACCCGGCCCCGCTGCCTGCTGCTCGACGAGCCCACCGAGGGTATCCAGCCCAGCATCGTGGGGGAAATCGAGGCCGCGCTGACCCGGGTTCGGCGGGAACTGCAGGTGGCGGTGCTGCTGGTCGAGCAGTACCTCGATTTCGCCTGGGCTTTCGCTGACCGCTACTACGTGATGCAGAAGGGAACGGTGGTTGAGAGCGGCCTAACCCGCGACACGCCGACAGCGAGTGTGCAGCGGTATCTGGGAGTGTAGCTCAGCTCCTCCAAGCGGCCGGTCAGAACCGTGCGTTAAGGCCAAAGACGCAGCAGGAACAGGGAAGATTTCCCGGAAGCGCTGGACGTTCCCGCCAGGACCAGGCGGCCATCCGCTTGCCGCAGGGCGCCGACGACGAGGGCACTGCTCCCACCCACCGGTACCGTGAGCCGCCCGCCCTGGCCAAAACCTGCGTTCAGGACTCCATTCACGCCGTACTGCACCAGACCCACGTTATAGGTGTTCCCGCTGAGTGTCCGGCCCACCAATACGATGCTGTCTTGGCTCTGTACCAGCGCCGTCCCCACGTCCTGGCTGGAGCCCACCGGGGTCAGGGCCCGGCCACCCGCGCCGAAGGTGGCGTCGAGGTCACCGGCGGCGGTATAGCGCAGCAGGGCGAAATCGTGGTCCTGGCCGTTCCAGGTAGACCCCGCGACGAGGACCTTGCCGCCAGGCTGCAGCGCCACGCTGCTTACGCCGTCGGCCCCACCGCCCAGGTCCGTGCTCACGACGCCGCCTTGTCCAAAGCTGAGATCCGGCTTTCCAGCAGGGGTGTACCGCACCAGGACCACGTCGTCGCTCTGCTGGGCAGCGACGCCCGCGACGACGATCCTCCCATCGGCCTGGACAGCGACGCCGTACCCCACGTCGTCCCGCGAACCGATGGCGGTCACCACCTTCCCGCCCTGGCCGAACGTCACATCCAGCCGCCCGTCAGGCAGGTAGCGCACGACCCCAATGTCATCGTCGTTGCCGTTGCTCGTCTGGCCGGTGAGGAGGAGTTTGCCGTCTGGCTGCAGCGCCACAGCGTACGCCCCGTCGTGGCCCGTGCCGAGTGCGGTCCTGACGGCCCCGCCCTGACCGAAGGAGGGGTCAAGGTGTCCGTCCGGCGTGTAGCGCACGAGGGCAAAGTCCGATTTCGTCTCGTTGCTTCCCGGCCGGTACGGCACCGACGTGCTGCCGCCCACCACAATCTTGCCGTCGGGTTGCAACAGGAGGGTGTTGCCGGAGTCGAAGCTGGTGTTGAGGTCTGTAACGACGATGCCTCCACGGCCGAAAGCCGGGTCCAGCCGCCCTTCCGTGGTGTAGCGCACCACGAGCAGGTCCGCTCCACGACCGTTCCCAATCCGGCCCGCGATGAGCACCTTGCCGTCCGCCTGCACGGCCACCCCCGCGGCGTAAGCGTCGCCCTGGGGAAGGGGGGTCTGCACCACGCCCCCACTGCCAAACGTCGTGTCCAGCCGCCCCGAGGGCCCACCCCTGGAGACCCTGTTCGTGGAAACCCGTCCCGCAGGCGCAGAGGACAAGCCAAGCCGCGACGCGGCGACGGACCTCATGTCCCGAACGCGCGGTCCAGCGTCGCGGGGCGCCTCCCGCTTTCCCTCCTGTCCGGCTGCCAGGCCTTCACTGGTCAGCGCAGGGGACGGCGTGGCGCGGATCTGCCACGCCGTCCCCTGCAGCACTTCCGAGGAAGACGTTCCACACGCGGTCAGCAAGAATAGGAAGCCGAGCGAGACCAGCAGACGCCGGGCCGCCGGACTTTCTGAAAGCAGGACAGGCCTGCGCAAAACGCGCTGAACGCGGGTGAAGAGAGGCATCGGAACTCCGGGGAGGGATGAGAGCAGGAAACGGGAGCGGGCGAAAGCGCAGCCGACAGGTTCTGCGTAAGGGACGTCCGGACAGCGCCGTCCCTTCCATTCACACCGGAAAATGAAGGAGGGCCGGATACGGAGTTTTTCACATTCCGGACCCAGCCATTCTCGCTCGCGCAACAGATGAATGGTGCGGCAGCCGTTGATGCTCCTGACTAAGCTCCTTCCCCGATCCCACTGAGCAGCGCGGGCGCCGAAGAGGACGGAGCCGTCAGGCGTGCAGCACAGCGGTACCCTTCTCTTTAGGCCCCGTCCGGCTGAGTGCCCACCCGGGGCGCCGCTGTGGATTCCCGCAAGACGAGTTCGGTGGGAAAGGGCGGCGGCAGCGGAACGTCCTCGCCCTCGGCCAGCGCCGCGAGCGTCTGAACGGCCACCTCGCCCATCAGGTGCAGCGGCTGGCGCACGGTGGTCAACCCCGGCCGGGCGGCGGCGGCGATAGGCAGATCATCGAAGCCCACCACCGAGAGGTCCCCCGGCACCCGCAGCCCCAGGTCCTGCGCCACGTGGATGGCACCCAGGGCCATCGCGTCGCCCGAAGCGAAGATGGCAGTCGGTGGCCGCGCCAGTCCCAGGAGCCGCCGGGCAGCGCGCTCACCGCTGGCCTTGGTAAAGTCGCCGTGCTGCACGTCCCCGTTCCGGACCGCCAGCCCCGCCGCCTCGAGGCATTCGCGGTAGCCGCGCAGGCGCTCGTGGGCGTCGTTGCGCTCGAAACGGTCCGACCCGCGGCCGGGAACCTCGGGCTCGGCTTCCAGCCCGCTGATAAAGCCGATCTCGGTGTGTCCCAGTTCGAGCAGGTGCCGCATGGCCAGGTGAGCCCCGCCGTAATTGTCCACGGTGAAGGGACGGTCCGAGGGGCCATCCACACTGACAACGTGGGCCGGCAGGTCCGTTCTGGCCCACTCGACCTCGTGAGAGGGCTGAATCAGCAGGGCCCCCACCGACAGCCGGGTCATCATGGAGAAATCGGAGGTGCTGCTCCCCGCCAGCATCATCACGACCAAGTCATAGTTCAGGCGCTCAGCGGCCTGCGCCGCGCCCTGCACCACTTCCGAGGCGTAAGGCCGGTTGAGCTGGGGCGTGAAGACGCTGATCATGCGGTTGCGCCCCCCCGCCAAACCGCGCGCCATCGCATTGACGCGGTAGCCCGTTTCCGCGATGGCGTCCATCACCCGCTGCCGGGTGGCGGGCCGGACCCCACTCTTGCCGTTGATGACGTTGGAGACAGTCATGGCCGAGACGCCCGCGCGCCGCGCGACATCGTCCAGGGTCAGGGCCGAGGAAGACCGCGGCGGAACTTCCTCGGGCCGCCTTCTGGCGCGCTTCTTTTCGCTGGGAACCGTTCGTGCTTGCACTTCCAGGATTATAGCGCTATATTCAGAAAGCACAAGCCACAACCCAAAAGTGATCCCTCACGTCCTGGTTCCTGTCTGGGAGGTTTTCCTGTCGTTGATGAGGCAGACCGTCTATTCTGCTGCCGCTTCCCCTTCGTCTCTCGGAATTATAGCGCTAAAAAGCGCTGTTGCTCCTGTCTTCCCGAGGTCATGAATGAAGAAAGTTGCCACCCTGCTGACCGGTCTGACCGTTGCCCTGAGTGCTTGCGGAACATCGACCAACGCTCCCCAGGCGAGTCTCTCCAGCTCCTCTGGCCTCGCCCCACAGGCCGTGACGGGTTGCGCCACCGCGAACCTCGCCCAGGGCAGGACTGCCCTGGCCTCCTCTACTGAGAACGCCGGCTATCTGGACGCCAAGTTCGCCGTCGACGGTGACGCCACCACCCGCTGGGCCAGCCAGGCCACAGACAACCAGTGGCTCCAGGTCGACCTGGGCTCCCCGCAGCAACTGTGCGGCGTCACCCTCCAGTGGGAAGCCGCCTACGCCAAGACCTTCCAGATTGAGGTCTCCAGCGACGGCACCTCCTGGTCCCCCGCTTCTGCGGTAATCAATGGCACGGGCGGAACGCAAAACGTGTCGATCAGCGGCACCGGACGGTATGTGCGCATGAAGGGCCTGACCCGCGCCACCGGGTACGGGTACTCGCTCTACGAGCTGCAGGTCTTTGGCACCACCTCCACGGGTGGTGGAACCACCACCTGCAGCACCACCAACTTCGCGCAGGGCAAACCTGCCAGCGCGTCCTCCACCGAAAATGCAAACGCTCTGGACGCAAAGTTCGCGGTGGACGGGGACAGCACCACCCGGTGGGCGAGTCAGGCCACCGACGCCCAGTGGCTGCAGGTGGACCTCGGCAGCGCGCAGAACGTCTGCGGGGTGAGCCTGCAGTGGGAGGCGGCCTACGCCAAGACCTTCCGGATCGACGTGTCCAACGACGGGACGACGTGGACTCCAGCGACGGGAACGATCAGCGGAACGGGCGGGACGCAGAACGTGAACCTGAGTGCCAGTGGCCGCTACGTGCGCATGACGGGGCTGACCCGCGCCACCGGGTACGGCTACTCCATCTACGAGTTCAAGGTCTTTACCTCAGGCACCGGAACTGGCGGCACCACCCCGCTGCCCACCTCCGACACGCCGGACTTCGGGCCCAACGTGGCCATCTTCGATCCCTCCACGCCCGTCGCTACCATTCAGTCCAAGCTGGACACCGCTTTCAACGCGCAGCTGAAGAACCCCGACGCCCAGTTCGGGGACCAGCGCAACGTCTTCCTGTTCAAGCCGGGCAGCTACGGGCGCGTCTACGCCAATGTCGGCTTTTACACCACGCTCGCGGGGGTCGGCCGCAACCCGGACGACGTGACCATCAACGGGGCCATCAATGTGGACAGCGGCTGGGTGTACGGCGACGAGAAAAACGCCACCCAGAACTTCTGGCGTAGCGCCGAGAACCTCGCGGTGGTGCCGGAAGGCGGGACGAACCGCTGGGCGGTGTCGCAGGCGGCGCCCATGCGCCGCGTCCACATCAGGGGCAACCTGACGATGGGGCCGTCCAACCAGGACTTCGGACAGGGGTACTCCAGCGGCGGATTCATCGCTGACAGCAAGGTGGACGGGGCCGTGACCTCCGGCTCGCAGCAGCAGTGGTACACGCGGGACAGCACCATTGGGAGCTGGAGCGGCAGCAACTGGAACATGGTGTTTTCCGGGGTGCAGGGCGCGCCCGCCCAGAGCTTCCCCACGCCCCCCTACACCACCCTCGCCACGACGCCCGTATCGCGCGAGAAGCCCTACCTGTACTTCGAGAACGGCAAGTACAGCGTGTTCGTGCCGTCGCTGCGGACCAACGCCTCGGGCATCACCTGGCCCAACACGCCCGGCACGTCTATACCCATGAGCCAGTTCTACGTGGCCCGGCCCACCGACAGCGCGGCGACGCTGAACCAAGCGCTCGCCCAGGGACTGAATCTGTTTTTCACCCCGGGCGTGTATCACCTGAACCAGACGCTGAACGTTACCCGCGCGGGCACGGTGGTCACGGGCATCGGCTTCCCGACCCTGGTTCCCGACGGCGGCGTGAACGCCATGCAGGTCGCGGACGTGGACGGCGTGAACGTCAGCAGCCTGCTGTTCGACGCGGGAACGGTGAACAGCCCCGCTCTGCTGACGGTGGGCACGGCCGGCGCGCACGTCAACCACGCGGCCAACCCCGTCTCCGTGCAGGACGTGTACTTCCGCATTGGCGGCGCGGTGGCGGGCAAGTCCACCACCAGCCTGATCGTCCACAGCGACAACACCGTCGTCGACCACATCTGGGCGTGGCGCGCCGACCACGGCAAGTACCCGACAGGCTGGACTGTCAACACCGCCGATACCGGCGTCATCGTGAACGGCAACAACGTGCTCGCCACGGGCCTGTTCGTCGAGCACTACCAGAAGTACCAGGTGATCTGGAACGGGCAGGGCGGCAAGACCGTCTTCTTCCAGAATGAGATGCCCTACGACGCGCCGGACCAGGCGACCTGGCGCACCGGAGCCAACGGCTACGCGGCCTACAAGGTGGCCGACAGCGTGACGACGCACGAGGCGTGGGGGCTGGGCGCCTACGCGTACTTCAACGTCAACCCCTCGCTGCACGCCGACCGCGGCTTCGAGGTGCCCAACACCCCAGGGGTGAAATTCCACGACGTGCTGACCGTCTCACTGGGCAACACCGGCACCATCGACCACGTGATCAATGGCGTCGGCGCGGCCGTGCCCTTCGCTGACCCCGCCAAGAACACCGCACCCAGCAACGTGGTCAGCTACCCCTGAGCTGGAAACTCCGGCCCACCAGCCGTGGCGAGGGGAGCGGAGTAGGGAGGACGCCTCACGCGTCCTCCCCGCTCCGCTCCCCTCGTCCTGGGAATTGAAGGTGCCCCAGAAACCTCATCCATGCGGCTTGCGGACAATCCGCTGGCCCGACTGTGGCCATTGCCCCGTGGCAGACCTGGAAGGTCACCTCTGCCGCAGCGGTTTACCCACAGTGCTGACTGCCTTTGCGCCGGTGTTCTCCCGCAGAACCTGCAGGTCCAACGGCCGATCATCGTCACCCTCCTGCTCACCTGGGAAGCGGACGCTGAGGGCTGCCTTGAGCGTGTAGGGGCTGATGATTCCAGATTCAGCACGTACCAGCGCATTCTGAACCAGGCACGTTGGTTAAGCCTCCACGCCAGTCGCGTCTTGCTGGAGTTGTTGGTCACCGCCTTTGTTCCCACTGGCCCGCTCGTCCTCGGCTTGGACAACACCATAAGCGCATTTGTCAACAAGAGGACTTCTTTTTGACCGAGCCCAGCGAGCGAACTTGTGGCGCACTGGGGAAAAAGGAGCCGTGAGGGGAAGGTCATCCCCTCACGGCTCCTTTCGGACAAATGCTCTAAGCGGCGAACGGGCGGGAACATCAGCGCCAGGGGCATCGACCGTGACCCTGCCCGCTCCAGTCAGGGCCACTTCGTGAAAGCCAGCGGTCTTTGCTGCCTGAGCCTCATGCTGCTGCCCCCGCTTCCATGGGCACACCGCATCTGGACCTTGCCGTTCTTGACAGCACGCGTGCCGTCAGAAGGCGTTCACCAGCAACGCGGACACCGGCACAAAACCCTGCTGGTCTGGGCACGGCAGATGCTGCGCCTCGTTCAACGCTGGTGTTCTGGACGTGGGCCAACCGTTGTGGATGACAGCGCCCAGACTCTGATTGCCTGGCTTCAGCGCCTCCGCCAGGGTCATCCCATCACGGGCCTGCACCCGGTTGCGCCTGGACGCAGCGCTCTACGAACCCCCTCCAGAACGTCAAGCCGGTCAGATGGGCCGCCCGCGAAGGCCCATGCGGAGCGGGCTTTCTTGCTGCAGGTTGAGACGAATGCCGACTTCAACAGAGGCAGAACGGTTTCACGCAAGCAGACGGGTGCAGCGCCCGAGAAGGAGCGTTTAGGGTGACCGGGAAAGGCGTTGCCGTACCGGCGCTCTCCCGATGGGATAACGCATTCGGCGGAAGGTGTGTGGGTGACCGCCGGCCCGGCCCCTGTTACCCATATGTGCTGTCCTGCCTCGCCAGATGGCCGCCCCGATCTCGCCCCCACCGCACTCCCCACTTCTGCTACCATCCCCCCAACCGCAATCCTGCCCGTTCCTACCGCCTGCGCGGGCGTCCCCTTGCTCCTTTCTCCGGAGGTTGTATGAAGCGTCTTTCCCTGTCCCTGACCCACGCGGTCCTCTCCGCTGCCCTGGCCCTATCCGCCTCGGCCCTCGCGGAAGTGCGCGTGGGCGTCATCGTGTCGTCCACTGGCCCGGCGGCCAGCCTGGGCATTCCCGAGCGCAACACGGTGGCGCTGCTGCCGCAGACAATTGCCGGGCAGAAGGTGGTGTACACCATCCTCGACGACGCTTCGGACACCACTGCGGCCGTCACGGCGGCCCGGAAGTTGATTCAGGAGAACAAGGTGGACGTGCTCGTCGGCACGACCACCACCCCCGCCAGCCTCGCCATGATCGACGTGGCCGCCGAGGCGAAGGTGCCCATGATCAGCCTCGCGGCCTCCGAGACCATCATTAAGCCTGTGGACGCGCGCCGGAGCTGGGTGTTCAAGACGCCGCAAACCGACGCCCTGATGGCGGCGGCGGTGGTGCAGCACATGCAGCAGAACAAGGTCAAGACGGTGGGATACATCGGCTTCAACGACGCTTACGGGGAGGGGTGGCTCAGCGAGCTGCAGAAGAACGCCGCAGCGCGCGGCATCAAGGTGGTGGCGGTGGAGCGCTACGGCCGTACCGACACCAGCGTGCTGGGCCAGACCCTCAAACTGCTTGCCGCTCGGCCCGACGCCGTACTGGTCGGCGCATCGGGCGTGCCCGCCGTGCTGCCGCAAAAGACGCTGAAAGACCGCGGCTACGCGGGCAAGGTCTACCAGACGCACGGGGTGGCCAACGCCGACTTCCTGCGGGTGGGTGGCAGGGACGTGGAGGGAGCCATCCTCCCTGCCGGGCCTGTGCTGGTGGCCGATCAGTTGCCCGACAGCAACCCCATGAAGAAGGTGGGGCTGGCGTACAGCAATCTGTACGAGGGCAAGTATGGCCAGAACAGCGTCAGCACCTTTGGAGCACACATGTGGGACGCGGGGCTGCTGCTGCAAAAGGCGGTGCCCGTGGCCCTTAAACGCGCCAAGCCCGGCACACCCGCCTTCCGCGACGCCCTGCGCGACGCGCTGGAAGGGGTCAAGAACGTGATCGGCGCGCACGGCATCTTCAACCTGGGACCGCAGGACCACCTGGGTCTGGACGCCCGCAGCCGCGTGATGGTGCAGGTTACGAACGGAACCTGGAAGCTGCTGCCTTCCCGCTGACCTGACCGCGGGGCCAGGGGTGAACCACTTCAGGTTCGCCGCCTGGCCCCTTTTCCTCCTCCATCCTTCCTCAGGAGCCTCTACCGTGCCGAGACCGCCCCTCTTGCTTGACCCTGCCCATGTTTGACCCTGCCATTTTCCCGGTCCTGTTCGCGGACGGCCTGCAGAGCGGGGCTGTGTACGCGCTGCTCTCGCTGGCGCTGGTGCTCGTCTTTGCGGTGACGCGCGTGATTTTCGTGCCGCAAGGCGAATTCGTGATGTTCGGAACACTGACCCTGGCGAGCTTGCAACTTGGGCACGTGCCGGGGACCCTGACGTTGGTGCTGGCGCTGCTGGCGCTGGCGACGCTCATGAATGTCGTGGAGGCGCTGCGCCGGGGAGACGGGCGGGCAGCGGGAGCGAATGTGCTGGGCGCGGTAGGGCTGGGCACGGCCCTGTGGTTCCTGACCACCTCGCTGGCTGCCGCGAAAGCCCCGCTGGCGGTGCAGGTGCTGCTGACCCTGCTGCTGGTGGTGCCGCTGGGGCCGCTGCTCTACCGGGTGGTGTACCGGCCCCTGCGCGGCGCGTCGGTGCTGGTTCTCCTGATCGCCTCGGTGGCCCTGCACCTCGCGCTGACGGGCCTGGGGCTGGTCTTTTTCGGTGCCGAGGGCAGCCGCACACCCGCCTTTGCCGAGGGGACCGTGAAGCTGGGGCAGGTGGCGCTGAGCTACCAGAGCCTGCTCGTGATTCTGGTGTCGGCAGGGCTGATGCTGGGTTTGTACGCCTTTTTTGACCGCACGCTGACGGGCAAGGCGCTGCGGGCCACCGCCGTGAACCGGCTGGGTGCGCGCCTGGTGGGCATCCGGCCCGAGGGCGCTGGGGCACTGGCCTTTACCGTGGCTGCCCTCATCGGGACGCTCAGCGGTCTGCTGATCGGGCCCAGCATCGCTGTGTCTTACGACACCGGCTTCCTGATTGGCCTCAAGGGCTTCGTGGGAGCGATCATCGGCGGGCTGGTGAGTTACCCGCTGGCCGCACTGGGGGCGGTCCTGGTCGGGCTCATCGAGAGTTACGCGAGTTTTAGCCTCAGTCAGTGGAAGGAAGTCATCGTGTTCACGCTGATCCTGCCTGTGCTGCTGTGGCGCAGTCTCCAGGCCCACCACGACGACGAGGAGGACGAATGAAGGGGCGGGCATGGCTGGGTCTGCTCGCCGTGGCGGGAGCCGCGCTGCTGCCGCTGCTCCTCCCTGTCTTTCAGGTCACGCTCCTCACGAACGTCGCCATCGCCGCCCTGACCGTCGTGGGACTGGTGCTGCTCACCGGGGTGTCCGGCCTGACGAGCTTCGGGCAAGCCGCCTTTATGGGTGTGGGGGCGTACACGACGGCGGTCCTGACGACGCAGGCGGGCTGGAATCCCTGGCTGACCCTGGTGGCGGGCATGGGCGTCACCTCCGCTGTGGCCGCCATCCTGGGCCTCGCCACACTGCGGATGCAGGGGCATTACCTGCCGCTCGCCACCATCGCCTGGGGCATCAGCCTGTACTACGTGTTCGGCAACTCGCCGCAACTCGGCGGCTTCACGGGCGTACGGGGGATTCCGCCCATCTCGCTGTTCGGGTTGACCTTCAGTGACCCGCGCGCCTTCGCGTATCTGGCCCTGCTGTTCCTGGGACTCGGAATCATAGGCGCGCAGTTTCTGCTTTCCAGCCGCACCGGTCGGGCCCTGCGCGCGCTGCGAACCGGTACGGTGGTGGCCGAAGCCTTCGGGGCGCCCACCTTCAGGCTGCGGGTGCAGGTGTTCGTGCTGAGCGCCCTGCTCGCGTCGGTGGCGGGGTGGCTGTACGCGCATCAGCAGCGGTTCGTGAACCCCACCCCATTCGGCCTGAATGTGGGCATTGAATACCTCTTCATGGCCGTGCTCGGCGGCGCAGGGCACATCTGGGGCGCGGTGGCGGGCTCGGCCATCCTGATCCTGCTGCGCGAGGGGCTGCAAGACGCGCTGCCCCGGCTGCTGGGCACGGGAGCCAACTTCGAGACAGTGGTGCTGGGCGTACTAATCATCCTGGTGCTGCAATTCGCGCCGCGGGGTCTGTGGGCGCTGATGGAACGGCTCATTCCCGCGGGGCCGCCCCGGCTGTTGCCCCATCCTGCGGCCCTGCCTGCCCCCACGCTTCCGTCCCCAGGTACGCCCGTATTGGAAGTCGATCACGCCGTCAAGCGCTTCGGCGGGTTGAGCGCCGTGCAGGACGTGAGCTTCACCGTGAACTCGGGCGAGATCGTGGGCCTGATCGGACCGAATGGGGCGGGCAAGAGCACCCTGTTCAACCTGATCACGGGCGTGAATCCGGCCACCTCGGGCATGGTCCGCATCCTGGGCCGGGACGTGACGCGCCTACCTGCGCGCACCATTCACCGGTTGGGCGTCGCGCGTACCTTTCAGCATGTACGCCTCTTTCCGGAACTCTCGCTGCTGGAAAACGCCATGATGGGCGGCTACGCGCGGGGAAGGGCAGGCATGGCGCAGAGTCTGCTGCACCTCGAGCGCCGGGAGGAAGCTGCCCTGCAGCAGGCGGCCCTCGCCGCGCTGCAAAGGGTGGGGCTGCAGGACCGGGCGGCGGACCGCGCCGGAAACCTCGCCCTGGGGCAGCAGCGCCTGCTGGAAATCGCGCGTGCCCTGACCGCCGAGCCCGCCCTGCTGCTGCTCGACGAGCCAGCCGCCGGCCTGCGTTACGGGGAGAAGGCCGAACTCTCGGCCCTGCTGCGCCGCCTGCGGGAAGAAGGCATGACCATCCTGATCGTGGAGCACGACATGGACCTGGTGATGAACCTGGTCGACCGCCTCGTCGTCATGAATTCCGGGCAACCGCTCGCCCAGGGCACGCCCGCGGAGGTGCGGGCCAACGCCGCCGTGCGCGAGGCGTACCTGGGCGCGGACGTGGAGGTGAACGCATGAACGGTGCGGACACGGTCCTCCTGACTGTGCGGGACCTGCACGTGGCGTATGGCCGGGTGGAGGCGGTGACGGGCGTGCATCTATCGGTGGGGGCCGGGCAGATCGTGTCTGTGATCGGCGCGAATGGAGCAGGCAAAAGTACGCTGCTGGGCGCGGTGATGGGGGCGCTGCCCTCTCGCGGCGTGGTGGAGTACGCGGGCCGTCCCCTCACGCACACGCCGCTGGAGGCGCGGGTAGCTGCTGGGATGGTCCTCGTGCCCGAGCGGCGCGAGCTGTTTTCCAGCATGACGGTCGTGGACAACCTCCGGCTGGGCGCCTACACCCGCCGCCGGGAGCGTGCCGGCGGCGATCTGGACGCTGTGTACGAACGCTTTCCACGCCTGCGCGAGCGGCACCGGCAACTCGCGGGCACCCTGTCTGGTGGGGAGCAGCAGATGCTGGCGATTGGCCGGGCGCTGATGGGCCGTCCCCGACTGCTGCTGCTGGATGAGCCTTCGCTGGGCCTCGCGCCCCTGATCGTGCGGGAAATTCTGGGCATCGTGGCGGGCCTGCGGGACTCGGGCGTCACCGTTTTGCTGGTAGAGCAGAACGCGCGGGCAGCCCTCGCCATCAGTGACTACGGGTATGTGCTGGAGGGCGGTCAGGTCCGCCTCCACGGTCCGGCGGCTGAGCTGACGGACGACCCGGCAGTGGTGGCGAGCTACCTGGGTGGGGCGTGAGCGGGTGGCTGGAGGCGCTGGGCGCGGCGCTTCCCGGCCGGGTGCTGACCACCCCCGCCGATCTGCTGGCCCACGCGCGGGACGAGGGCACGGCGCTGACCTCCCAGCCCGGCGCGGTGGTCATGGCCCAGTGCGAGGCGGATGTGCTCGCCACCCTGGAAGTGGCCCGAGCCCACCACGTTCCCGTTACGCCCTGGGGCGCGGGAACGAGCCTGGAAGGGGCCGCACTGCCCATCCCCGGCGGCGTCAGCCTTGACCTAAGCGGCATGAACACCGTCCGGGATCCGGACGCGGTCAGCCTGAGCGTTACGGTGGGGCCGGGGACGCGCCGCGTGGCCCTCAACCGCCGCCTGCGCCCACATGGCCTGTGGTTCCCTGTGGACCCCGGTGCGGACGCCTCGCTGGGCGGCATGGCCGCCACGAACGCGAGCGGCACCACCACCCTGCGCTACGGCGGCATGCGCGAAAACGTGGCGGCCATGCGCGTGGCCCTGATGGACGGGCGCGTGCTGGCGCTGGGCACCGCCGCCCGCAAGAGCAGCAGCGGGTACGCCCTGGGCGGGCTCTTTATCGGCTCGGAGGGAACGCTGGGCGTCTTGACGGCCCTGACCCTGAGGCTGCACCCGCTGCCCTCCGCCACAGCCAGCATGCAGCTGGCCTTTTCGGATGTAGCGTCCGCTGTAGAGGCGAGCGTTACCTTCGCCGGGCTGGGCCTGGGATTGCAGCGCCTGGAATTCGTGGACGGGCAGACCATCGCGGCCGTCAACCGCCACCGGGGACGGGGTGACCCAGAAGTGCCCACCCTCTGGGCCGAGGTGGTGGGCCGGGACCAGGCAGACGTGGCCGCGCAACTCGCCCTCATGGAGGAAGTCACGCGGGGAGGAGGCGCCGTGGTGGTGGGCCAGGCCCTGACGCCTGAGGCTGCCACCGAACTGTGGGCTGCTCGGCACGGCGTGTACGACGCCCTGCGCGCGGCCTGGCCCGGTCACGCCACCCGCATTGCGGACGTGTGTGTGCCCCGATCGACACTGGCAGAGACCGTGGCGCGTGCCCAAGTTCTGCTCGCTGAACATGACCTCACCGCACCCCTCGTCGGGCATATTGGGGATGGAAACCTGCACCTGCTGCTGCACGCCCCACTGGAGGACGCGGCGGCCTGGGCACGGATCGACACGCTGGTTCACGCGCTGACCCTGCACGCGCTTGCGGTGGGCGGTACCTGCTCGGGCGAGCACGGAATCGGCCTGCGCAAACGCCCCTACCTGCGGGCCGAACACGGCGAGGCCCTGGACGTCATGCGCGACCTCAAAACCCTGTTCGATCCCCTGAACCTGCTCAATCCGGGTAAGGTGACGGGCAATCCAGCGAATGACGCTGCCCCCTGGAGCCTCCATGACCCATCCTGACCTGCCCGACGTGCTGCGCCCCGAGCGCGAAGCCCTGCCCCTTCCCGAACTGCGCGCTCTGCAACTGGCGCAACTGCGCGACATGCTGGGGCGGCTCCACGAGCGCGTGCCCGCCTCCCGCGCCAGATTCGAGGCCGCGGGGCTGACGCCGAACGACCTGAAAAACCTGGAAGACCTTCAGCGTTTTCCCTTTACGCGCAAGGCGGACCTGACGGCGGCGTATCCGCTCGGCTTGACTGCCGTGCCACGCAAGCAGTTGCGCCGCATCCACGCGAGCAGCGGCACAGGCGGCAAGCCCACCGTGGTGGCCTACGACGCGCACGACCTCGATATTTTTGCGGAAGTGGTGGCCCGCAGCCTGTACGCGGCGGGAGCCCGGCCCGGCATGACCTTTCACAACGCCTACGGGTACGGCCTGTTCACAGGTGGCCTGGGTCTACACGGGGGCGCGGAGCGGCTGGGCCTCTGCACCGTGCCGGTATCGGGGGGGGGCACCGAACGGCAACTCGCGCTGATCGACGACCTCCAGCCGGAAGTCATTGCCTGCACGCCGAGCTACGCCCTGGTGCTGGCCGACGCGATGGAAAAGCGCGGCCTGAAGCCCGAAGACCTGAGCCTGCGGTACGCCGTCCTGGGCGCTGAGCCGTGGTCCGACAAGACGCGGCATGAGGTCGAAGCTCGGCTGGGCGTGAAAGCCACCAACATCTATGGCCTCTCCGAGATCATCGGGCCGGGGGTCAGCAACGAGGACGCACGTGAGCAGCAGGGCAGTTATATCTGGGAAGACCACTTCTACCCCGAGATCGTGGACCCGGGGACAGGCGAGCCTGTGGCGGACGGCGATTGGGGTGTGCTGGTGCTGAGCTCCATGACCCGCTCGGCGCTGCCCATCCTGCGCTACTGGACGGGCGACATCACCCGCCTGCTGCCGGGGGAGAACCGCACGGGCCGGACCCTGCGCCGCATGGACATCATTCGGGGCCGCAGCGACGACCTCGTGATCCTGCGCGGAGTGAACGTGTATCCCACGCAACTGGAAGCCGTGCTGACCCGTCTGGGGCAGGTCAGTCCCCATTACGAGGTGGTGCTGACCCGCACTGGCCTGATGGACGAACTGACCCTACGCGTGGAGACGCCCGAGCAAAGCGCTGCCCTGGGCGAGGAGATCGAGCGCCTCGTCAAGGTGCAGGTGGGTGTGACCATCCGCTGTGAACTGTGCGAATCCGGTACGCTCCCCCGCAGCGAGGGCGGCAAGCTGCGGCGGGTACGCGACCTGCGCGGCGAGCGGTAGGGGGCTACCAGCGCGTATAGAAGAGGTTTTGATACCTGGCTGTTCCCGAGGGCAGCGAGCTCGGGTATGTCCCCAGAAACTGCGAGATGCCGCTGGAATTGTCGCCGCGCCAGTAGTTCAGGTAGATGAACGTCTTGTCGAGCGGGAAGTGCGCCGGACTGATGTTGAGGGAGCCGCCAAGGGTGTTGTTCTGGTAGACGTGGACGCGGTAGCTGCCCTCCTGATAGCTGAAGGCCTCGGCGGGCGGCGTGCCCTTGGTCATGGTGAAGATGACGTTACTCCCGTACTTCCACTGCACCGAGCCCGTATCCCAGTTAAACAGTGCCGGGGTGAAGTTGTTCGGCGTGACGATGCCGCTGCCCACATCCAGGTACGCCTCGTACATGTACTTGTCGGCGGTGGGCGAGGCCTGGTAGATCACGGCGGCGTGGAGCCGGGGCTTACTCCCCGCGCCCGGCCAGGTGGGCAGGTACTCGATGTCGATCTCCTCCCACGCTCCGCCGCCCGTGTCCCAACGCTTGAAGGTGAAGACGGAAGCGGCGGTGCCCGTAAGGTTGTCCGTATTGAAGCCCCCCCGATGGTGGCGCGCGGCGCGGCCTGCTGGGCCCGGGTCCGCATCTCGGCGCAGCGCGAGCCGCCCGTGTCCAGCCGCAGGTTGAGCTTGCCGCTGCTCTGCGCCCGGACATCGGGGAAGGCGTTGTTCACGTTAAAGGCGCAGCCGAACGGCGAACCGTTGTTGTTGCCGCTGCGCTCCCACAACGCGTCGTTGAAACCCCAGAAGGCGAAGTCGTCGGTAAAGCTCCCGCCCGTCCAGCTCTGACCCGTTCCCGGCGTGTTGCTGTCGGTGAGGGCGTGAAGCGTGGTTTGAAAAGGCCCAGCCAGGGGCAAAGGCGGGGCAGGCTGACCGCAAGACACTGTCAGCAGCGCGAGGGACATCAGGGCGAACTTGTTCATGGGACGCTCCTCCGAGCAGCAGCACGCCACCAAGACGGGGACAGCGGAGAGAGGCCTGTACGCGAAGCATGGCCGTATGCACCGCTCTTTCCCGCGCATGGAGAGGTCTGGTTGATCGCTCACCTCTGACTGTAAGACAAGAAAACGCTTTCATCAAGAGGAGAAGGGCACGAGGAGGGCTTTGGGCTTTCAAAATACGAGGAGCAAGCGCTGGGCTTCAAAAATAGCAGTGGCATTGTGCGGTCCCGCAGAGCGCCGAAGTCTTACCGCCCCAAAAAATGAACCTTCTAATGCCTCTGTCCACCTGGGTCTTGAAGAAAGCCTTTTCATGACCTAGTCTTCATGCCAGAAGAGACAACCTATCCCTCCCGCCCACGGGAACAGCCGTCCCACGCCTTGTTGACCCTGACTGCCGTATGTGTCGGCACGTACCCGAATCCTCCAAGCTGCTGAGAAAACCCTTTCGCCCTCCCGCCTTCCCCTGGAGTCCCTATGCGTATTCTTTCCCTCGGTGCGGCCCTGCTGCTGTCTGGTTCCCTCGCCTCCTCCTCGGCGCAGCAGACGGTGCCGCCCCCTGAACCCGCGGCGGGTGTTGCGGGGCTGCCCGTGCTGGAGGACAAAGACAGCGCGAGGACGGACGGCATCTTTTTCGGCATCTTCCGGGAACGGGCGGATCACGCGGCCATTCCAGCGGAGGTGGCGGCGGACCTGCGATTCAAACCCGCGAGCGTGATGTGGTACGTGGCCTGGAAGGACCGGACGGCCTTTCCCCGGGAGGAGGTGCTGGCGCTCTCCAAACAGGGTGTGGTGCCGCACATCACCTGGGAACCCTGGGACTGGAACCTGAAGGCGGGCGATCCCGGACAGATTACTCTCGCGGCAATCGTGGGTGGAGCGTGGGACGGCTACATCCGCGACTGGGCGCGGGCGGCCCGCGCGGCAGACGTACCCCTGCTGCTGCGCTGGGGCCATGAGTTTAACGGCAACTGGTACCCGTGGGCCGTGGCGAACAATGGGCAGGACCCGGCCTTGTATGTGCGCGCCTACCGCCACGTCCACGATATTTTCAAGGCCGAGGGGGCAAACAAGGTGCAGTGGATCTGGTGCCTGAACAACGCCGACGTGCCGGGCGAGGGCTGGAACGACGCCGCGCGGGCCTACCCGGGGGCAGAGTACGTGGACTGGGTGGGCCTGGACGGTTACAACTGGGGCACCAATCCGTCCTGGGGTACGTGGACCCCCTTCCGCGACGTCTTCAAGACGGCGTATGACAAAGCCGTCGCGGTCGCGCCGGACAAACCCGTCGTGGTGGCCGAGTTTGCCTCGTCCGAGGTGGGGGGCGACAAGGGTGCGTGGATTCTGAACATGTTCGCGGACCTGCCGAAAGTGTTTCCGCAAATTCGCTCGGTCGTCTGGTTTGACATTCAGAAGGAGGAAGACTGGCGCGTTGGCTCTACCCTGGGTAGTCGGGAGCGGCTGGTCACGGGCCTGCGCAACAAGTTCATACGTGGCAGTGGGACGGCGATGCTGGCCGTGCCCGCGAGTCTCAAGACCCCTGCAGCCGCGCCCGGCACGGGCAGCCGTCCCATTGCCGACTTCGAGCAGTTGCGGGATGGGCGGCTCACGACCGTCGAGGGCGGCAAAGTCTACCTCTCGGGTTACCAGCAAAACGCCGCGCAGTCCAGCACCTTCAGCGGGCAGGAGGCAGGGCGAGAGGCTCCGGCGGTCGTCCTCGCGCCTGGAAACGGCCTGAGCCAGCGGGCGGCCTTCGACTTCGGCATTCGCGCGCCGAACAGCTATGCGGGTGTGGTGCTGACGTTGGACCTGCTGCCCCGTACGGCAGGAGGTGCGGTGGTTTCTGCAGACCTGAGCGGCTTCCGGACCCTGCGGCTCCAACTGGGCGCAAGCGGCACGCACCGCGTCCGGCTGGAACTGCTGGCGGACAGCTCCCTGGGGCTGGCGGATGGCAGCCACCCACAGGTGTATGTGGACGTGGGGCCCGGGCCCCGGGTGATGGAAGTCCCCCTCTCCCGTTTCCTGCAGCCCGACTGGGCCCCAAAAAAGGTCACGCTGGACGAGGTACTGCGTCACCTCGCGTCGATCAACGTGGTGGTGGACCAGATACCCTCCTCGGGCTCCGTGCAGCTTGACGACGTGGGCCTGCTGCCCTGAACCTCCCCATGAACAGGTATTCTCGCTCGGGAATCGGGGAGCCATGAGAAAACGGAGCGTCACCATCAACGAGGTTGCGCGGGAGGCGGGCGTGTCCATCAGTACCGTGTCCCGCGCAATGAACGGCACGGCGTTCGTGGCCGAGGACAAACGCCGGGCCGTTGAGGCGGCGCTGGAGCGGCTGGGCTTTCAGCCCAACCACCTCGCACGGACCCTGACCAGCGGCCGCAGCATGAGCGTGGGCGTGCTGGCCGAGGACATCGTGAGCCCCTACTACGCGGACGTAATCCGGGGTATCGAACACGCGCTGCTGGACACGGCGTATCAGCCGGTCTTCAACAGCGGGCACTGGACGCGGGCGTATGAGCGCCGCGCGATCGACACCCTGATCTCCCGGCGGGTAGACGCCCTCGTCCTGCTGGGCAGCACCCTGAGCGACGCGGAACTCAGGGAGGTGGCCGAGCAGGTGCCGCTGTTCGTGTTCGGACGCCTCGTTCCCGGCCTGGAGGACCACTGCCTCGCGCTGGACCAGTTTCGCGGAGCCTACGGCGCCACCCGCCACCTGATCGAACGGGGGCACCGCGACATCGTGCATATCCGGGGCCCCGAGGCGCAGCAGGACGCCGAAGACCGCCTACGGGGTTATCAGGCGGCGCTGCGCGACAACGGCGTGACGCCCGATCCCCGCCTCCTGGTAACGGGCGACTTTCTGGAGCAGACGGCGTACCAGGCCACCACCCGCCTGATTGAGGGCCTGGTCCCCTTTACCGCCATCTTCGCCGGCAACGACCAGATGGCAGTGGGAGCGCGGCTCGCGCTGTACCGCAAGGGCCTGCGCGTGCCCGACGACGTGTCATTGGTGGGCTTTGACGATCTGCCGGGCACCGCCTTTACCTCGCCGCCCCTGACCACCGTGCAGCAGCCCACCTACGCCATTGGGCAAGCGCTCGCTGCCCATGTGCTTTCGCGGTTGGAGGGCGTGGCCTCTCCCCTGCCCCAGTTCGAGCTGAGGGTGATCGTGCGGGACTCGACGGCGCGGGTGCTGCGCGGCTTTCCAGGCGTGGCCGCCCGGTAGAGCGGGCTGAGGCCCGTCCCTACCGGCGGGTCAGGATTTGCAGCAACTGCACGAAGGCCATCAGGGCGGCGATCACGTAGGTCATGGCGGCCATGCCGAGCACGCGCCGAGCCCCACCCACGTTGCGGCCGTCGAGGTACCGCAACTGGTGCAGCGCCGTGAGGGCCCGGCGGCTGGCGTCGAACTCGACCGGCAGGGTGATGAGGTGGAAGGCGAGCAGCGCGGCGAAGATCAGGGCCCCCAGCCAGTACAGCGCGGTGAAATGGACCATCACGCCCACCATGACCATCAGGGGCGCGAGCCACGACGCCGCCGAGAGGGGCAGCGCGAGCTGGCCGCGCAGCCGCAGCAGGGCCATCGCTTCGGCGTCCTGCGCGGCATGCCCGCATTCGTGGGCGGCGATGGCCTGCGCCGCGACGCCCTGACCGTGGTAGATGTCCGCCGAGAGGCGCACGACCTTCCCCCGTGGATCGTAATGGTCCGAGAGCTTGCTGGACGTCTCTTCGACGGTCACGTGGGGCAGGCCCTGACGGTCAAGCAGCGTCCGCGCCACCTGCGCGCCGGTCTCCGGGCGGGGCCCCAAGGTCTTGAGATGCTTTTTGACCGTGGACTTCAGAGCGAACTGCAGCGCGACGGCGCTGAGAAGCAGCAGCAAGATCAAGGTGGAATACATGGGGTTCTCCTGGGCTGTGCCAGCGCTGGGTGTGGTCTGCGAGCGGAAGGGGAGCCGACAACCACAGTGTATGAATCCAGGGAACGCGGGGGTGACGCATATGCGTCCGGACCAGTGGGGGGGAAAGGGGGGGGCAGCTCCACGAGGGAACTGCCGGGAGTCCCCGGGCGCTGGGTCAGGTGGACGGAGCGCAGGAGAAAGGCCTCCGACTTCCTGGCCCCTCCCGGCCAGCAGCCTTGTTTCTATGTCTCGGCCTCCCGTTCCCCACCGAGATGCAGAATCGGGGCATTATGCCGACCTACCGCTCAAGAACGACGACCGAAGGCCGCAACATGGCCGGCGCACGGGCCCTATGGCGGGCGACGGGAATGCAGGAGGGTGACTTCCAGAAACCCATCATCGCTGTGGTGAACTCGTTTACCCAGTTCGTGCCGGGGCACGTCCACCTCAAGGACCTCGGCCAGCTCGTTGCCCGTGAGATCGAGGCGGCGGGCGGCGTGGCCAAGGAATTCAACACCATCGCCGTGGACGACGGCATCGCGATGGGCCACGACGGCATGCTGTACTCGCTACCCAGCCGTGAACTGATCGCCGACAGCGTGGAATACATGGTGAACGCCCACTGCGCGGACGCGATGGTCTGCATCTCCAACTGCGACAAGATCACGCCCGGCATGCTGATGGCCGCGCTGCGCCTGAACATCCCCGCCGTGTTCGTATCGGGCGGACCAATGGAAGCCGGCAAAATCCTGCTCAAGAACACCCTGCATTCTCTGGACCTTGTGGACGCGATGGTCATGGCTGCGGACGACGCCGTGAGCGACGAGCAAGTTCTGGACGTGGAGAGAAGCGCCTGCCCGACCTGCGGCTCCTGCTCGGGGATGTTCACAGCCAACTCTATGAACTGCTTGACCGAAGCGCTGGGCCTGTCTCTCCCGGGCAACGGCTCGGTGCTTGCGACGCACAGCGACCGCGAACGGCTGTTCCGGGAGGCAGGTCACCTGATCGTCGACCTCGCCAAGCGCTATTACGAGGGGAACGAAGAGGGCGTCTTGCCGCGCTCGATCGCCACGCTGGCCGCCTTCGAAAACGCCATGACGCTCGATATCGCCATGGGCGGTTCCACGAACACGGTGCTGCACCTGCTCGCCGCCGCGCACGAGGCGGGGGTGGACTTTACCATGTCGGACATTGACCGCCTGTCGCGCCGCGTTCCGGTGCTGTGTAAAGTGGCTCCGGCAAAAAACGACGTGCATATGGAAGACGTCCACCGCGCCGGGGGCATCATGGCGATCCTGGGACAGCTGGAAAGGGCGAATCTGCTCAACCGCGACGTGCGCTTCGTCCACGCCACCAGCCTGACCGACGCCCTGGAGCGATGGGACGTGTCGCGCACAGCGGACGAAAAAACCCACGAGTTTTACCGCGCCGCTCCCGGCGGGATTCCCACGCAACTCGCCTTCTCGCAGTCGCGCCGCTACACGGTCCTCGATACGGACCGGGAAGGGGGCGTGATCCGCAGCGCCGAGCACGCCTTCTCAAGTGACGGCGGGCTGGCCGTGCTGTACGGCAACCTCGCGGAGGACGGCTGCATCGTCAAGACCGCCGGGGTGGACGAGAGCATCCTCAAATTCACCGGCACCGCGCGCGTCTTTGAGTCGCAGGACGCGGCCGTGGACGGCATCCTCAACGGCGACGTGCAGGCGGGCGAGGTCGTCCTGATCCGCTACGAGGGTCCCCGTGGTGGTCCCGGGATGCAGGAGATGCTGTACCCCACCAGCTACCTGAAATCGAGGGGGCTGGGCAAGGCGTGCGCGCTCGTGACCGACGGGCGATTCAGCGGTGGCTCGTCGGGACTGTCCATCGGCCACGTGTCTCCCGAAGCGGCCGAGGGCGGCACCATCGGCCTCGTGGAGACGGGCGACCGCATCGAGATCGACATCCCGGGCCGCAGCATCCACCTCGCTGTGGACGACGCCACCCTCGCTGCCCGCCGGCAGAAGCGCGACGAGGATGGCTGGCATCCGGCCGAGGCCCGGCCCCGTAAAGTTACGGCGGCCCTGCGCGCCTACGCCAGCATGACCACGAGCGCGGCGCGGGGAGCAGTCCGGAAGATCTGACGGGCGACCACCGGTCGAGGTGTGGTGCGCCTACCGCCCTGACTTCTCGCCCCGCTGCCCCTCCCCCACTTCTGGATGAGGGGCAGCGGCCTGGGTCAGCTTGACCCAGCGACTGCCTGCCCCCAACGCCGTCTCGCCGCCTCCCCCAAGCAGCAGGAGCCGCAATCTTGACTTATATACTCCGATTAATCTACTTTCTAACGGATGAATGGGAAATTAACGGGACTCGCCCTGGCTTTGCTGCTCGGAACGGCCCAGGCAGCCGACTTGAGCGGCGTGAAAACCTACCTGAGCGGCAAGATCAGCACGCAGCTCGCCGGCACGGCGGCGCTGAAAGCTGCGGCGGACCGGTATTACGACCTTGCCCAGAAGGCGGGTTTCGACTACGCGCGGCTGGCGCGGAGCACGCAGGCCCGGGGGGCACTGCAGCAGGCCCGGGCCGGGTGGCAGAAGGCCAGCCCCGCCTACGAGGACATTGAGGGCATCGTCGCGGGCGTGGAAGACCTCAGCGAGTTCGACCTGATTCTGGACGCGGGCACAAGCGCGGCGGAGGGCGGCGAGGACGTGGTGCCCTTCGACCTCAAACTCCCGAGCGGCCGGGTACTGCCCAAGCCGGGCAACCTGTTTGGGGTCAGCGAGGGCACGCTGTGGGGCACGGTGAAGGCCTACGGCAGTGGGGTCAGATACGATGTGGACGGCGACGGCCGGCTGAATTTCGGCGACCAGTTGCCGGACGCCGGGGTGCTCAAGGCCGCTGCAGACCGGCTGCACAGCGAGTCGCAGCGCCTCCAGAAAGCGGCCCAGGCCTGGATCCCCACCCGTGAGGACGTGTTCGGCGCCTTGGTCGGCAACGTGCCCACGGTCGGTCCCGTGTTTTTCGAGGACTGGAAGACCAGTCCCTTCGTGCTGGGAGCCAGGAGCCAGCGCAAGGACTTTGTCGTGATCTCCCGCCTGAGCGACCTGCGCGGCAACGTCGCCTCCTGGCAGGCGATGTACCGGGGGCTGAGCCAAGACGTGAAGGCCAGGAACGCTGCGCTCGACGGCCAGATTCACAGCGGCATGAACGAACTCGCATCTCTGGTTGACCGGTTGGTGGCCCGCGAACAGACGCGCCACTACAGCCCCGAGCAGGCCGAGGCCCTGCAGAGAGAAGCGCAGAACAGGGCCACCGTCATCACAGGACGCCTGACGCAGGCGGCAGCGCTGCTCGGCGTGAAGGTGCAGTGAAGTGCCCCCCGAACTGAAGCGGGCCGCCGGACTGGCCCTGCTGCTGCTGGGTGCGGCCCAGGCCGCCGACCTCGCCACCCCCGCCGAGACGGTGCGCTCACGGCTGGCCGAGGCGGGAATGGAAGTCGACTTTGACCCGCAGGAGGCCGCCGGACTGGTGGCCCAGGCCCGCGAGGCCTTCGGTCCCCTGCGCGTAGCCCTGGCTGAGGCGGCACCGCAGAGCGCACAGGCTGTGGATACAGGTCTGCAGCAGGCGGAGGCTGCGGCCCGGAGCGGCGACGGTCCAGCCCTGGCACGCGCCCGTGCCGGCGCGTGGACGGCCCTGCTGGAGGGAGCGAACGCCACGCTGGAACGCCACGTGCAGGCAGGTGACGTACCGGCGGCCCGCGACTGGCTGGCGGTGCGCGAGTTCCGGGTGGCGAGCCGTCTGACTCGGCTGAGTACAGACGCGACCACTGCCCTGGAGGCGCTGGAAGCGGGCCGAACCACCCCCGCCGATACCCTGAAGGCCGTCCGCTCGGACGTACTTGACGGCTATCAGGCGCGGCTGAACGACGCCTTGCGCGAGTTGCAGGTGTCGCAGGAACGCGGGTTTCGTACCCTGGCTGCCGAGCAGGCCGCCCTGGCTGCAGGTTACTTCCGGCTGCTGCGGCCGGCCTACGCCGGGCAGCGTGGCCAGAATGCCACCACCCGCCTGTCACGCGCATTCGAGGACCTTCCCGCGGCCCTCCCGCAGGTTCAGGCAGGGCTGGAGGGTTTCCGCGCAGCCCCACTGAGCGAACGGGAGAAGAGCGGACGCGCCGCGCAGCTCCTGCGTTACCTGCCCCTGGTGTCGGTCGAATATGGGCGCGGCGTCAAGGCCGACGGCGCGGGCGCGGTGGTCACGCAGGAGGTGGAGGTGAACGAGGCGCGCACCTTCCTCGCTGGAGCGCAGGCGGCCTTTGCGGATATCGCCCCCCTGCTGCCCGACGCAGCGCAGGCCCGCGCGCTGACGGTAGACCTGGCAGACCTGGGCCATCAGCTTTCCGCCGCCCAGCTGGCTGAAACAGTGCCCACGCCCGCCACACTGAACAAACAGGTCAAGGCGCTGATCGCCCGTGCGCGCGCCGCCCTTCCCGCGGACTGGCAGAAGGCCGACGCAGGGGCGGACCTCGACGTGGTGCGGACGCAGCTCGACGCGGTGGTGGCTGCGGCGCAGGCCGCAGACTGGACGGCCGCGGAGAACGCACGCCTGGACGCCTATTCCCTGCTTGAAAGTGGGACAGAGGCGCGCATCGCGGTGTTCAACCCGGACCTGAAGGTGCGGCTGGAAAACCTGATCTGGAACGGGCAGCAGCCCCGGGGCCTGGCTGCGCTGATTCAGGCGAAGGCGGCGGTGGGCGAGTTCCAGGCCACCCGCGCGGAGTTGCAGACCACCATGACCGAAGTCGGCAAGATTCTGGGAACCGAGGTGGCGCCCGCCGCCGTGGCCACGAACGCGGGCATCATTGTGTTTCGTGAGGGGCTCGAAGCCGTGCTGATCCTGGCGGCCCTGATGGGCAGCCTACGCAAGGGCCCTCTGGTGAAGCTGCGCCGTCCCATGTGGCTGGGCGCAGCGGGCGCAGGGGTGGCCACCGCCGCCACCTGGTTCGTGATGCAGCAGACGCTGACACTGCTGGGCAAGTACGGCGAGAAGCTCGAAGCCGTGGTGTCCCTCGTCGCCATCGGCGTGCTGCTGCTGATCATGAACTGGTTTTTTCATCAGGTGTACTGGACGGACCGCATGGCGAGCTTCCAGAAGCACAAGCACGGGCTGACCCACGGTTCCCAGGCGAGCGGAGCGCTGCGGGCGCAGTGGTGGGGCCTGGCCCTGCTGGGCTTCACCTCGATCTACCGTGAGGGCTTTGAGACCGTACTGTTCTTGCAATCGCTGGTGCTGCAGGCGGGCGTGTCCCCCGTGCTTGGCGGAACTGCCCTGGGCCTCGCGGCAGTCCTCGGCGTGGGCGTTCTGGTGTTCCGCTGGCAGGCGAAGCTCCCCATGAAAAAGCTGCTGGTCTGGACGGGCGCTCTGATCTGCGCGGTGCTTGGGGTGATGGTGGGCAATACCGTGCATACCCTACAGCTCGTCGGCTGGCTACCGGTCCATCCCCTGCCAATGGCGCTGCCCGCCTCGCTGGGACTGTGGCTGGGCCTCCACCCCACCTGGGAAGGTGTAATGGGTCAACTCCTTTCCGTCGGGGCCGTGCTGGGTTCCTTCTTCGCCGCCGAGGCGCTCAAGGAGCGTGAGCTAAAGGCCAGGCGTCAGGGGACTGTGCTGTCTCCCTGAATTCCCCCCTTGGATGGAGCAGCAGTCATCCATAACATGGCCGCCTGAATCTGAAGTTCAGGCGGCCCAACGGTTTGGAGCATGGACGCAAAGCTGAGACCCCAGGCCCTGGGTCGGAGAGACTCGGCATCAGAAAAACAAACATCAGCAGGAGGTATTCGGAGAAAGCACCTAAAAATCAACGTCTGATCCAGATTGCGTTTGTTGCGTTAATGAATTGGAAGATCGCCGGTGTGCTTCCCTCCACACCCGAAACCCGTTTCTCTCCTTCTCGCCCTGAATGGCTCCGCAAACGATTCAACCGGAGCCCGTATGACGTGCGGACGCAGGCGCAAAGACACGGGTGAGCGAGCGCTGCAGCGCCCGATTGAGACGAATGCGGCTCGCCTGAAGCTGATCAGCATTCAGGAGGCGGCCAAGGGCGTCGGGGCGTACGATCCGAGCGGGAAGGAGGGCAGTTTTCGACTCCGGGGGAGAAACAAACCCAGCACAGCCTGGAGGCCGCGCTGCTGCCAGGGACTGGTTGGAACAGACAGCGTGCGTCTGTCAAAAGAAAGGCGCGCTTCCCGCTGAGCTTGAGGTCGTTTCCACCCTCGTTCTTGCGTCTGATACGGTTTCGTCAGGTATTCCACAACGGGCCAATCCGAGCGGAGAACGCAGGAAAACGGTGGCACAGAGGCGTGGAATCACCGAAGCCGAGGGGATGGAACGGATGACCCGGAAACCGTCTGAGGGAGCACTTCCTCTATCTATTCAGGTGCAGGACTCGGGTTGTGGACCGAAGGCGAACATCACCTCTGGGGAGCCGCTTGTGGCGTCACCCCCGCAGAACAACGTGACGTTACCAAGTGATACTTGAGCGGGGAGGTGGGGGGCGACGAGGGCCGTTGAAATCGGTGATCTGCTTCGCCCCTCCTCCCAACGGGTGGGCAAAGGACAAGCGAAAGGCCTTGATCTGCGTCTCTGCTGTAGGGACCGAGCGCGCCACCTCCTCGGCCCTACCGCCGGCTGACGGCGGCGGTATCATTCGAAACTGCGTGGGGGCGCTCCCGAGCAGACGACTGGCCAATTGGGTGCCTGCGTTCACCTTCCTTCCACCGCTGTCCCAAGGAGAATGCGTTGAATACGAGAAGAAGGACTGAATGGGGCGTGGCCCTGGGGGTGCTGGCTGCGTGGATATATACCCGCCGCGCCTGCTCCTACGCGAGTCTGCACCCTGAACTCCGTCATCCGCTGCTGAGGGTGCGGCACCCAGCGTTCACGCGGGGGCTCGTCTCTTTGACACGCCGTTTGTCACGGAGTGTGCCTGATCCCAGCGACGTCAAGTTTGAACGGCGTTTGGTGCCCGGCCCTACCGGCGCGCCGGACGTGCCCGTGCTGCTGTACTCGCCCCTGGCGGGACCCCGAGATGCGGCCGCACTGCTCTACATCCACGGTGGGGGCTTTGTTTCCGGTTCCGCACAGGACTATCACCTGCAGTGCGGCCGCTTTGCAAACAGGCTCGGACTGCTGGTCGTGAACGTGGAGTACCGCCTCGCGCCCGAGACCCCCTTCCCAGGGCCCCTGGAAGACTGCTACGCCGCTCTGAAGTGGCTGCGGAACCAAGCTGCCGAACTGGGTGTGGACCCGACGCGAATTGCAGTCGCCGGGGACAGCGCGGGAGCAGGCCTTGCGGCGGCCCTCGCGCAACTCGCGCACGACCGGGGTGAGGTTCGCCCGGCCTTCCAGCTCCTGCTGTACCCGATGCTGGACGACCGTACGGTTTTGCGAAAAGATCACGGAGGCCGCGGGGAGTTCGTGTGGACGCCCGGGTCAAACGGGTTGGGGTGGGCGTCGTATCTGGGCCGCCCTCCAGTCTGGGAGGACGCGCCGGCGTACGCGGTTCCCGCACGCCGTGATGACCTCCAGGGGCTTGCGCCGGCGTGGATCGGTGTCGGTACGCTGGACCTGTTTTATCCCGAGGACCGGGAGTACGCCCACCGTCTCAACGAGGCGGGTGTTCCGTGTGAGTTCTTTGAGGTGGAGGGCGCGTACCACGCCAGCGAACACTTCAGGCCACACGCATCCGTCTCACAGGAGTTTCTGGACCGCAGCCTGAAGGCGTTGCGGCGTGGCCTCGGTATGAGCGAGGTCGGGGACGCGTCTTCCCTCTGAGAGCAGCACTGCGGGACAGCTGCAGCTGTCCCGCAGTGCTGGAACGCGGCTATACCGGATGAGAATCACGCAGAGCGTACGGAAACAACAGAGGGAGGCAGCTTGCGCCCCCCATTGCTCACCGGTTATGAAGCCTGTGCCGCCTTGCTCCCCCGGGGTTTCTTGGGCTCCTCCTGATCCAGGATCTGGGAAAGCTCGGTCAGGAGCCGGTCGACCCGGGCGAGTTGCTTGGCGTCCAGACGTTCCAGCCGACGCTTTTGCCCCAGGGCGCGGGAGACGGCGCGCCACTGCTGCTCCCGGTCCGGCACGGCAGAGCGCAGGGCGTCTCGCAACCCCTGCACCGTCGCTCCCTGGGCCGCCTTCTGCAGCAGCGCTGCTCTCCCCTGCTGGTCCTCGACGCTTCCGATCACGAGGGCCTTGCGGTAGTCCAGACCCTCGCGGATGGCCTGCTTCACGTCAGCGGGAAGATTGAGGATGCGGGCCTTGTTCCGCAGGAAAGACTGCCACTTCTCCCCTCCCAGCCGTAGGAACGCAGCGTCGAGTTGCGCGACGCCATCGGCGTCTTCCTCGGGTCGGTCGAGCAAGACCCGCAGGCGACCGAGCACCTGCTCCTCGGGAACGCCCAGGGTGAGGGCGGCGATCCGGCGTTTGGCTTCCACTTCCTCCACGGGGTTGAGGTCTTCCCGCATCAGGTTCTCCATGGCAGACGCCGCAGCGGCTTGCTGGTCGTCCAGCTCGCGCAGGTAGACCGGTAAAACGTCCACACCGGCCAATTGGGCCGCGCGCCAGCGCCGTTCTCCCGCCACGATTTCGTACCGTTTCCCCAACTGCCGCACCAGCAGCGGCTGAAGGACACCGTTTTGCCGGATGCTCTCGGCCAGCTCTGCCAGCCCTTCTTCCGGAAAGCTGCTGCGGGGTTGGTGTGGAGTGGGAGAAAGCTCACTGACCTTTAAGAGTCGCAAGCCCTCCCGGCTGATGAGTTCACCTGCTCCCGCTGGGCCCAACAGCGCGTCGAGCGTTCCAGCGGCATCGAAGCGGCGCTTAGCCACGGTGGCCCACTTCGGGGAGTCCCGCGACCCGCGCTACTTGTTCGGCCAACCCAGCGATCTCCTGCGCGGCCGGACTGCCGGGCGCAAACGCCAGGACCGGTTCTCCCACGCCCGCACTGTCGTTCCAAACTGCCGGGCGATAGGTCAGGGGCAGAGAGAGGGGCTTTAACTGGGCCTTGAGTGTCTCCAGAACCTCGCGGTCGTGCGAATTGCGGGTGTCGTAGAGGGTGGGCACAAACAGACCGACCCGCAACTCGGGCCGCAACCGACGGTAGGTGTTCAGGGCCGCCAGAACTCCGGGCAGACCGTTGAGGCCCTTGGCCCGGGTGGGAACGGGCACGATGAGTTGATCGGCCGCGAGGGCCGCCAGAACGGCCAGTTTACCCAGGCTGGGTGGACTGTCGATCAGCACCGCGTCGTAGCGGTCCTCCAAGGCCTGCAGCGCGAACCTCAGGTTGAGGGTGGCCCCTTCCTGGGCCATCATCTGTCCCTCAGACAGCGCCATATGCAGATTACTGGGAATGAGGTCCAGGCCGTGAACACGCTGAGGCGTCGGCAACGCCGCCTCGCTGTTGACGGCCACCTCGAAGGCGGTGAGTTCGTCCGCGACGAGCGGCAGCCCCAGCCAGGTGCTGAGATTGGCCTGTGGATCGAGATCGACCAGCAGAACGCGGTGCCCCCGCTGGGAAAGGGCGTGGCCGAGGTTCAGGGCCAGGCTCGTCTTCCCGGCCCCCCCGGCGTGATTAAAGAACGTCAGTGCACGCATGTGCTCTCAGCATACGTGGAAGCCCGGTTTTGACCTTCGTCTTCACGTGAAGACAGAAGCGGGGGGGAGGTCGCGAGCCGTGCAAGCGCTGCGTTTTAACCGTCCCCGCTCTTCAGCTGGGGGAGGTTAAATTGGAAGGCCCGGTACTTCTCAGCGTGGTGCTCCGCTCCGCTGGTAGGCCTGGCCGCCGCAAATGCGGCGCAGGAGGCCGGACATTCTACGTAGGCTGAGAAATGCCTCGTCCCCTTCAACGCCGCTTCCTGTTCTCCTGGCGCTGCTGGATCTCCAGGCAGGAGCGGAGCGGACCGTTGCTCCGACGCCGCTGTACGCTGCGCCCGGTCTGTAGGGTCAGCCTGGCCTGGCGCTGCCTCCTGGCAAGCCCGTTCAGGTTTTGGAGACCACGGGGGAAGGAAGTCGGCGGATGGTCACCGTCCCGTACGGTCAGCAGGTGTTGTACGCCCATGCAGGCACCATCCGTTCGGGGACCACCGAAGTGATCCTCAGCGGACAGACGTGGGGCATGCCACCTCAGTTCCCCGGTCCGGTAACGTTGTACCTGGAGCGGACGGCAGGAACGCCCGCCGACACAGTCAACGACTGCGTAGTGCGGGTCTTGCCCCGCGGCGCCGGGGGGCTTTTGCCTGAAGGTGCGGGGCCAGCCCTCAAAACGCTTTCCATCTCCCGCGCAGACGTCCCGGCTCCGGTCCTGGGTGCGGGCGTGCTGCAGGTTACGGACTCGGCCCTTACCGCTTTAGCGACTCCCACAGGTCTGCTGGTGTGGGCCACCCGCATGGACGGCGGCCAGGTACTCCCCAGAGCACGTCTCCAAGCCGAGGCGTTCCTGATGGATGGCGGCGGCACGGCAGGGACTGTGCGTCGTCTTCCCAGTGTGACGACGAACGCCCAGGGGCTGGCCCTGTTGCCCCACCGGGAGCGGCTGCGGTTGCTGGGGTCCTCGCGCCTCGGCGGTGTGGTCCATCACACCGTATTCAACGTGGGGTTATGGCCTGGGAAGTACGGAACCCGTTCGGGCGCATGCCCTGATTCAGACCGACAAACCCGTCTACCGTCCGGGCGAAACTCTACGTGGTCTGGGGGTCGTCCGGCAGCTCCAACCGGGCCGCTGCCTTTTCAGAGAGCGGTGACGGTGCGCCTCCCGAGAACGCTACGCGGTGGGGGAGACGGCACACCTGACCCTGACGACGGACCTTCCCCGGGGCACGCCCATTCTGCTGCGGGCCGAGGTGGAGGGCCAGGTCACACCCCAGTTGCTGCTGGTGACTGGACCGAGCATGACCCTGGACTGGCCCGTCACCCCTGATCTTTCCAGCGGGGTACGTTTTGGCGCGGTCGCCGTGTTCGGGGCGGACACCTGGCAGGCCAGAACGCCCCTGCTGTTCGTCCCCCGCACCGACCGGCAACTCGACGTGCGGGTCAGCGCTCCCACAGGCCTCCTGCAACCGGGAACCGAGGCCACCTTGACCATCTGTACGCGGCAGGGGGAAAACCGGTGGCGGCGCTCGTCACGCTCGCGGTGGTCCACGAGGCGGTGTACGCCGTGACTCCCGACCCGACGCCGGACCCCTGGCAGTTGCTGTGGGGAGTCAGCTTCCCAGATGTAGAGGTGTTCCGTACGGCCAGAAGTCCAGATGGGGGCGGTGACGGTGGCGGAGATGATCGTCCGGGCAGCACCGCACAGGTCCGCGTGCGCTTGCCGGAACTGCTGGACCATACCGCATCAGTGTCCGCGCGCTGGGCCGTAATGGTGGGGCGGGCGAGGCCAAGCGGGCCGAACTGCGCGCCGAGTTGCCGTTTGCCGTGCGACTGTCGCGCCCGCGCGTGCTCACCCAGGGCGACGAGGGCAGCGCCTACGTCAGCGTGCAGGACCGCACCGGCCTCCCGTCGCCCGTGACCCTGGGCTTCAAGGCGGCCGGTGCGGGAGCCGCTCAGGCCATTCCCCTGAAGTTCGGCTCCGGGACGGTCCGCTTTCCCCTAAGGGCCCGCACGTCGGGGCCGGGCCTCACCCCCGGAGCGCGGGCGGTACGCGGCAGCGAACGGGACGCCCTGCGCGAGACGCTTCCCCTGCGTGGGGCCAGCCCACGGACCCTGCTAACGTCCCAGGGCACGCAGCCTCAGCGCGGCGTCCTGACGGACGTCCTCACCTGGCCCTCCGGAGGGCGTCCCGAGAGCCTCACCGCGGACCTCGCCGTTACATCCCTGCAGGCGGTCCTGGGCGGGCTGGACGCCCACATGCAGGACCCGGAGGAGCGCTGGGTGACGACCGAAGGCGTGGCCGCCCGCCTGGGGGCCAATCTGGACCTCACCGCCCTGGCGGCCCGTCTGGGATGGAGGCGTCGCGCGACCGTGCCGAGGTGCAAGCCCGCCGGGACCTCACGGGCCTGCTGGCGCTGCACCGAGAGGGCGGTTGGGGCTGGACGGCAGGAAGTCAACCCACAGCCGAGATGACCGGCCGCGCCCTGCAGGCCCTCGTGCAGGCGAAGAGGGCGGGCCTGACGGACGCGGCCACATTGGCACGGAGCGCGCGGGAAGCCCGTGCCCTGCAGGCCCCTACCGCCGATAGCAGGCAGGTTCTGCCCACTGTGGCCCTCGCCCAGGCGGGCGATTTCGCCGCTGCCCAGAAGCTGGGTCAAGCTGGAAAAGTCACGGCGCCGGGAGAGCAGGCCCGCCTGGCAGCCGTGCTCGCCGTGCCCAACCCCGAGTTCGCCCGCACGCTGTATGACCGTGCCCGCCGACAAGCCAAGGAAACACGGTTGGGAGGCCTGGGGCTGGAAGGCAGCGAGGCCACGGCCCTGCTGTTGCAGGCGGCCCTGCGGCTAAAGGTTCGGGTAGACATCCCAGCGCTGCGGGCCGGGCTGCTGGAGCGGAAGACCGGCGGGGCCTGTGAGAGCCCGGTCGCCACGGCATCGGCCGTCACAGCCCTGCGCCTTCTGGCCGGGACGGAAGGCGCAAGCCGGGAGACCCAGGTGTGCGTTACCCTCGGCGGATTTCAGCAGATCGTCCGGGTGGGCGCGCCCCTGCGACTGCTGATCCCCACCTCCGGCGCTCAGCCGGGCACGAAGCTGAAGCTGGATGCAGACGGCCCTCTCGCCTTTGAACGCGAACTGCGGATCCGCACGGCAGGGACGCCTCCGGATGCGGCAAGCGCCGTCGTGATCGAACGCCGTTATGACCGCTCGAAGGTCGGGCGGGACGAGGTAGTTACCGTGCCCCTGACCCTGCGGACCTCCCTGCCCAGCGGCATCTGCGCGTCACCGATCCCCTGCCCGGTGGCCTGGAAGCGGTGGATGACCGCCCCTGCGCCTTTTCGGGCTGGGCGCAACCTGCAGGCGCGGCCCAAGCCCTGTGGGCGGACCGTTCCATCTCCGGTGACCGGGCGGTGTTCTACTTGGAAGGCGTCCCCGCAGGCGTGACCACGTTGCGCTATTCGCTTCGGGCCTTGGCTCCAGGGCGCTACACCACACCCGCGCCCCTCATGGAGTTCGCGCAGGGAGGGGTCCCCGCCGTGGGCAGCGCCCAACCGTTCGAGGTGGCCCAAGACAGGTGAGGGGAGGAACAGGCGGGGTTCAGCGGTTTCGGGCCAGGAGCGGCGCTCTGACCGCGTTGAACTTTCACCGCACTGTGACGGCCTTCCCTCCCTCGCCTCGGAACTCAGGAAGCTTCAGAGGGGAGGTCAGTCCTCCGGGGAGTTCCCGGCCCGCTTCCCAACTCCCGAACGTCCCAAAGCTGGAGTCACGAATTCGACGGCTGCACCGGGTGCGTCTGCAACAGCCTCAGCGGTTCCGCCGAGCAGGAGCCGTTCCAGCTCAGGGTCGCCCTGCCGCATTCGTTCCCAGAGCTCTTCGGAGAGGCTGTGGTTGTCCCAGAATGCCGTCCGCTCCCCGTCGCTGGCGAATTCGGGAATATCTTCCAGGCGCCTGATCACCTGGTGACCAGGGGTGGCGTCACCGGTGGAAAACGGTGGGAGACGCTGATCACGGTTGTCCATGTCTTCATCATGCCCGAGAGGGAACGGCCGACGTCATCCGCGCGGCGCGCCGTGTGAGTCGTGGATGCGAAGGGGTGTTCAGTGGGGGAGGGAGAGAGGCAACCTTTGGCCTGCTCCGCCTTGCTCCTCTAAACGACTGGGTTTCAGGACCCGGCCGCCCTGTCTTCGTCCTTCTTCTTCAGGGCACCGCTTCCAGCCTTCACAAGCTCGGTCGCCCGCTCGGGGCCCTGAACGCCCAGCACCCGGAACGCCTTGCCCTTGAGGGCATTGTAATTCACGAAAAACTGGGAGAGGTGCTCCACGGTCATGCTGGGCAGCTGCTTCATGTGCGAAACCTCCCTGTACAGATGCGAGGCGCTCGACACCGCCAGCATCCGGTCGTTGCGCCCGGTCTGCCCCTCCTCACTCTGCTCGGCCTCAATCACCCCGATCAGACGCACCTCCAGCAGGCAACCGGTGAAGGTCGACTCCTCACTCAGCACCAGAACGTCGAGCGGGTCCCCGTCCTCGCCCAGCGTCGAGGGCACGAAGCCGAAGTCCAGGGGAAAGGTCATGCCTTCCGGCAGCAAACCGCCAAGTTCGAACAGTCCCGAGTGGGGGTCGTAATCAAATTTGCTACGCCGCCCCTTCGGCGTCTCGATGATGGCCCGGCAGGTGTGCCGCGAGGGGTCGAGCCGGTGGGGCAACTGGGTGAGGTCAGGCATAACCAGAGGGTAGGGGAGACGCCCCGGACCCGGACCACACCTGCCCACCATCGAAAGGAGCGCTTAAGGTCTTTTGGAAAGGTGGCGGCTAGGGCGAAGAGCCCTGGGAGAACCTGAGCGTTGCCCAGAGGTGTTTTCCGGTGGCCGCGAGCAGGCGGCGGACCGGAGAGCAGCCGCAAACCTTCGCCGTGCGCCAGACGGTCTGTTCCCGCTGCGCCTTCCGGTGCTGCGAAAGGCCGGGCTTTTACTCTGCTTGTCCCGTTTCTCGAAAGGAGCAGCCACCTTGACGGCCGAACGGCACATCTCCCTCCTCCGCATCCGGTACGCTTCTCTGGACCGCCGGGTCCACTCCGGAGCACCTGCTGAACCCGGGCGGGCAACTTCTCGGTGACCGCCTCGGTCCTGGAGAGGAGCGCCGGTTTTGGAGGGTGAGGCGCAGGCAGGGGATTGCCCTGTTACAGCCACGGAATGCTCGTGGCCGCTCCCCTGCTTCACGCTGAGCGTCTCGGCTAGTGTCCTCGCCGGCCTGTGGGGTCCAGCCCCGCCACCTTGAACATGTCCTTGTTGTCGCGCGCTGGACATCTGGCGGCAGGCCGTAGGTCTGGTGGCCCACCTTTATGGCGCGTAATGCGGTGGGGTTGAAGGCAGTGGGCCTAAGGCCCACCGTGGCCATAAGGGCGTCGAGCGGCTCGCCGGTGGCAGAGAGGCCGCAAAGACGCCCTGACCCCTATACAGAACGGCGTGGAGCGGCGTGACGCTGGACACCGCCGTTAGGAATGTGCCCTGAGCGGCGCCCTGAAACCCCGCACCTTCCGCGAGGACCGGTCGCACCGGGAAGGCGCTCAGGGAAGCGTTGAGGGCTTTCGCTGCGTACACGACGGCCTGGCTGTCAGGACCACTCCATGGGTACCAGGCAGCGACGTCGGAGGCGGCCTAGAAGCTGCCGGGCAGGACAGGCCCGGTGTTCTGCAGAACTTCCTCCGTCAGGGCGCCGGGTGATCCCCGCTTCTCTCGCGTAACTGTAATAACAAGCTGCTTTTCTGTTACAGAAACTACCAAGAGGAGAGGCAGGGCATCTTACCTCTCCCCCGCGTCGGTCCTGTTTTCCGTGGGTTCCGGGCCGAAAAGGGAAGGCGTATAGACCTCAAAGAGTATTCTCTTGGAAAATTTGTCAGAAGAGGACTTCTTGTTGACCGAGCAGCGCGAACCTGAATGCGCATTGGGGAGAACGCAACTGTAAGGGGTGCCCTTCCACTCAAGGCGTAATTCGGACAAACGCTATAAGCGGCTTTTTCTCGGCCTTGAAGTTAAGGTACCGCGCCCTGCCTGACCGATTGATGCAGGACTTCAGCGGTGACCTATGGCCCGGTGCGACAGCCACACCACTGGGTTGCGCGATTCTGTTTCTGAAACAAATGACTAAGACAAGGACAGCCGAGCTATGCTGGACCGGAGGACAGCAGAAGTGGAGAAACCCGAGACAGACAGTCCAACCATTCGGGATGTGGCCAAACACGCCGGCGTGTCGGTGGCGACCGTGTCACATTCCCTCAACCACCAGGTGGGGATTTCCGAAGAAACCCGGCAGCGCGTCTTCTCGGCGGCGAGCGAGCCGGGGTACAACCTGGGCAACCTGCGTCAGCCTCAGGGACCGCAACGGCTCAAGCGCGTGACCTTTCTGCACCGCCGCCTGCCAGAGGGCGTGGGCCGCAATCCCTTCTATTCCCATGTGCTCCAGGGCGTCGAGGACGCGTGCCGGGCCGAGAAGCTGGGGCTGTCCTACAGCTCGCTGGGCCGCGAGGACCGGCTGCCGCTGCCCGAGCTGGTGGCGCGCCAGGAGGCGGGGGGACTGGTCTGCGCCGGCTATTTCGGGTCCGAGCAGCTCCGGGGGATCCTGGCCCTGGCCCTGCCCACCGTGCTCGTGGACCATTAGGCCCTGGGCTTTGCCTGCGTCAACAGCGACAATTTCGGCGGGGCCTACCTGATGACCAAATACCTGATCGAGCGGGGCTACGGCCGCATCGCCTTTATCAGCGGTCCGCAGACCCACTACAGCATCGCGCAGCGGGTGCAGGGCTATCGCCACGCCCTGTTGGCCCACGGCCTGATCCCGCACCCGCACCTGGAAGTCCCGCGCGCTCCGCTGGATGAGGAGGAAGGCACCGAGAGCGCGGTGCTGCGGCTGCTGGGCCAGCAGGAACGGCCCGACGCCATCTTTGCCTTCAACGACGCCACCGCCCTACAGGCGCTCCGCACCTGCCAGATGCAGGGGCTAAGGGTGCCGGAGGACACCGCGGTGGTGGGCTTCGACGACCTGTCGAGCGCTCCTTTGTCCTTCCCACCCCTGACCACCGTGCGCGTTGATAAGGAGGCGCTGGGTTCACGGGGGGTGGAGGTCCTGCTCAACCCCGCCTCTGCCGGTACCCTGATCACCCTGCCCGTTTCGCTGGTGATTCGGGAAAGCGCGGTGGGGGCCGGGCCACGTTCTGCAGACTCCCGGTGAACCGCTGACGAAGCGAAGGTGGGGTCCGAGGAGACGGATACGGCTGGAAGGGGAGAAACGGGCCCTGGGCGTAGGGGTGGCAGATCGGTGGTGCTACGGTGCGTTAATAAAACCGGCGGACTTCGCACTAGACGCCCTATCCGGGAACGGCACCAGCGTGTGCTCTCCTCGGGGAACGCCCAGAACAGGTTCAGACCAGGAGGAAAAAGGATGGAACACAGAACGTTGGGCAAGACCGGCTACGAGATTTCCAGCATCGGCTTCGGTGCCTGGGCCATCGGCGGAACCTGGGGCGAGGTGGACGATACCCAGAGCCTGGCCGCGCTGCACCGGGCGCTGGATCTTGGCGTTAATTTCTTTGACACCGCAGACGTGTACGGCGACGGACACAGCGAGCGGCTGCTGCGACGGTTGCGCCGGGAACGATCCGAACCCTTCGTGATCGCCACCAAGGCCGGGCGACGCCTCGACCCCCACGTCGCGAGCGGGTACAACCGCGAGAACCTGCGCGCCTTCGTGGAGCGCAGCCTGCAAAACCTCGGGGTCGAGGCGCTGGACCTGCTGCAGCTGCACTGCCCGCCTTCCGTGGTGTATGGGCAGGACGAAATCTTTGAGATTCTCGACGACCTTGTGCGGGAGGGCTCGCTGCGCGCTTACGGAGTCAGCGTCGAGACGGTCGCCGAGGCCCTCACGGCCATCCGGCACCCGGGCGTCGCCACCGTGCAGATCATCTTCAACGCCTTTCGTCTCAAGCCCGCCGAGGAATTCTTCGCGGCCGCCCGCGAGGCGGACGTGGGGATCATCGCCCGCGTCCCCCTCGCCAGCGGCCTGCTGACCGGAAAGTTGCGCCGGGACACCCCGTTCGCGTCCGACGACCACCGGGCCTTCAACCGGCACGGTGAGGCCTTCGACCGGGGCGAGACGTTTTCGGGCGTCGATTACGAAGTGGGCCTCGAAGCCGCGCGTCAGTTGCAGGAGTTGGTGCCTCCCGGCACGACCCTGGCCCAGTTCGCACTGCGCTGGATTCTGATGTTCCCGGAAGTTAGCTGCGCGATCCCCGGGGCCCGCACCCCGGCCCAGGCCGAGAGCAACGCCACCGCCGCCGACCTGCCTCCCCTGACGGAAGCGCAGATGCAGGCCGTGCGCCGGGTGTACGACGCGCTGCTGCGCGCCCAGGTGCACCCCCTCTGGTAAAGGCCCCTGACGGCTCCCGGTGGCGCAACCGGTGCCACACGCAGTGACCCCCAAGAGCAGCCCGGATAGCACGAAGACGGCGAGGGAATCGACGACGGGAATCCGTACGGTCTCGTTTACCCTGCTCCAACCCCGGTCCGAACAGACCAGCGTGACAGGTCCGGCGTAGGCCAGCAGGGTCCAGACGCTCGGATGAGCAAGGCGCCATCTGCACCACGCCGGGCCCCGGTCTGGCAGCAGCGGCACCTGATCCCGCCGCCTGCCCAGCCTCCTCTGCGCCCCCTGGGTTCCCCGCTCCTCCGGGCCCCATCACGGCGTCTTCCCGTGGCCTGCCCGCTCGCCCTCCAGGCGCTCCAGCGTGGCGGCCAGCCAGTCGCGGTCTGCCCGCGTAAGCACCCGAATACGCTCAATGGCGAGCGCCACTCCTTCCGGAAAGGGAAAAGTGTAGCCCGCGTAGATTGCCAGCCGGGCATCAAGTTTCGCGAGCCGCGTCCGCAGCCCGGCGACCACCGTTTCGCGCGGCAGATGCTCGGAAAACATGATGGAGACGTTCCCCGGCAAGATCAGCGCCTCTTCCCGCGACAGCTGTTGGGCAAGCAGTTCGCGAAAGGAGGCGCGGCCCGCCGCATTGATCGCGTAGACCTTGCGGCTGGGGCGCAGACCGTGCTGTTCGGCCCGGCTGTCTACCAGCCCGCGCGCCTCCAGCCGGTCGAGCAGCTGGTAGGCGGTGGCTTTTTTGAGCGGCAGCACGTGCCCCAGGTTGTGCTCGATGAAATCGTGCAACTCGTAGCCGTGGCGGTCCTGGGCCATCAGCAGGCCCAGCAGCAGCAGGGCGCGCTCGTCTTCAGGAAAGGTGGAGATGGGGGGCATTTCTCTCAGTCTCTCATGGTCATTTATGACTAGTCTAATTGGACCAGACCGGTGGACTTGTGTCCGGTCTGTCTCTCTCCCTGGAGGTTCACCATGAACAAGACTTTGCCCCGCGCAGCCCTGCTGCTGCTGGCCACCGGCCTTCTCCTCACGGCCGCCCAATCTGCGGCCACTGCCGCTGGGCCAGCTTCCATCACGGGTGCCCCAGCGAGCGGCGCGCCCAGCCTGCGCCCGGCCCTGAACGGCGAGCGGCGCTTTCTGGAAGTGCCCGGCTTCGGCCGGGTGGCGTACTACGCCGATCCGCGCGGTCAGGGCCGGCCCCTGATCCTGACCCATTCGGTCAACGCCGCTGCGAGCGCCTACGAGATGAAACCGCTGTGGGACGCCTACGTGGGTTCACGGCCGGTGTACGCCCTGGAATGGCCCGGTTTCGGCAGCAGTGACCGCCCCGACACGCGTTATACGCGGGAAGGAATGACCCGGGCCCTGACCGCCCTCGTGCAGCAGCTCGGCACCGATCTGGACGTCGTGGCCCTCAGTCTGGGAAGCGAGTTTGCCGCCCGCGCTGCGCTGGAGGAACCCCGCATTCGCACCCTGGCCCTGATCAGCCCGAGCGGTCTGGGGCAGCCGCGCGGCGGAACCCAGCGGGCGAATGCCGGAGACGGCGGCGAAGCCCTCTACCGCCGCCTGAACGCGGTGGGCACGCCGCTGTACGCCCTGTTGCGGACCCGGCCCAGCATTGAGTATTTCCTGAGCCGGTCCTTCCGGGGTCCGGTGGACCGCGGCCTGGTGGACTACAGCCTGGACACCAGCCGCCAGGCCGGCGCGAAGTACGCGCCCCTGTACTTCATCAGCGGGCAACTGTTCACGCCCGACGCCTACGGCGAGCTGTACTCCAAGCTGCGCCTGCCGGTGGCAGTGCTGTACGACAGGGACGCCTTCGTCAGCTTCGATCGCCTGGGGCTGTTCGCGGCGCAGCCCGGCGTCCGTGCCGTCCGCATCGAGGGCACCGACGGCCTGCCCCAGTTTGAGAAGACGGCCGAGGTCCGCGCTGCGCTGGACGCCTTTTGGCAGCAGCCGTAACCGCCAATGAGGCAACTCCCGCAGCGTCTATGTCTGCGGCGCGGTGCGGGCTATCTCGCTGCCCAGAAGGGCGGGGGAAAGAAGTGCAGGCGGCGCAGCCCTTTCACGCTCTCTCCGGCCCGGCGCTGCGGGTTCTTCCCGCCGGGTGTTCTGCGCCCGCCTCCCTGCTGGTTCCGTTCTGCAGGAGGGGGTGGAGTTCACCCTCGGCCACCAGGGCGAGCCGGTGCAGGCCGCGCGAGGCCGCCACGTACAGCAACCGGCTCTCGAACTGGGTGCCGGGGTCGTAGTGAGCGGCGTCTGCCCCTGCCACGATGCAGCCGTCGAACTCCAGTCCCTTGGCGAGGTTGACGGGCAAGATGACCACGCCGCCCTCGTAGCGGGCCTGCTCGTTCAGGATGGGCCGCGCGTCCACATCGTGCTGTTGCAGCTGGGGCACCAGCCGCTCGGCGTCCAACACGCGCCGCGTCACGACCGCGACGTTGCGGTGGCCCTCGCCCTGCATCTCCTGGACCGCGCGGGCAATCCCTGCGGCCAGAGGAGCTCCGGTGAACCGCAGGACCTCTCGGCCGTCCCGGTCCACCCCCACCACCCCGCCCGCCCGGTTGTAGGTGGCCGCGATGCCCGCCCCCACCTCGGTGATCTGCCGGGTGCTGCGGTAGGTGCGCCCCAGGGTCATCAGCCCGGCCCGGTCCTCGCCGCCCAGCGCGGCCTGCACCCCGGCCCAGGTGGCAGGGCCCTTGTAGCCGTGCAGGCCCTGGTTCAGGTCCCCGAGCGCCGTGAGGTGCCCGGGCCGCGCCGCCCGCGAAAGCAGCGCGTAGAGCAGCGGCGAGTAGTCTTGGGCCTCGTCCAGCGCGATGTGATCGTAGGGTTCCAGCACCCGCCCCATCCGGCGGCCCACGCCGTCCAACAGGGCGGCCACCGCCAGCATTAACGGCAACTCGGTCACGTCAGCGAACGAGCGGCGGGGTTTGGGGATGGCCTCGAGGGGGTCTCCCAGCAGCACCCGGATGGTCCGCTCGTCCAGGACTCCCCCGGCGGCCCTCAGGGCCGCCTCGTCGGTGGCGATGCGCCGGCCCTCGCTGACGGGCAGAAGTCCGGCGAAGACCTTGCCCGACAGCCGGGTCAGGTCCGCGGCGAGCGTTCGCCGCACCGCGCTTTCCCCCTCTGCGTCCGGCAGGTGGAGCGGCGCGAGCAGTTCTTCCTCCAGCGCCGCTCGAAAGGCTGCCCGGTAGCCTTCCAGCGGGGCGCGGCGCAGGACACCGTCCAGAAGGTCGTGAAGCGCCTCATTGCTGAGAAAGAGGGTGTGGTCCTCGCCCCGCACGTGAACGGTCGCCCGAAAGGTCAGCGCGCCCAGGTTGGCCCTCAGCCGCGCGCCGAGGTGATTGCGGACCACCTCGAGCATCCGCAGGTCCCCGAGGGCCTTGGCCCGGCGCCACGCGGCCTTGCGCCGCTCGTTGTCGGCGTCGGTCAGGAGCAACTGCAGGGTCCGGTCGGTGACTTCCATCTTTTCCAGCCCCAGAAAGGAGGTGGCCCACACTTCGGGCGTCGTGACTGTGACGCCCTCCAGGTGCAGGCCCGGCAGGACGCGGGCGGCGTAGCGGGCCAGCACAGCGTTGGGCATCAGGACGAGCATGGCGTCGGCGCGGGCCCGGTGTTCGTGCCGGTCCGGATGCATCAGCCAGGCGAGGCGGTGAAAGCCGATGGTGGTCTTGCCAGAGCCTGCCGCCCCCTGAATCAGGGTGTGCCGGCCGGCCGGAGCGCGCATCGCCGCGTTCTGCTCGGGCTGCAGCGTCTCCACGACGTCGCGCATGGCGGTGGTGGAAGCCTCGGACAGCCGTGAGAGCAGCACCTGCTCGCGGCCCCCGGTGTCGCCCCCAGCCTCGTCGTCGTACAGGTCTGTGAGGCCCCGCAGGGTCTTGGCGCTTACGTCGAGCTGGCGGCGGCGGCGGACGGTGCCTTTCAGACCCTTGTTTGCCTCCCAGGAAAGCGTCTCGCTGTAAAACAGGCTGCCCACGTCCGACTCCCAAGACACAACGCTGTGGGGGCCGTGCAGGTCACGAAAAGCGTGCTTTCCGACGTACAGGGTCTGCTCGCGCCCGGCCACGCGGACCTTCAGGCTCCCGAAGTAGGGCGCCTGGACGTGCAGCGACAGCATGGCCGCCAGTTCCTGGGCGCTGTCCGCCAGCGAAAGGCTGGTTTCCAGGTCCGCCCCGACGTTGCGCTCGCGGTCTTCCCAGACCCCGATCTGACGGAGGATGGCCGTCACCGTGCCGGCGAGGTGCAGCACCTCGGCGGGAAAGTCGGGATGAATGGGGGGGAGGGCGGTGACCGTCACCCGCACAGGGTAGCTGTGCGGGAGGGCGGGGCGTCAAGCCGAGTTGGACCCACCGGCTTTCCACCCGTGCAGATGCCCCCTGCCTATACCCAGGTGACCGCTAAAGTCGGCCGCCGAACTCGGAACGCCCTTCGGCTTCACCGGAGGCGTTCGGACCGAAACGCAGCCTTACAGTTTCCCTGCAACGCCCAAGCCTCCCAAACCCTCCGAACTGTTGCTGATAAGGTGCGGGAATGGAGCGCGCCCGTTTCGGCCAGGGCGGTCGCTCGGCGCTGTGGGCGCGGACAGGAGGGCCGCCCGCAGCGGACCTTTCCACTTCTCAGCATTCAGGGCTGGTGCGCGGGACCGGCCCACACAGGAGGCGTCCTTATGAAAGTGCTCTTCATCGGTGGCACCGGCATCATCAGCTCCGCCTGCTCGGCGTTGGCGGTAGAGCGGGGCGTGGACCTGTACCTGCTCAACCGCGGGCACACGGCGTCCCGTCCCGCGCCGGCTGGAGCGCGGCAGCTCAACGCAGACATTCGCGATCCCGGGTCCGTTCGGGAAGCGCTGGGGCAACTCACCTTTGACGCGGTGGTGAACTGGGTGGCCTTTACCCCCGAGCACGTCGAGCGCGACCTGGACCTGTTTCGGGGCCGAACCGGGCAGTACGTGTTCATCAGCTCCGCCTCGGCGTATCAGACGCCGCCCGCACGCCTGCCTGTGGTCGAGTCCACTCCGCTCGTTAACCCGTTCTGGGCCTATTCGCGGAACAAGATCGCGTGCGAAGACCGGCTCGTCCGGGCCTACCGGGAGGAGGGCTTTCCGGTGACCATCGTGCGGCCCTCGCATACGTACGATCAGACCCTGCTGCCCATGGACGGCGGGTATACGGTGGTCCACCGGATGCGGCAGGGCAAGCCCGTCATCGTGCATGGCGACGGGACGTCCCTGTGGGTCCTGACGCACCACCGCGATTTCGCACGGGGGTTCGTGGGGTTGCTGGGCCACCCGCAGGTCATCGGCGACGCCTTTCACATCACTTCCGACGAGTGGTTGACCTGGAATCAGATTTTTGAACTCGTGGCCAGGGCCGCAGGTGTCCGCGCCGAAACCGTGCACATTCCGTCGGACGTGATCGCGCGCTCCGATCCCGAATGGGGAGCGGGTCTGCTGGGTGACAAGGCGCACAGCATGGTGTTCGACAACTCGAAAATCAAGCGCGTGGTGCCCGAGTTCGCGGCGACGATTCCCTTCGCCCGGGGAGCCGAGGAGATCATGGCCTGGTTCGATGGGGACCCCGCACGGCGCGTGGTAGACGCCGCGCTTGATCGCAGGATGGATGACCTGATCGCGCGGCAGGCGCGCTTGGAGTTCGGGCAACCGTAGGGCTGCGCACCCTCTTCAGCTCCAAAGGTCCCGCCTTCCCCTGCTCCCGTTAAGCATTCCGGAGAGGACGGCGCGGGTGTCCTCCCGTTGCCAGACCGGCGAGGAGGTAGTGAACGGTGCTGCTCGGCAGGGCCTCATCAGGCGAACGGAAACGAGAACGCCAGGGTCAACATCTGTTCGGTCAGCCGCCCTCAATGATCGGAGAACGGCGGCGGGGAGAGGCACCCAAATACGAGGTCTGCAATCTCAGCCGATTGCAGTGACTGCATACGCCCGGCGTGTGAACTCACCCACCGGAAATTCAAGGAAGAAGTCGCACTCGACCACTTTGGTACGGCGTTCCTGACAGCGTCTGCCCCGTCACGCTGAGCAGCGTATGGTGGCCCTGACCTGACCTTCCGTGGTTGAGGGTGACCCACTCCGGTGACCCCTCTTGCCGCTCCCTGCACCTCTGCCAGAGCACCGTTGGGGGCGGGAGCGCCGCGCATACTGAGCGCGCACATGCCTGACTGGTCGTACCGCCCCCTGTTTCGCCCGCTGCTGGTCCGGCTCAAAGGGCCCTGACGCTGGGCGTCTCGGGGAGCCTGGGGCGCTCGCGAGCGGGGGCCTGGCTCCTCGACTTCGTGGGCCGTCTCCGCCCCCATTCTTCCCTCGCCCGCGAACATCTGGGCCTGACCTTCCGGGCCCCGGTGGGTCTGGCAGCGGGTCTGGACGTGGAGGCCAGGGCAGCCCGGGGACTCGTGCAATTCGGCTTCGGCTTTCTGGAATTCGGCCCCGTCTCCCTCGAAGCGGTGGCTGGCCCGGATTCCGAACGCCTGGAACGCGAAGAGGCCCTCCGCTCACCGGGCGTGCCCGTTAATCCGGGCATGAACGTCCTGAAAACCCACCTCGTTCGGGCTGGGCCTCTTCCAGTGCCGCGGCTCGTTCGCCTGGCCCACCGCCCTGGAGCGGCCGCCCGGGAGGCGACGGCCGAACGCCTGGCCCTGCTGGGTGCCCTCGACGCAGACGTTTTTCCCATCGACGTCTCGGGCGATGAGCCGGAACGCTGGGGTGAGGCCGCCTGGCAGGAGCACATGCAGGTCCTGATCCGGGCCGCCGCGCCACGTCCTCTGCTGCTCGCCGTTCCGCCCGATCTGGAGGACGCCCCGTTGCGTGCCCTGCTGGTTCCGGCAAGGCAGGTCGGCGTGGCTGGGGTCCTGATCAAAGACGCCCGGCGGGACACAGGCGGCGGGCAATTCGCGGGTCCCGCCGTCCTGCGCGACGTGCGAGACACCCTCGCGCGGGTGCGTCCCCTCTGGGAAACGGGGGGCCTCGTCATCGCCGGGGGAGTGCACACGCCGGGGGACGCCCTCGCGCTCCTGGCGGCTGGGGCCGATCTCGTGCAGGTACGTGCCAGACTCGTCTACAGCGGTCCCGCTCTTGCCCAGCAGGTCCACGAGACGTTGGCGATCGCCGCTCCCACTGACTCTGCCGGACCGCTGCACCGCCTCCTTCCCGGTGGGTGGCCGTGGGCTGCCCTGCTGGGTCTGGGCATGATTCTGGGCGGCCTGCTGGCCATCTGGGTGGGCCTGGTTTGGGTGGTTCTGCCCTACGACGAGGCCTTTGTCGGCCTGAACCGCGGGGGCCTCGCTGCTGTCAATCCCCACCTGCTGGATTTCATGGGGCACGACCGCCAGACACTGGCGGGCACGCTGCTTTCCATTGGGGCGATGTACCTGGGCCTGGCCGCCGTTCCGCTGCGGCGCGGAGAAGCCTGGGCGTGCGACACCCTGTGGCTGTCGGGTGGTCTGGGCTTCCTGAGTTTTTTCCTGTTCCTGGGCTACGGCTATTTCGATCCGCTGCACGCGTGGGTGGCGACGCTGCTGCTGGTCTTTTTCGCCCTGGGGCTGTCCCGGCGGCCCCGCACCGAGGGAAGGGGAGAGGTGCCGGACCTCACGAATGACGCCTGTTGGCGGCGGGGTCTGTGGGGACAACTCCTGTTCGTTGCGACCGGAGCTGGGCTGGTGCTGGCGGGACTGACCATCGCGGGGGTCGGCGTGACCTCGGTCTTTGTGCCGCAGGACCTGGCCTTCATGCACACCACCGCGCAGGCACTGCAGGAGGCCAACGGGCGCCTCATGGCCCTGATCGCGCATGACCGCGCTGGATTTGGCGGCGCGCTCGCCTCCGACGGCGTAACGGTGCTGCTCAGCGCGTTGTGGGGCTACCGGCGTGGAGCGTGCTGGCTGTGGTGGACCCTGCTGGCCGCCGGCACGCCGGGCTTCACCGCCGCGCTGTGGGTTCATGGGCACGTGGGCTACACCGATCCCTGGCACCTGGCCCCCGCTGTCATCGGTCTGGCCCTGTACGTGGCGGCGCTGATCACCTCGTTCCCCTTTTTGAACGGCCGCTTCGCCAGCCCGCCCTCTTGACTGGGCGTGCCTTCCCCAGGTCCTGCCAGCGGCCCCTCTTCCCGCAGGCCTGACTTCTTCGGGAGACGGTCCACAGGCAGCTTTCCGCGGCCCTCATTCGGTGCTGGACACCAAAGCGTGTCTGCCGGACCTACCGTACTGGACTACGCGCGGGGAGCGCGTGCTCCTCCTGGGGAACGGAGGAGGCAGCCTCAGCGCATGTGCGTGAGGGGCAGTAAGCCGGGACGGCCCACGCTGGGGGTTACCACAAAAGCTTTGCGCAAGGGGTGAAGGTCCCAAAACCGCTTGTTCGGCGAACCCAACGCCGGAGAAACCGGCATCTACAGGGCCCCACTGGCGTCGTGGTGAGCGCACAAGATTCTCGGAGCTGCTAAGCTAGAGGCTTGATGTCCAGCTCTCCCTGCCCTCTGTCCGTAGAGGAGCACCTCCGGCAATTACAACGCGTGTATGGCCCCCTCGGTCCTGCCTTTGCCGCAGAAGAACTGCAATGCAGTCTGGAAGCGGCTGCGCTTCACCTGTACGGGAGCCAGGTCGATGAACACTGCTGGGTAAGTCTGGCCGACATGGTCCGGCTGTGTGGTGCGGACAAGGACCGTTTGAAACGGTGGGTGCAAGGCGGCCAGATCCCCCGCATTCAGAGGCGAGGTCAGGGGCGGGGGCGTCCCCTCCTGATCCGTCTGACACACGCGCGCCAGTACCTGAACCTGCATCCCGCGCACGCAGCGGAAACTCCTTTTCCCCTCTGGGAGTACTTGCCCCGCTTTACCGAGCAAGCTCCACAGCGTCGTGAACCTGCGCGTCCGACCAGAGTTCAGACGGTGGACCTGGACTGGCAGCTGGCACGGCGGGCGGCCTGGCCCATGACCCCACAACGCCTGGCAGACGCAGTGTACGGCGGCCGGTCCGCAGGGAAGCTGCGCAGGGCCCGACGGCTCCTTGGGCTCTGGGAAACGCAGGGGCGGGTCACCTGCTTTGCGCGGGGGCTGTACGACCTGGTTCGTCCAGCGCTGGTCCTGCGTCCGGAAGGGTATGGCCGCAGAGCACTGCCTCTGGAAGACCTGAAGAGGTTGCGCACATATCACCCGGAGATCACGCACTGGCAAAACGGGTCCCTCGCAGCCGCGTGGCGGTCATACAGCCGGTTGTACGGGGAGGCCCGGCTTCCGGTTTTTGACCGCCGGGAACCGTCGTTGCTGGAATACTTGATGGTCCGGCAACTGCATCCGGAGGTGGGGGAGTTGCGCCTGGATGCCCAGTATGAGGCGTTGTGCCGGGAGGTGGTGTTTTACCGGTTGGTGGCTGCGCCCGTTCAGGAACCTGTAGGGAAGAAATCTCCTGCGGTGACGGTGGCGAACATCGAGGCGGGCCTGATTGATTTCAAGGCGCTGGCAGAATTGACCCGCCGCAAGATGCAGCGGGGCCCAGGTAAAGGTCATGATCAGGGCGGCGCCGCTTCCCCCTGAGCGGGTGCCAGGTGTTCTCCCCGTCACCCGGTCTGCCGGGGCCTGAAACCCTCTCCTGGCCATTGCGGCGGTCCCCGCACCAAAACGTCCGTGGCAGGTGCGCGAGGTCGAAGAAACCCGGTGGATTGCCGGGGGCACCGGCGGTGTTGGCCTGTGGCGAGCGTGCGGGCGGTGGTTTGCAAAAGACCGCACAACGTTGATGACGGCTGTGGGTCCAGCTGTGGAGAATGGGGTGAGGTCGCGCAGGACTTCGCCAATCTGGGCTTGCGGGACGCGCCGCCCTGGCCGGGAGCGGACACACGGAGGCGGAACGGGGGGCTCGGCTGGGTCAGGCTCTGAGGTAAAGCCTGACCCAGCCGAGCGGAGCAACGCCAGTGTGACGCCACCCTCTTACACTTCGCGTATGTCTTTTTCTGCACCTCGGGTGGCGCTCGTCACGGGCGGAACGAGCGGTATCGGCCTGGCCATCTCACAACGGTTGCAGCGAGACGGCCTGCAGGTGGCCGTTCTGGACCTCGACCGACCTTCTGCGCGGGAGGTGGCCGCCGCACACTCGCTGAGCTTTATTGGAGCGGACCTCTCCCAACGCGCCGATTGCCAGCGCGCCGTTCAGGAAACGGTGGCCGCCCTGGGTGGGCTGGACGTCCTCGTGAACAACGCGGGCTTTCAGCATATCGATCCCATCGCCGAGTTTCCGGAAGACGTCTGGGACACCATGCTTCACGTGCTGCTCACGGCTCCCTTTCTGCTCAGCAAATACGCCTGGCCCCACCTGACGCGCTCCGGGCAGGGCCGCATCGTGAATATCGCCAGTATCCACGGTCACGTGGCGAGTCCCTTCAAGAGCGCGTATATCAGCGCCAAGCACGGCCTGATTGGTCTGACCCGGACGGCCGCGCTGGAGGCCGGAGAACAGGGCTTCACAGTCAACGCGATTTGCCCCGGATACGTCCGCACGCCCTTGGTCGAGAACCAGATCGCGGACCAGGCGCGCACCCGCGGCCTGACCCCACAGGACGTCGAGCAGAAGGTCATGCTGGAGCCTGCCGCCATCAAGCAACTCCTCAGCCCCGAGGACGTGGCGGCGCTGGCGAGCTACGTCGTCAGCCCCGCCGCGTGGGGCATGACCGGGGCCGTTCTGGACCTGGACCTGGGTTGGACTGCGCGGTAAAAGTCGAACTCCACCTCTGGACCGGCCGGGTGTAACCGGGATGTAACGGCTCCCCCTTACCTTGCTGCCCGTACCGCAATTCGGAAAGGGGGAAAGATGCCCAAGCACGTTACTGGCGTCCCGTCATGACCCAGACGGAGGCGACGCCGCAGCCCGGGCCGTGGGCGGGAGCGGCCACTCCGGTGGCCCTCGAAGCGCGGGGACTCGTGAAGGCATTTCGGGAGTTTCGCGCGACGAACGACGTGAGCCTCCGGGTGGACGAGGGGGAAATCCACGCCATCATTGGTCCGAACGGAGCGGGCAAGACCACCCTGTTCAACCTGCTCTCAGGCTTTCTCGCGCCGACAAGCGGTGAGGTGCTGCTGTTCGGCGAACGCATTCACGGCCTGCCGCCCCACGCCATCGTGCGCCGGGGCCTGTCCCGGTCGTTTCAGATCAGCAGCGTCTTTTCCAGCCTGACTGTCCGGGAAAATGTCCTCGTGGCGCTGCAATCGGCCACCGCCCTCCCGCGGCAGTTCTGGGTGCCGCTCTCCCGGCTCGACAAGCTCAGGCCCCGTGCAGACGAGATCCTGGCCGCGGTGGGATTGGGGGGCGCACCGGACCGCCTCGCCGCCGATCTCAGCCACGGCGAGAAGAGACAGCTGGAAATCGGGATCTCCCTGAGTCAGGACCCGCGCGTGCTGCTGCTCGACGAGCCGACCAGCGGAATGGGCTCGGAGGGCATTGCCCGGGTGATCGCCCTCGTCCGGCAGGTCGCCCGTGGCCGAACCGTTGTGCTCGTCGAGCACAACATGAGCGTGGTTGCCGAACTCGCCGACCGCATCACCGTGCTGCAATACGGCCAGGTGCTGGCGAGCGGGAAGTACGACGAGGTGCGGCGCGACCCCCGGGTCATCGAGGCGTATCTCGGCGAGGAGGCCCACGCATGACGCTCTCCGCTGCTCAGGCCAGGGCCGCTGCTCCGCTCAACCCTTCCCCGTCCAGCCCTGCGCCCCTGCTCCGGGTGCAGAATCTGAACGCCTATTACGGGCAGAGTCACGTCCTGCACGGCGTGAACCTTCACGTCATGCCGGGCGAGGTGGTCAGCCTGATTGGGCGCAACGGCGCGGGCAAGACCACCACCCTGAAATCGATTATGGGCGTTCTGCGCAGCCGCACCGGAACGGTCTCCTTCGCGGGAGAGGACCTCACCCGGCTCCCCAGCAACCGCATCGCTGCCCGTGGCCTGGCCTGGGTTCCCGAAGAACGCGCCATTCTGAGCAGCCTGACGGTGCGCGAGAACCTGGAGCTGCCTCCGGCGCGCCCGGGGGGCTGGAGCACCGAACGCGCCCTGGAAGCTTTTCCCGTGTTGCGGGAGCGCAGCCATTATCCGGGCAGCAAGCTGTCGGGAGGTGAGCAGCAGATGCTCGCCACCCTGCGGGTGTTGCGCAGCGCTCCGAAGCTCCTGCTGCTCGACGAACCGAGTGAGGGCCTCGCGCCCGTCATCGTGCAGCGAATCGGGGACATGCTCCAGGACCTTCGCCGCGAAGGCCTCGCGGTGATTCTGGTCGAACAGAACCTGAAGTTTGCCACCCGCCTCGCGGACCGCCACTACGTTCTGGTGGACGGTCACGTCGTCGACGAGGTGCGCGCCGACGAGGTCGAGGCCCGCCGCAGCGACCTGCTGGGTTACCTGAGCGTTTGACCCCTTTTTCCCTTCACCGGAGGACCACCATGCGCAAGAACATTCTGACCGTCCTGCTCTCCACCACCGCCCTCGCCGCCGGGAGCGCCGCCCTCGCCCAGGGCGCGAAACTGTCGGACAATGTGGTGCGGGTCGGCGTTCTCACCGACCTTTCTGGCGTTTATTCCGAACTCTCCGGGCAGGGCAGCGTCAAAGCGGCCCAGCTGGCGGCTGCAGACTTTATGGCCGCCAATGCCAGCTTCAAGGGCAAGGTGCAGGTCGTCGGCGTGGACCACCAGAACAAGGCGGACGTGGCGAGCAACAAGGCCGCTGAGATGATCGACCGCCAGAACGTGGACATGCTTGTGGACCTGCCGACCAGCAGCGCCGCCCTCGCGGCGTCCGAGGTCGCCAAGGGGAAAAAGATTCCCGTGATGGTCGTGACGGGCGGCACCACCGCGCTCACCAACGAGAAGTGCAGCAAGTACACCTTCCATTACGCCTACGACAATTACATGCTCGCCAACGGCACCGGCACGGCGGTCACGCGGCGTGGCGGAACGTCTTGGTACATCATCTACCCCAACTACGCCTTCGGCCAGGACCTCAACAAGCAGATGACGGCGGCCGTGACCGAACGCGGCGGCAAGATCGTCGCTCCCAGCGACGCGACGCCCTTTCCCAACACGGATTTCTCCAGCTACCTGCTCAAGGCCCAGGGCCTCAAACCGAAGGTGTTCGGTACCATGCAGGCGGGCGCAGACCTCGTGAACGTCGTCAAGCAGTACAACGAATTCGGTTTGCGCCAGCAGGGCATCGGGCTGGGAATCGGACTGCTGTTCGAAACGGACGTGGCCGCCCTGGGGCAAGACGCCTTTGCTGGAGCGCTGGCGACCGTGCCGTGGTACTGGAACCTGGACGCCCGCAGCCGGGCCTGGGCCGCCAAGTTCGAGAAGGCGTTCGGAAAGAAGCCCACCTTCGCGCAGGCCGGCGTCTACAGCGCAACCATGACCTACCTTCAGGCGGTGGCGCGGGCCCGCAGCGACGGTGGCGACGCGGTGGTGAAGGCGCTGGAAGGGTACCGCTTCAGTGACTTTTTTGCCCGCAACGCCTACATCCGCCCGCAAGACCACCGGGTGCTGCTCGACGCGTACACGGTGCAGGTCAAGCCCAAGTCCCAGTCAAAAGAAGCCGGGGACATCTATACCCGGATCGCCACCATTCCCGCCGCGCGCGCTTTCCAGCCGCTGTCCGAGAGCAAGTGCAAGTTCTGAGCGTGGTACCCCCAAGGTGCCCACTCCGGCGCAGCCCGCATCACACTGACAGAGCCAGGACGCCCTCGCGCCTTGAAGGCGGCGCATGAACACGCAACTCCTCCTGATTCAGGTGTTCAACGGACTCGTGAATGGAGCGTTCTACGCGCTGCTCTCGCTGGGTCTGGCGGTGATCTTCGGAATGCTGCGGATCGTCAACTTCATGCACGGGGCGCTGTACATGCTGGGGGCCTTCACCGCATTCGCGCTGGGCCAGGCATTTGGCCTGGGCTTCTGGCCGTCGCTCGTCCTCGCGCCGCTGATCGTGGCCCTGATCGGCATCTTGCTCGAACGCACGCTGCTGTCACGGCTGTACGGGCTCGAACCCAGCTACAACCTGTTGCTGACGTTTGGCCTGACCCTACTGACCCAGGACCTCGTCAAGCAGGTCATGCTCTCGCAGTTCGCGGTGTCCAGCGCTCCCTACACGCCACCGGAAATGCTGTCCGGCGTCGTCAATCTGGGCTTCGTGATGTTTCCCAAATACCGCCTCTTCGTCATTGGCCTGAGCCTCGTGATCTGCCTTCTCACCTGGGCTGTGATCGAAAAGACCCGGGTCGGAGCGATCATCCGCGCGAGCACCGAAAACCCCAACGTCACGCGGGCTTTCGGCATCGATGTGAGCAAGTGGATTACCGGTGTGTTCGGCGTGGGCGTTGGGCTGGCAGGACTGGCGGGCGTTCTGGCCGCGCCCATCTACAGCGTCGAGCCGTATATGGGCGCTGAACTGATCATCACCACCTTCGCCGTGGTGGTGATCGGGGGGCTGGGCAGCATCCTGGGCAGCGTGATCACAGGCTTTGCGGTGGGCGTACTCGCCGCGGTCGGCGCTTTTTTCTACCCCCCCATCGCCAACACGCTGGTGTTTATCCTGATGGCGGCAGTGTTGCTGGTGCGGCCCAGCGGACTGTTCGGATTGCCGGAGGGGGCGAGGTGACCGCCCTGCCGAGCGTCGCGTCCGGGAGTGACCGACGTAAGGTCCGGGCCGCGTGGTTTATGGGACTGGGCCTGCTCCTGCTGGCCTTGCCCCGGCTGATCTACCCCGTGCTGGCCCTCGATATCCTTGCCTGGGGGCTGTTCGCCGTCGCCTTTGACCTGCTGTTCGGATTCTCGGGCCTCCTCAGCTTCGGACACGCGGCGTTCTGGGGCACGAGCGCGTATATCACCGCCTTCTTGCTCTCGCACGGACAGGGCGTTCCCGTCGCCATGCTGGGCGGAACGGGAGCGGCGGTCCTGATTGCCCTGCCCGCCGCGTTTCTGAGCGTACGCTCCGTGGGCATCTACTTCAGCATGATCACGCTGGCCTTCGCGCAGATGCTGTCCTTTCTGGCCCTGCAGTGGACTGATGTGACGGGCGGCGAGAACGGTTTGCAGGGGTTCACGCGGCCAGGCTTCCTGGGCCTGGACTTCAGCGACTCCGTCACGCGGTATTACTTCTGCCTGGCCGTGTTTACCGCCGGCTTCTACGTCGCGTACCGCATGGTTCGGAGTCCCTTCGGTCAGGCCCTTCAGGCGGTGCGCGACAACGAGCAGCGGGCGCAGAGCATCGGTTACAACCCGGTGCGCTTCAAGTTCACGGCCTTTTTGCTCAGCGGGGCACTGGCAGGGCTTGCGGGCAGCATGTACACCTTCGGGCATGGCGTGGTCAGCCTGGAAGTCGTGAACTGGCGCACCTCCGGCGAGGTGGTCATGATGACCCTCCTGGGAGGTACGGGCACCCTCTTCGGCCCGGTGATCGGAGCGGGACTGGTCTTGCTGCTGCGCGACGCGCTGACCACCGCCAACCTCCCCATTGGGATCGTGACCGGTCTGGTCTTCGTCCTCGTGGTGCTGTTCTTCCGAAAGGGGGTCGTCGGAACAGTGCAGCACTGGCTGAGGCGCAAGTAGGAGAGCAAGGGGGATGGAGGCCACCGCAGAAATCCAAAGTGCGTCTGAAAAGGGTGGGCATCTGGCCAGGCGACGCACCACGAAGCGCACCACCACCTCGCACACAAGGTTCTGCGCAGTGTCCACCGGGGCCTCATACTCTTCAGCCATACGCCTGGCTCCCCCGAGCCGAGGTTCGCTCCACCCCCTAGCGGCGCCTGTGCGCCGCGAAACCCCTGGGCACCTCCTCGGATCGTGGGGGTGCGCCTTTTGGTACCCGGGTGCCCTACCGGCCAGACCAGGGGGCATGACGGTCTCGGTCGTCCAGCCCAGATGTAGTTTACAAACAGCCCACCATGCCAACATCTTGGCTGTTGAGCGGCCGCTTGCAGGTGCCGCGCCTGTTTTGCCGCCCTAGGGGCAGCCACTGCTCCACGGTACCGGCAGATGCCGGCCGGAAAGAAGCAGCCCACGACTCTTTCCAACGAGGGTGGGCCGTGACCCCCCACCTCTGCAACCACTTCCCAGCGGTGCGTGTCTGGAGAGTAGCGGTCCAGCAGGTTGTCTCAACGGTAGGTGGTCTGCTGAGGTTAAGTTGCCAGACCCCCGCAATTCCGTCCTGCCTTCTGCGGTGGAATGGCCTGAGATGACCAGGTGCCCCACCCTGGAGCATGGGTCAAAAAGAAGTCCTCATTTTTGACCGAGCCCAGCGAGCTCAAGTGGACATCGGGGAGAATGACGCCGTGAGGGGTGCCCTTCCACTCGCGGCGTCATTCAGACAAATGCTCTATCACTCACCGTCCACTCGGCGGGCATGCCCGCCGTTCATGCTGTGTTGGAAGTGCTCCACGTCTGGCCCATCGGGGTGATCGACTTTCCCAACCGCAGTGCGCCTTCGAGATCACGCACCTTCCCGGCAACCTATTCCGCAGACCGGGCCTTCGAGGTGGATCTGGAGGAACTCAGGCGTCGCCAGGGGGAGCAGGTGGGGCACCTGTACGCCGTCGCAATTCACAGTTCCCGGCGCGCGTTGCAATTCCTCGACGGCGTGGTGGTGGAGGTGAATGCTCCAGACTGCGAAAGCACCTCGGCCATAAGACTTGGAAATCATCCGGTGCTTCTGGGGATGTGGCGGCACAACTGGGTTGGAGGGCGGACCTTCGAGCACAGCGGCCAAGTGCTCGGCACCTGAACGCCACCTACCAGACCATCCTTCCGGCCGGGAAGTACGCCGAGCGTTTCGCTGAGCGGGGGTTCCAGTGCGGAGGACGGCACTTCTCGGGCGTCTCATCTCTTTGGCCCTTTTGCAAGTGCGCGCAGCTTCACCGACAAACCACGGAGGGACGCCGCACGGACGTCCCGAATTCACGGTGGGTTGCTGGAGCGCAGCCGAACGCGGGTGATTTTGAGTCCCTGTACCGCTTCTGCCGTCAGCTCGTGGCCCTGTATACGCACGGTGGTCCCCGGTGGGGGAACCGTGCCATGCACTTGCAAGAGCAGTCCGGCCACGGTCGTCGCATCCTCACTGTGCAGTTTGAGACCATGGTCTTCTCGCAACTCTCTCAACGGTACCTCGCCGCTCATGGTCAAGGAGCCGTCCCCATTCGCGGAGATCCAATCGACTTCTGGGGCGTCCTCATCCTCAATCACGTCTTCAATCAGGTCGTCCATCGTGATGAAGCCCAGGGTCCCGCCGAATTCATCTGCCACCAGGGCTGCGTGGACGCGCTCGCGTTTGAACAGGGCCAGCAGGTCCTCGGCGGTGGCGGTGGCCGCCACGCTGGGCAGAGGACGGACCAGACGGCCCAGGTGAGACGGCCTCCCCTGCGCGCGTGCACGGATGAAGTCCTTGACGTGGAGTACGCCGATGATACCGTCCAGATTGTCCTCGTAGACGGGGTAACGGCTGCGCGCCGAGCGGGTAATCCGTGCCAGGACTTCCTCGGAAGTCGCATTCAACGGCAGGGCGTCCAGGCTTCGGCGAGAGGTCATCAGTTCCGCCGCTGTGCGTTCTTCCAGCGCGAAGATGTTCTGGATCAGGTCGCGCTGCACCTCCCCGAGCTGTCCGCCCTCGGCGCTTTCCTCGGTGAGGATGCTCAGTTCCTTGCTGGTATGCAGCAGGGCGTGTTGACCGGGTTCGCGGATTCTCAGCAGGCGCATCAGGCCCAGTGACATAAAGTTCAGCACGGCCACCAGCGGGCGGAACACGACGCCGAAGACCTGCATTAAGGGACTGATCTGGACGCTGATGTTCTCCGGCGTTTGAAGGGCCAGCAACTTTGGAATCATTTCGCCGAACACCACGTGCATGAAGGTGATGAGGCTCAGGGCAAGGATGAATCCAGCGGTATGTGCCGCCTCGTGCGCCAAGCCGAGGTACTCGAAAGGGCCATACATCCACTTGGCGATGGCCGGTTCCCCGTACATCCCAAGCCCAATGCTGGCGAGCGTGATCCCGAGCTGCGCAACGGCGATGTAGCGGTCTTTGCCTGTGGGGTGATCAAACACGCCCAGAAGCCAGCGTGCTGCGCCGTTGCCCCGTTCCGCAAGCTGTTCCAGTCGGGAGCGGCGCGCCCCGATCAGGGCGAATTCCGCCGCCACGAACAGGCCGTTGAGAACCACCAAGACCAGAATGATCAGGATGGGCGTCAGGGATGTCAACATCAGCGCTCACCCCCCGGGAGCACAAAGGTCACCCGCTGCACGGCGCGGCGCTCCATCGCCTCAACGCGGAAAACAACGGCCTCCACCCCGACCTCGTCGCCGGTCATTGGAAGGCGGCCCAGCTCGTGCCACATCAGGCCGCTGACGGTATTCACCTCGTCCGTCGGCAGTTCCAGGTCAAAACGGTCATTCAGCGCTTCGATGAGCACATCGCCACGAACGGTGACACGCTCTTTATAGACGGTGATGGGGTCCTCCTCCTGATCGAACTCATCCTGCATCTCGCCGAAAATTTCTTCCAGAGCGTCTTCCAGGGTCACCAGGCCTGCGACGCCGCCATACTCGTCCACCACCACAGCGCTGTGCCGGGAGACCTCACGGAGCCTGCGCCAAAGGTCCGGGACCGCCATGCTGTCGGCGACAATCAAGGGCAGACGCATGATCTCAGCGACGCGAACGTCCGGTTGGGTTTCGGCGGCGAGGAACACGCGGCGGAGGTGCAAAATTCCCACCACATCGTCGGAATTCTCGCCCGTGACGGGAAAGCGTGAGTAAGCACTGTTGGCCAGTCGCAAAAGCGCTTCCCCTGCGGTAAAGTCAGCTGGCACCGTGACCAGTTTCGTGCGGGGAGTCATGATCTCGCGGACCACCCGGTCCTCGACGTTCAGCACGCCCGCGAGCATCTCCCGTTCCGCAGCGTCAATCAGGCCCCCTTTGGCGCTTTCGCGGTAGAGGCTCTGCAATTCCTCCGGGGAGTGGACGTGCGCGTGGCTGTGATCGGCATTCATCTTCCAAGCGCGCAGCAGGGCAAAGGCTGTGCCGTTAAATACCGCGATGAGTGGCCGGAAGAGTAGGAGACTGAGCTGCATGGGGCGCAGGGCAGCGATGGCGAGACGCTCTGGGTAGCGGAGCGCCACACTCTTCGGTAACAGCTCGCCAAGCACCATCATGAGCAGCGTGATCACGACCAACACGGTGATTGTCGCCGCAACCCTTCCGCCGACCGCGCCCAGCGCAGGAGCAAGGAGCGGTGTCAGCTGCGCCTGCCCGTAGGCACCCGCAATCAAGTTGGTCAGGGTAATTCCAACCTGACAGGCAGCCACATAGTGGTCGAGCTTCTTGGGGTCGCGCAGGACTTCCAGCAGGTCGGCCGCCGGGCGGTTTCCGGCCTCTGCCACCTCCTGCACCCGTGAGCGACGAGAACCGACGGTGGCGAATTCGGCAGCCACATACAACGCGGTCAGGGCCACCATCATCAGGAGGACCAGGACGGGCAGGAGGGCATTCAAGGCGCGCCCCCCAACCTAAACCGCGCGGAGGAACGTAAGTTGTGAGACGAACTGGGAGGTTCGGCGTTGTCATCGCAGGGCAACGTCATAGACGAAGATTCTAACAGAGTGGGATGAACGCTCTGATGGGTTGGAGTGAATTCAACCGCCTGAATTGACTTGGGTTCAGCCCTCAGAGGGATTCGAGGGAATGGACGCAACTGCAGAAGTGGTGGGTATTGTTGACCTCTTCACTCCTGGTGAGCTGAGAAGCGCTTGGAGGGCCGCCGTGGCCCACCTGCGCCCCCTCACCCCCAAAACAAACTGGAGGCACCTCCAGAGCCCTTACAGAGCTGCTACGGGCCACATAGGGGAAGACAATCAACCCTGTCCGGACTCCTCAGACTCAAGTCTCCAGGACAGGAGGAACATCAGGGCTGGGAACCTGTGATCTCTTCTACCGCCTTCACGAGGTCCTCCTGCCCGCGTGAAGCGGCGGCGAGGCGCTCGACCTCGCGGTCATCCACTTCGGTCAGTCGCTTCAGGACCTCGTCCCGCGGTAGGCGGCCCAGCTTCACGCGCAGCAAGCTGCGGATCATGGCGAGCGACTCCTCACGGCTGAGGGGCAGCAGCCGCGGCTGGTGTTCGGGAACCGGGCGTGATTTGGCTCTCGCTGCTGGCGCTGCTGGTTTAGGTGCGGGAATGTACTTGTCTGGGTTACGAATCGCGTCAACGACAGTCGCCGCGATGGAACGGGGTTTGTAGCCTTCGTCGAGCCGCCGCTGCACCAGCTGCACGGCAGACCGCACCCGCTCGGGATGGTCGGTCACCAGGGCCTCGGCGACGGGCCTGCTCACCTTCATCGCGGTGAGCAGATCCACGAGTTCCGGGTCCACTTCACCCTCGAACTCGTACTTGATGCGGGTGCTGTCCCCGGACCCCTCATAAGACACATCACGCAGGTACTTGGCGGCGATCAGATGGGCGTGCGCGCCGTCCAGGGTGCGCTTGACATTGTTGGGGCGCTGGCCGCTCAGGCCAGTGGCTTCACGCCAGGCCGCCATGATGACCGGCAATTCGCGGGCCAGTGAGCCATCGTCTCCCACCCGGTGGGCCTGGAGCACCCGGTACAGGCTGCGTGCCGTGGGCTGCTTGAGGTCACTCAGGAGTTCTGCATCGAGAATCTGGTAAAACCCCTCGCGAATCGACAGGGCAAAGTGACGCGAGAACGTCACGCGCAGCGGCGCACTGGCGTCGATGGTGCCTCCCTCACCGCTGGCACTCAGGCTGGTATCCCGGACCGAGATGCGGTCGATCAGGCGGTTGGTCTCAGTCATCCCGCGGAAGCGGCCCCCATGCTGGTGCGAGACGCGCGTCAGCCAACTGACTCCCTCCAGCCGCAGCAGGCTCTCACGCAGCCGGGCGTAGGCGTTGCCACGCGTCCCCAGAGGCGTGAGGCGGAGCAGCCGGTAGGCCGTACACTCCACCGTATCGTCTTCCGGGCATCCTGCCTCGAAAAACAGCGTTTGCAAGGCCAGAAGAACGTCGGGGTCCACTCCATGCGGACGTCCGCGCGCAGCGACTCCCTGCACGTAGAAGTACCGCTCCCCGATGCTGAAGGTCGTTTCCCAGTTCTGGTCGTCGCCGTCGTCGCGGTTCAGGATGCTGAACACCCCGGACCGGGCCAGAGTCAGTTCGTTGATCAGCTTCTCGTTGCCCTGGGTCATAGGTTGGGAACCAAGGCAAGCCTACCACGGCGTCCCTCAGCTGAACGCAGAACTCCACTGCGTTTTGCCTTGATTGATGTTTTTATCTTTTTAAAAGATATAAAAAGATAATGATGCATCATCAAGGGGGAGGGGCGTTTCGGCTCCTGGCGCGGCTTTTTCAGGAAATTTGACTCAAAGGTAGCGTGGATTTCACCCCTTTTTGACTCAAAGGCAGCGTGCTTTTGAGCCTCTTTGACTCAAAGGTAGCGATAGCGTGACTCAAAGTTAGCGTGCCAAAAACAGCCAAAAAACTCAAAGTTAGCGATAGCGATTTTCGGCGTCTGACTCAAAGTTAGCGTGTCAAAATGCCTGTTTTTTGCTCTTCCGACTCAAAGTTAGCGATAGTTGAAAAAAGGTGATCAGGGCGGGAAAAACCTCCGTTTTGACTCAAAGCTAGCGATACCCCTGACTCAAAGCTAGCGATAGGGGAATTCAGAGGGCAAAATTCCCCTCTAGGAAGGCGGGCCAACCGGGAAAAGAGAACTCAGGTCCTACGCCGAATAGTCCTACTGGCGCAGGAATTCCTGGTGTTTTCAGATCTCTTGCGCAGGGTGGCCAATCACGAGGAAGGGGGGCGCGCATTTCATGCCGATGTCTGCCGTCTGTTCTAGGACCAGGGTTCCCGTTCGGTGCAAGAGGACCAACGTGGACAGCCCTTTTCAGCTGGGATCATTCCTCTTGAATCCGTGAGCCGGCGTCTTGGCGTTACGCTGTGGATTCACGTGCAGGCGGGCCGCAAGTTGATGCAGATCCACCACGACTTTGTCACTCTCCTGATAGCTCATGGAGGTACTCTGTGCACCCGTTCCCCACAGTGTGGACACCGACCAAGCCGGACCTCCTCGAGGGTCCGGCTCACCGCTCGCCGTGCCTGCGGCAAGGTCACGATCTGCGCGGTGCCGCAGGTCGCGGCACGTACGGTCTGCAAGAACAGCAATCGTTAACATCACCAACGTCACGTGGTGCGTCAGACCCCGCCAGGACCGTCCCTGGAAGTGATCCAGCCCCAATTCCTCCTCGGCTTGCTGATGCAGCGTTTCACATGACCAGCGCGCCTTGACGTCCCGTACGATCTGCGCTTTGGAAGTGCTGGCTAGGTGGTTGGTGACGTCGTACTTGATCTCACCACCCCGACGCTTCTCCCCGACGACCCACACCCGCTCGCCGGGGAGATGGCGTCCACGGGCGTCCTCGATACCATCGGCAATGCGTGCTCGCACGACGACCCAGCGCGACTTCTTGCCGCCCTTGACCGTGTGCCAGTGGTGCGGGGGTAAGCCATGCAGCACGTCCCGTGAGGGACGTGCCTGCTCACTCAGGACCGGATGCTTGCTCGGTCGTCCCTTTCCCTTGGCTCTGGGAGGTGGGTCGTGTACGGTCACATGCTGGCCGAACACCTTTTGGTGCCCCACGACCCCCACGGCCCAAGTAAGGCCCCGAGTGGTGAGGGCCTGTCGGAACTCTTTGCTGACGCCGTACCCGGCGTCAGCCAGCACGACCCGGAACGTGACCCCCTGCGCTCGCACACGGTCAAGTTCTTCCAGAGCCAGCTCGCCCTTGGACTTGTACACCTGTAGGTTCTCAGGTACGCCCGCCAAGCGGCAACGCTCTGAGTTGTCGGTCCAGCCCTTGGGAAGGAATAGCCGCATGCCGAGTGGCGCGAACACGCGCTGGTCGGCGAGCGTGAGAGTGACCAATGACGGACAGTTGGCGAGTTTCCCCAGCGCGCCACAGTACTGGTGAGCGACCCCGACGCTATGCTCCCCACTCTTGGGGAGCGCGGTGTCATCGATGATCAGGACGCCGTTCTTCGCACCACAGAGGGATTGGGCCCGTTCGGCGAGGAAACCTTCGAACTGGTTGGTGTCCCAGGGACTGACGTTCAGGAAGTGATGGAGGCGCTGGTATGGCAGCCCGAGGTACTCAGCGATGGGCTCAGTGCTCTTTCGTTCCAGGGGGGCGAGGAGACCGCGGACATATCTGGGGAGGCAGGCGCGTTGCTTGGGGTGGTCAAGGGTTTTCAGACACGGAGACAGAAAGTCCGAAAATGACCGCTGCCAGTTACAGGGGATAGGCATGCTTGCCAAGATCGGTCACGACGGCGAGGGCCGGCTGAGCACCGCCCCTGAGTGACAAAGTACTGTTAGGGCGGGGGTGAGGACGGGAGGAGGGGGTAAGGAATACGTAAGGATGAGAAGCCGACACTGCCTTATGAGTAAAAAATTCATTCTGCTGACCGCCATGGCCACCATGGCTTTCGCCCCTTCTGCCTTGGCGACGGATTACGTCACCAAGTCCGATCTCACAGGCATCACTCTCCCTAAGGGGGCCATTGAGTTAACGGACGAGGATTTTCCCGATGAGATGGTGGATCTGCTGGAAGAGACTGCAAAAGGCATGGGTGGCAAATGTCAGTACCACGAATTGCTGTTCTGGGAAGGCAACCCAGTCGCTATTACCAATGCTCTGAACAAGAGTATTCCCAAAACCTTGACGTATAAAAACATCGATGCCGACGAATTGGATGATGGTTCATACGAGACGTTCTCTCTGAAGAGTAGCAAGGCCTGGTATGCTGGAGTTTGGATTCAAGGGGCGAAGGACATCACCCTCGCCTGGTGTAACGTCGTTAAGAAGTAGTCGTACCGATCGAAAGTACAAGCCCCCGCCCCGTTACGGCGGGGGTTCGTCATTCCAGGGAAGAACCATGACTCTAACTCCACGCACACCACCAGCAAAAGTCTTCCCTGGACGAGGGAAGCGGCGGCATCTTCCTGATCTTCAGACCCTGCTGCCTCACCAGATCAACCTATAGAGATTAAGATCACGTTTCCACCTTAGTTTTGTGTCAGGCGAGGAGAAGGAGGATAGGACTAAGGTGCCCTCATGACCTCCCAGACCATGCGTGTCCTGCTGTTAGTGGACGACGATCCAACAGACGCAATGCTGGTCGAACTCGCCCTCGCTGAGCTTGATCTGGACGTTGAACTCGAAACGATTCACGATGGCAACAAGGCCCTAAAACGCCTTCAGGATGGTTCCTGCCCGGACCTTCTGCTCATTGATCTGCATATGCCTCATATGAGCGCCGTGGAGCTGCTTGAAGCTCTCCAGGACTGCTTTCCGCCAACCCGCGTGGTGGTCTGGAGTGCCTCTCCGCCTCGCGGCATTGAGGAACGCATTCTCGCGCTTGGGGCGGAAGTGTTTCTCTCCAAACCACCTCAATACGAGGAACTGGTGATCGTGCTCAAGCAATTGTTGGAACCAAGGGCGGGAGCAAAGCCCGGAAGCGGCTAAGGCCGCAGGCTCCAGGTACAGAGAAAAGCTGACCCCCGCTGAGAAGGCGGAGATGAAGTTTTGGGGAGGTGCGCGTGTCTTAGCGCTTGCTTACGGCCTTGCGGCAGTCGAGGAGGGGCGAGCCCGTACTGTATTCAGCACTTGCTTGCTGCTTGGTATCCGCTTTAAGCGTTGCGGTGATGGTCGTGACTTGGCGAGTCTTCCAACACTGTGTGCGAAGGACGCCCAACTGGTCAATGGTCGCAACCTCCGGTCGGCCCGAACTCCAACGTACCGCTTGGCTCACGCTTGCTGGGGCGTCCAGGAAGATGCGATAGGCCGTCCATTCAGGCCAGCGTCCACCTTCGTCTCCCCGGGTGGAGCGGATCTGAAAGTCGCGCACCACTGGGGCGTCAGGACGAGGCTGCAATTTGATCGTCAGCGCCGTCGTGCGTGCAGTGCCGCAAGGCCCTTCTTCGACCTGAATGTTCTTCATGGTAACTGGCTGGTACCAGCGCTTAGAAGCGGTCACGGTGTATCCGCCTGCTGGTTGCCTCTGGATACTGACCTGAAGGGTATCCCCCGGAGTGCGTGAGGGGGGGATGTTTGCCGTCTCTATACCGAGGACCAGGCCTCGCTCATTCTCCACTGTGACGACCAGCGCTGGGATGAAGACTTCCGGGCAGGTAGGGGGAGCGACCTCAGACGTGGGACTGGCGATCAGCGCGAGGGCAAGAGGCCAGAGGAAGGCAGGCATAGCACACGTTACGTCTTATGCCGATCACGTTGCGCAAGGAGGAGGAGCGTGGACGTCTGAACCTCTGCCCTCAGGCTTCACGTGCGCCGCCAGCAAAAGCCCCCGCTCAGAAGGCGGGGATGAAGATGCCTTTAGTGGCATGAATGTTCTCCCATCGACTCGGCCATAGCGTAAGGACTGGAGGTACATATGACTGGACCCTACGACCGTCCCCCTGCCCCAGCGACTGATCCCACGGATGTTCCAGCCTCGCTTCCTCAGCAGATGCCAAGCGGAGATGACACCGGCCCAGTGATGGACCCACCCGTCAACCCAGATACCCCTGGTCTGCCCGTCCCAAATCCTATGGAGAACCCTGACACTCCTGGGATGCCCATGCCTCTCCCAGCAATGTAGGTTTCAGATAGCAAAAGCCCCCGCACAGAAGCGGGGGCTTGTCGTTGAGGGGAAGAGAGGTGCGTTTTGGCAAAATTGCCGTTTTGCAACTCGCGTAGGAGTTGAGCAGAACGAAGGTGATCAGAGGTCATCCGGAAATCGGTCGCGGTTTCGGCTAGAGGCCGTGTAGCACGCTAAAAAGGTGCGACTGATGGACGAGCAATGGCCCATCCTCGCTCTCTTATTACCCCCACCCTAAAAGAACACCCGATGTGGTCGTCCACGTCGGGGAGATCAAGAACTGCTCGAAGGTATGTTGTGGGTATTGAGAACGGGAGCACAGTGCGCAGGACTTCCTCAGCCCTGATTATCCACCTCAATCCACATGTTTCGAGCGCTTTCAGGAATGGAATGAGCGTGGCGTGTTTCCTAATATGCTGGAGCGTCTGTATGAACTATTGGAGGATCAAGCGCTGCTTGATCTCCGTGAAGCCTTTATTGACGGCACCTTCAGTACCGCTAAAAAGGGGGCGCTGATGTCGGGCCTACGAAGAAAGGCAAAGGCACCAAGATCATGGTGGACGCGAGCGGTATACCGCTCGCTGTCCATACCGAAAGTGCGAGTCCTGCCAAAGTAACCCTGGTGTATGACACTTTGGAAGCCTCTTTTGGCATGGACTTTCCCAAACGACGCATTGGGGACAAGGCCTATGACAGTGATCCTTTGGATACAGAACTCGCTGCCCTCGGCATCGAGATGACCCGCGCCGAACCGCAAGAGCCGGAAGAAAAAGACGCAGGATGGACGACCACTGCGTCGTTACAAGCGACGCTGGAAGGTGGAACGAACGATTGACTGGCTGCAGTCCTTTAGGCGTGTTCGGACGCGAGATGAGCGCAAAGCCCAGAACTTCCTGGGCTTCGTTCAGCTCGCCTGCATCCTCATCCTGCTCCGACGCGTTTCTGGATGATCTCTAGTAGTCTGATTCAGAAAAACGTTGACAGTTGGGGAGAATGCCAGGAGGGCACGGGCTGGGCCATTCTCCTCTGCAGAAATGTCAAAGGACCTCTGAATCAGACCACTAGAGCATTTGTCATAATAAAGGAATGAAGCCAGTCGGGGGTCGAGGATCAGTCTGGATTTGCGAGAACGAGTGGTGGCGGCGGTAGAAGGAGGACAGAGCTGGCAAGAAGTCGCCCGGTTGTACCGAATGCGCGTCGAAACCGTTGATACATATCTGGAAAAGCAGCGCTTGGGAACATTCCACGAAGTGGGTCGGTCTTCTGGACGTCCTCCACGTGTCACACCCCTCCACGAACAGCAGCTCTTGAAACAACTTGAAACGCATCGGGACGCGACCTTGATCGAGCATGCTCGCATGCTCGAAGAAGCGACAGGCCTGAAGATCAGTTTTAAAACGGTGGACCGGGTGTTTCGCAAGCACCACATCACCCATAAAAAAAACGCTGGTCGCGAGCGAACGAAGTGAAGAGCACAGACGGCAGTTTCTAAATGATCTAGTTCCCTATCTCACGCATCCAGAACAATTGGTCTTTCTAGACGAGAGTGGTTTTCATACAGCAATGACACGTGGGTACGCCCGTGCCCACCGTTCTGAGCGAGCTCAGGGCCATGTTCCTAGGAATCACGGACGCAATCAGACGTTGATTTGCGCCCGACAACTTACGGGACCCATGGTCCCGTTCGTCCTGACTGGGGCGGTCAATGGTTCAGCGTTCGAATGGTACGTCCGCCACCTGCTCTGTCCTGCCTGTAAGGCAGGACAGGTCGTTGTCATGGACAATCTGTCTTCTCATCATCGAGCCTCCGTTCGCGTGCTCATTGAAGCACGAGGGTGTCAGCTCTTGTTCCTTCCCCCCTATAGTCCCGACTTGGGTCCCATTGAAATGATGTTCTCCAAGATCAAAGCCGTCGTAAGAGCAAAGGCCTGCCGAACCATCGACAGTCTCATCTCTACTCTTGGAACTGCTTTGCAAGCGGTTCGCGCGTAGGACATTACTGCCTGGTTCCGGCATGCCTACCCTTCGGCGTCTTTATGACAAATGCTCTAGTAGATCCAATGCGCGGAGCGCAGGGCAAGCCCCATTATCATACCCACCGGTGAAATCGGCGGCGGGACATACCCCAGGCTGGCTTGCAACTGGCGGCAGTTATAGAGGCCTGCGATAAAGAAATCGATGTGCCGTTGGGGGAGGAGTAGGGCGCTGTCAGACGTCGTGCGGCGGCCTATCTTCTCTTCCGCGCCGGGTTGCAAGTCCTGGGTGCATACAATCCGGCCAATGCTAGAAAACATCAGCTTGACCGGGAGAGCCTATGAAACGTAACCCTATTCGGCAAGGCTTGCTGCTGACCCTCCTCCTCATCTCTGCTTCAGCACAAGCCGCCAGCCTTACCGTCTTCGCCGCAGCCTCGTTGACCGACGCCTTTACTGAACTCGGGAAGGCCTTTGACGCCGGAACGGGCAATACCACCACGTTCCAGTTTGCGGGCTCGCAGGCGCTGAGAACCCAGCTGGAAAATGGAGCCCGCGCGGACGTTTACGCCAGTGCCAACGCGGCGCAGTTCAATCCGCTCGTCCAGGCCGGACTCCTGAATGCCGGTCAACCTTTCGTGAGCAACAGGCTGGCGATCATCACCCAGAAGAACAACCGGCGGGTTAAGACGCTCACAGACCTGCTCCGGCCAGGTGTCAAGCTGGTGATTGCCGACAAGGCCGTTCCGGCGGGAGATTACACCCGGCGGATGCTGACCGCCATCGACAAGTCTGGGACCTACGGCAGGGACTTCTCGGCGCGGCTGTTGCAAAACGTCGTGAGCGAGGAGCCAAACGTACGGCAGGTGGCGCTGAAGGTGCAACTCGGCGAGGCTGACGCCGCGGTGGTCTACATCACCGACGTCACACCGGGTCTGAAAGCGGCGGTCCGGGTCATTGCCCTGCCGTCCCGATTCAATCAGCGCGCCAGTTATCCTATCGCCACCCTCAAAAGATCGGGAAACGCCGACACGGCGCGGGCATTTGTGAACTTTGTACTGTCTCCCGGTGGACAGAAGATTCTGAGGAAGTGGGGCTTTCTCCGTCCCCTGTGATAGGACCTTTGGATCATCCGCTTCACCAGGAACGTTCCGGTATACGTGGCGTTCAGGGACGTCAAGCGAGGAGTGGCGTGCCCTGTGCCCGAGGCTCCGGCTACCGATGCAGTGCGGCTCGGACCATGGGCTTCACGGTCCTTTGATAGGGATGAAGATAAGCTCCGAGGATGAGGGCTGCTACCCTGATTTGGCACCATACATATTAAGAGCTTGGAGTTGCATATTGCCAGGCCAAACATTCAATTAAGTTCCCACGCTGGCGTATCACCTGGCGCAAAAGTAAAGGAAAGTCAACCTTGGAGATCATTGACACAACCGAGTTTTCTCATACGACGATCAGTACTTTGATTGCTGCCTACAAGCCCAACGGCGAATAGAATCTCCTGGGTAAACGTCAGTTTAACAAGTATGATCCTGCTCTCAATCCAGTGCGGCAGGAGGAATTATTTCGGGCACTCCAGAGACCACCTGTTTCGGGCGGTCTCTGGACCAGCAAAAAGGTCCAGAGACATATCCAGGAGTATTTTAGAATCGAATTGACAGAGGTGTGTGGCTGGGACTATTTGAAAAGACTTGGCTTTATTTTTCAGACTCTTTGGCTGACTCATGTGGAGGCCACTTTTCTCGAAGAACAGGGAGCGCCTCACGGATGGGGAGCTTCCTCAAGGGAGCGTCTCTCCATCCACGTGGTATCAACTCATCCCGGAAGAGGAGGGTGCCCTGCTTTGGGATGAAGTGTTGGTGGAAACAGGTCTGCCTCATCAGGGAGTTGGCCCGGTAAGGCGCTGGAACTGGAGAACGGCAGCTTCACTTCACGCTTACGGCGGTCGCGGCTTTCCTTGTCCTGCTGCAGGACACGTGTTCCTGCCAGAACATCACGGGAAGCCTTAGCCATGGAAATAGGAGAGCGCAGTGGGCTCCTCTGGGAGAGCGCCACCCGCGTAAGAGGAGCAGGGCGTCCTGACGCCACGCCGCTTCAGTTTCTCCCCGCACTTTAGTGCGGGGAGAAACTGCGGGGAGGTCTGGGATGCAATCACTCCGTTCCCACCGCCCTTTTTATTTTGCTGGTCGTTGAGTTATGCCCTACTTGCGGCAGGAGAGGTTGACGCGGAAGCTGGGATCTGGGACCGTGAAGCCCACCTTCACGCCGCGGTCTGTGCGCACCTTTTTCTCCACCTCGAGTTGGAATTTCTGGGGGGCGTAGGCCGAGACCGCGGCGGCGTCCATCTTGCTTTCGGGATAGATTTTGAACTCGTAGACCGTGCCGCCGCCCTGCAGCATCTTGGCGTAGGTTTTGGTCTGCCAGCCCTCGCGCCAGCTTTTGCTCCAGCTGTTGCCGTCGGCGAAATCGATCTCCACTGCGCCGTTGTAATTGATGCCCGCGTTGTCCATCGTCAGGGTTTCGGTGGTCCCGTTGCGGATTTCCAGCGTCACGCCCCAACCTTCGCCGTAGTACTGGTCCTGCACGCGCTGCACCTTGGTGACGCGCAGACGCCAGATGCCGTTGAACAGCCACTCGTTGACGCAGCCCTCGACGCTGGCCTTCTGGCCCGCTCCGCCCGCCCCATTGCCCTGGGCGTTGGGGCTCGCCGCGCTCCCCGTACCCAGCCGCACCACCGTGCCCGAGGTGTTCACCGCTACGCCGAGTGAGGGCAACACGCTAAGCGGCACGTAGGTCTTGCCGTTGAGAACCACCGGTTTTTCGGAGGAGGGCTTGCCGTTGACGAAGAGCGTCTGGGCCGAGGCGACGGAGGTGAGGGTGGCAATGAGCAGCAGGGTGAGGGGCGCAGTACGCATGGAGGTCTCCTTGAGGCGAGGGGAAGGCGGGAATCAGGGGTGGGGTTCGGATGGAGCCAGGGGCGCGTCCCGGTCGCGCAGGTGCAGGCCGTCGCGCTCGTCCAGAAAGTGGGAGAAATCCTGCAGGCTCCCGAAATACTGTTCTGGGCCGCCCAGCAGCGGTGACAACGCCACGCGCCAGTCTGTGGGGGAAGCGCCGTCGTTCCAGAGCCGCAGCACGTAAAACTGTTCTCGCCTCATGCCCCACCCTAGTAAGGGGGGCGTCAATTCCGCGTCAAAAGCCTGCTGGAGGCGGAGCCAATCCGGCGCAGGGGGTTTCCCAGTGAGGCTGACGTCCCCATCTTTGCGCTCCTCCGCTGTTCAGCTCGTGGTCCAGCCCTGCTCCACCTGCGTGAGGTAGGCGGCCCGTAAGGTCCGGCTCAGCCCCTGCGCCTGTACCCGGGCGCACGCCTCCGCCTCAGCGTGCAGACGGACTGCCTCTTCTCGCTGCCCCTGGCCCTCGTGCCACGCGGCCCAGAGGGTCAGGGCAGTGACCTCCTCACGCGGCAGGGCCGCCCGGATTGCCTGAAGCTCTGCCGCCTCTACGGCCTGCGTGGCCGTCCAGCCACGCAGGGAGGCCCGCAGCTGGGCCAGGTCCATCAGGGCGCGGGCCAGGGGGACGGCGGCCTCGCTCCCGGTGGTGCTCGCCCAGGTGAAGGTGGCCTTATCCTGGGTGAACAGGGCGAGTTCGGCCCGGCACTCCTCGCGCTGGGCCTCCATGCCCACCTCCTGCATCGCGGCGAGCAGGTGACGTTGGGGCGCGTCCCCCCGAATCACGCCGAGCAATGTCAGGTTGTGCGCCGTCAGTAAAATCTGGCGCGGTTCTCCCAGGGCCACGGCCGCGGCGTGGGCCTGTTCATATCTGCGGTGGGCCTCCTCCTGCTGGCCGCAGCGCCGCGCAATGTCGGCCAGGACCCCCAGGGCCGTGACGGCGGCCGGCATGGATCCCTGCGCCGTCAGCTCCAGCACCTCGCCCGCGGTGTTCCACGCCTCTCCGAAATGACCCTGTGTGTGGTGCAGGTGTGCCAGTGCCGAGAGCGCCTGGGCCTCCAGAGCGACGGCCCCGGTTTCCCGGAAGATCAGGGCCGCCTCGCGGAAGCCTTCCCCTGCGCGGGACCATCGCCCTGCACGAAGGGCAGTGGTGGCCAGGTTGTACAGCACCTGGGCCGTCATGCTGCGCGGCGCGTGGGCGCGGCTGAGCGTCAGGCAGGCCTCCTGCTGTTCCAGGGCTTCCGGCAATCGGTCCGACGTGCCGTAAACTCCGCCCAGCGAGGAATGTGCCCGCAGGCGGGTCTCGACTGTCCGGGCTTCCAGGGCGCGCAGCAGCGCCTCCTCCGCTCCGGACAAGTGGCCCTGAAAATACAGCGTAATCCCGCGCATCAGTTCGGCCTCTGCCCGCCACTCGGGTTCGCCCACCCGCAGCGCGAGGGAAAGCGCCTCTTCAGCCCAGTTCAGCGCTGTTTCCAAGTCACCGCCGGTCCGCGCCGCGCTCATCCGCTGGCGGTACAGTTGGAAGTAGAGGGCATCATCCTGAGACGCGAAGGCGAGGGCCGCGAGCTGCGCGTTCAAGACTTCCAGTTCTGCCAAGTCCCGCGTCAACTCGGCCTGGGAAAAAAGCAGACCGAGGGCCCGGGCCTGGTCAGTGACCGGGGGACTGTATTCCAGGGCGCGGCGGGCCAGGCGGGCCGCGTCTGGCGTTCCCCGAACGGCCGAGGCCGCGCGCACCAGCACCGTCCCCGCCTCGGTGGGCCGTCCAGCCCGGAGGAGGTGATCGGCCACCGCTTCGTCCGGTCCGCCGAGTTCCTCGAGCGCCTGCGCCGCTCGGCGGTGCAACACAGTCAGCACAGTGGGGGCCAGCACCGGCCTGGGAAGTTGCGCCTCCCGCAGTCTGTCCAGGTTCACCGCTACGGTCAGCGGATCTTGATCCAACATTCGGGCGAGCAGCTCGGGGCGCTCACCTCCCGCGACCTCCACCGCCTGCCGGAGCGTCAGGAGGGCCACGCCCTCCGGCTCCGCTCCGCCTGGGGGCGCGGCCAGACAGCGCGCGAGTTCCACCGTCTCGGGCAGGGGAGAAGCGTTCATCTCGCGGCGTAGCTGCTCACGCAGCGTCTCAAACTGCGAGAGGGCCTCTTGCGCCTGCCCCCGTTCGACTTCCAGGCGCATCAACTCCCGGCACGCGCTCTCGTGCAGGGGATCAAGCCGCAGCAGCAGCTTCAGCCGCTCGGCAGCCAGATCGATCTCACCCTCCGCCAGCCGGGTCAGGGCCGTATCGAACAGCAGGGTACGCCGCAGCAGAGACAGGCGCTGGCGTTCCAGCTCCAGCCATTCCACGAAGGGGTCAGGCAGATGTTCCAGACCTTCGAGCAGCGTGGCCGAGAGCGCCTCCAACGCGCGTTCACGTCCTGCAGCGTCCAGCGGGGTATCGAGAAAGGCCACGTCGGTCTGGACGTGCACCCGCAGCTGCGCCTCGTCACTCCACCACTGCGCCGCGCCCGGGAGTTTGCGCAGCAGGTAAAGGTGCTGGCGCAGGGTGGCGCTGCCCTCTCCTGGCCACAGCAGTTCCGTCGCCTCGGCCCGGCTGGCCGGGCCCCGCAACGCCAGCCAGCACAGCAGGCCGAGCGGTTTGCCCCGCACCGACAGAGGCTGCGAACCGTAGCGGATTTGCGGTACTCCCAGGGCGTTCAAGCTGAGCATACGTTTCTTCCCCCTCACCTCAGGCCAGCGGAAGTCCAGACGCCGTCTTTCGCTCAGCGTACTCCGGGCACCGGGGTGGGGAAAAGAAGGGGGCTGCGCAGGTCATCCCGGTGCGACCACCCCAGTACCCGTGCTGAACGGCCGGGCAGCCGTTCTCGTCGGCGGGTAAAAACAGCCAACGTCTTTCACCATGCTGGAGGGAGCGGGAAAAACCTCGCTGACCCGCAACGTCGGGTGCACGTTGGGTCAGGCCCGCGTACGGACGCTGCCGATCAACCTCGGTTCACAGGCCAGCCTCACGCCCTGGCTGGGCGTTCACAACACTGCCCTGGACGAGACGGTGCACGGCGTGATCGGGACCGTTATGGCGCTGCTGCCCGCGCGAGCAGTACGACGCCGCTCTGACCGACAGCCGCCCCAGTGTGGGCAAGCTGGCGACGGGAACGCTGGCGGTCGATACGCTGATCGTGCCGATTCCCACCTGGCACAACGGGCTCGGCGCCCTGCCGGGCGTTCAGGCCGTAATGAACGTCATATACGGCGCCGGGCGCTCACACGACCGCGAGGTGCTTCCAGACGCATTTATCACCACTGGCGCACACCGTACCCCCGGTATTCACGTCCCACAACGGTGAGCCTCGTCCGCCTGGGTCACGAAATGGCAGGACAAAGTGCTGAAGTGGGTGTGACGGCTCGGCCTCGAAGGCGGAGGCGCCAGACGGCGCAAGGACATCGTCATTCAGGAGCACGGTCATCTCCTGGCCAGTCCCCGAGCGCTTCGGGCGCGCTCCTGGGGGCGAGGGCAGTCCGGCCCGAACGCTGCCCTGGGAGATTGGTTCGGGCCGACCTGAAGTGACGGGTTTGGGTTGGAAGATGACAGGGCGTCTCCGGGACTCCAGGCACCTTCAGGACTGGGAAGGTGGTGCTGCCGTGCTCGCCCGGACCAGGAGTTCGGGCGTCAGCACATGGGCTGGACGGGAAGAAGTGGGCGACTCGATGGCTTCCAGCAGGGCCGCGAGGCTCAGCGATCCCAGCGCAGCGAAGTCCTGCCGCACGGTGCTGAGGGGTGGGTGGAAAAAGCGGCTCTCCGGAATGTCGTCGAAACCGACGATAGACACGTCATCTGGCACGGCCACACCACGTTCGTGCAGGGCCCACAGGGCCCCCAACGCCATTTGATCGTTGCCCACCAGCAGACCGGTAAAGGGGGTGCGGGCCGCAAGCAGTTCCTGCGTCAGGCCGAAGCCGCTCCCGGCGCTCCAATCACCTTCCAAAACGGCAGCAGGGGTCAGCCCAGCCTCGGACAGGGCCTCGCGCCAGCCTTCCAGGCGCAACCGGGCATCATGCCAGCGTGAGGGACCCGAGAGCAGGGCCACGCGCTGGTGCCCCAACGACACGAGGTGCTGCGCTGCGAGGCAGGCTCCCGCCTTCTGGTCGATGGTGACGCCCGGCACACCGCTGGATTCCGTCGTGTCCACCAGCACGAAGGGCACGCTGCCGCACAGGGAACGGATTCGCTCGGCGTCGGCTCCGCGCAGCGGCGTGATCAGCAGGATGCCGTCCACGTTCTGCCGGCGCAGTTCGAGCACGGCCCGCTCGATCTCGGTCTCGCTGAGTTCAGGGATGCTCGCCAGCGCTACGCCGTATCCCCGCCCCCGCGCCGCCTGCTCGATGTTGACGATCATTTGCGCCGGACCGTAGTACGTGAGGCCGAAGCCCACCACACCCAGGGTCCCTGAGCGTTGGGTCACCAGGCTGCGGGCCGCCAGGTTGGGCTGATACCGCAGCGCCTGAATGGCGTCCAGGACCTTTTGCCGCGTCGTGGCCGCCACGCTCGGATGCTCGTTCATGACGCGTGAAACGGTCTGATGGGACACACCGGCATGCCGGGCGACATCGTGAATCGTGACGCGTGAGGATGGGGCGGATGCGGACATCGGTTCTCCTGTGGTCGGAACATATTAGGAACGGCGGAAGGTCTTTCCAAGAGGGCTTGATTTGTCACAGGATATCTCGTGCCTTGCCCGACTTCGCTTCGCCGTCTACGGAGGATGTCGTCCGGAGCCCTCGCTTCCAAGCGGTGAAGGCACACGGCTTCCCAACGCGCTCCCGCAATTACTGGAGAAACAGGCCAGCGCCACACCCCGCAGCCGCTGAAGCCGCAGTACAGGCCCCAGGCCGGTCAGGTGTTGGGCACCACGGTGGACAGCAATGAAGGCCGCGGTGTTTTGCAGGGTGGTCTAGAGCACTCGAGAAGGTGTGCGCGGGCCAGCCGAAAACGTCTCGTAACGAAACGGCGTCTAGAGCGTGCCAACCCCTGGAGCAGAGCTGCCGGGTCTCGCCATTCACCTGCACGGACGAGGGCTTCGACTTTAGAGAACATGCCTTCAACCAGATTGAAATCGGGGCTGTAGGGAGGTGGGAACAGGACCATACAGCCGCAGGCTTGAATCTGCGACAGGCACGGACGCACAGCGATGTGCCGGGAGATTGCCCTGCACCACGGCCTGTGCTGGAGTCAGGGCTGGGCACAGAATATTTTGCGCGTACCGCCCGAAGCTCATGCCGTTTACCCTGCCCTCCAGAATCAGGGGAGCAAAGGGACCATTTGCCTGGAACGTGCATATTGGTCGTCCGTTGGGTCTGAAAGTGCTGGCGAAGAACACGGGGGATTCCCTCGCTTTCCGTACCGCGCTGACCCCAGAAACACGGGCGCCATCCATCAGGTTCCCGCCAGTCAACGGAGTACCACTATGAGCGTTTGGTTCCGTCCCCAGAAACTGGGGACGGAAGAGACGGCCCGCCGTGTCCGGTGCGCGCGACCATCTCCTCAGGTCATGGCTGCAAACGAAGCCCCTCTCGACAAGAAAGACCAGACGGGCTGGGGTCTGTAGGTAAGGCTTCTGGCCGTTCAGGAGCTGCTGACGCAGTTCCTCCTTGTGTTCGCACGAGACGCGCGTTTTTTTGGGGGTGATGCCCTGCTGGCGGAAGACTCGGTCCACCGTTCGGTCGCTGATCTTCAGCCCCATCGCGGGTTCCAACTTGCGGGCGTGTTCTTCGCGGGTGGCGTCCAAGTCCTCCTCGAGCAACTGGCGGAGGACCCGCTCATGCTCGCTCTGTACCCTTGGGCGACGCCCAGTTGGACGCCTGACGTGCATTAAGGTGCCTGCCCCGTGTTTCTTCAGGTACATCACGGCGGTTGGCACGTCAACGCTGAATGTTTAGAGCATTTGCCAACAAGGGAAATCTTTTTGACCGAGCAGAGCGAACTTGAATGCGCATTGGGAAGAACGGAGCTGTGAGGGTGCCCTTCCACTCCCGGCGGAATTCGGACAAATGCTCTAGGCCACCCGCTGATGGTCCTTCTCCTTCAGCGCCGACGCGGCAGTCCGTTCTCGAAAACCGACGCTGTATCCGTGTGCCCCCTACCCGCCTCTTCTTATTCTGTCAAATGCTCCAGAAGGTGGGTTCTCTCAGCCGCCGCACGTCGTTGCTCAGACCCACGTACTGGTCCTGGTCGGTCAGATCCGCAAGCTGCGCTCGGCTGAACGGACGGCTGACCCGTGGTGGTGAAGGAGGGCTTGGTTTCAGTCCCCGCGCTCCACTATCTCTGCGAAGAGCGCGACGAGTTCGGGGTCCAGGCAGCGTCCTGCCCGCCGCCACAGTTCGGCGAGGGCCGCCTCCCGCGTCCACGCCGGCTTGTAGGGCCGCTCGGAAATCAGGGCGTCGTAGACGTCGGTCACCGCCACGATCCGGACAGGCAGGGTTATGCCCGGCCCCTCCCAGGCGTCGTGATGGTGGCGGGCCACGCCGACCACCGCTGGGGGCAGCACCCCGTATCTGCCGAGCAGCGCGGCTCCGCCCCGGGCGTGTAGGTTCACCCAGCACCGTTCCTCCGGAGTCAGCGAAGTGGGCTTGTTCAAGATGGACAGGGGCACCAGCAGTTTGCCGATGTCGTGCAGCAGGGCGCTCCAATGCAGTTCCCGCTGTTGAATGGGGCCGAGATGCAGGGCCCGTCCCAGCGCGCCTGCCTTCCGGGCCACCCGGAAGCTGTGGCGCAGCGACGCCGCGCTGTAGGCGCCAAGCTGGCCGAGCAGCGCGCAGACGAGGGCTTCGGTCTGCCCGCACGCTGCGTCTGTTGAGGGTGAGGGAGTGGGCCAGGAGCGGTCTCCCGACGCCAGGCCCCGGCCGTCGCTGCCCAAGGGGGCGCTCCGTCGGTGAGGCGCAAGGGAAAGCGGGCGAGGCATGAACGGATCGTAAAGAAGCAAGGGTGATGGGGGCATGATGGGCGGGAACAGGCCTTGAAGGTGAGCGTGATAGGGTGACCCCAGACTTATGCTTATGGCACACCTCAAACAGGCCACGCGGGAGCGACACGCCGAGGTGGAGGCCCTGATGCCCGTGCTGGACCCTGCCCTGACGCAGGCCGCCTATATCCGTTTACTGCGCCAGTTGCTGGGGGTTGTCGCCCCGCTGGAAGCTCAGCTGCTGGAGTTGCCCATTCCCGCTGCCTTCGGGCTGGAGCATCGGCTGCGCGCGCCCCTGCTCGTTCGTGACCTGATTGCGCTGTCCGCGCCCACCCCGGTATGGCCCACAAGGGGTATGCCGGCTGCGCCCCGTCTATCCGGTCTGGGCCAGGGTCTGGGCACGCTGTACGTGCTGGAGGGCAGCACGCTGGGTGGTCAGGTCATCGGGCGGCACCTGCGCGTGGCCCTGGACATCACGGCGGAGTGGGGAGGAGCCTATTTCCACGCCCACGGTGAGGGCACTGGCGCAATGTGGCGGGCGTTTGGGGAGGCGCTGAACCTTTGGGAAGGCGACGCGGAGGAGGTGGTCGCAGGCGCGAACCTGACATTTGGGGCCTTTGCGGACGCGCTGCGCGGAGTTCCAGCGTGACGGGCGATGCCCGAATGGCCCGCCCCGAAGCAGCGGAACGGGAACTGCTCCCGCCCACCTACCTGGGCGGCCCCGCCATCACCACCGACAACTGCGAGCGCGAGCCCATCCACCTGCCCGGAAGCGTGCAGCCGCATGGAGCGCTGCTCACGGCCGACGCGAACACCCATCTCATCCTGCAGGTCAGCGCGGGGGCGGAGGGGCACCTGGGCCAGCCTCCAGCCGCCCTGCTGGGCCGTCCCCTCAGCGTCCTGCTGCCCGGGTCAGACCTCGCGCCGCTGCTGGCCGCGCTGCCGCCCGGCTCACCCGATCACCGCCAATACCGCGCGGTGCTGGCCCAGTCCGGTGGGAACGTGGCCCTGACCTGCCACCGTGCCGGGGACCTCCTCGTGCTGGAATTTGAGGCGAACGGACCACCCCAGCAGAGCGGCCCCCAGGCGCTGCGCAACGCCGTGTTCGCCCTGGAGAGCGCGCCCACCCTGGCCGAGTTGACGTGGGTGGCGGTGCAGGCGGTGCGGGAGCTCACCGGCTTTGACCGCGTGATGATCTACCGCTTCGCGCAGGACGCCAGCGGTGAGGTGCTCGCCGAAGCCCGCAGCGAACACCTGGGCTCTTTCCTGGGGCACCGTTTTCCGGAATCGGATATTCCCGCGCAGGCCCGCGCGCTGTACGTGCGCCACCTTCTGCGCCTGACTGCCGATACCGAGGCTGTGCCCGACGTCCTGGAACCCCGGCTCAACCCACAGACGGGGACGCCGACGCCGCTGGGGGGGGCCGTGCTGCGCGCCACCTCACCCATGCACCTGCAGTACCTGCGCAACATGGGTGTGCGCTCCAGCCTGTCGGTGTCCATCGTGGTGGACGGGCAGCTGTGGGGCCTGATCTCGTGTCATCACGGTGCGGCTCATGTGGTTGAGCCCGAGACGCGCACCGCCCTCGAATACCTGGGGCGGCTGCTCAGCCTGCAGGTGCAGGTCAAGGAACGCGCGGACACCGACGCCTTTCGCCGGGGCCTGCAGGCCCGCCGGGCACGGATCGTGGAGGCCGCTGCCCACTCGCTCGCTCCGTTGGAGACGTTCTCGGACAAAGGGCTGGACCTCGCGGGGCTGATGCGGGCAGGGGGCGTCGTCGCCTTTTTCGAGGGGGGCTGGCAGGCGCAGGGCCAGACGCCCCCTGCCCCCTGGATCGAGGCGCTGCTGGCCTGGCTGCGGACACGGGAAGGGACCCTCATTCATACGGACGCTCTCGCAGAGCAGTGGCCAGGGGCGGCGGAGTATATGGACACCGCCTCAGGTCTGTTGGCGATCAGCGTGAGCGGCGGCTGGTCCGAGGGTCTGGTATGGCTGCGGCCGGAGATTCGCGCCGAGGTGGCCTGGGGTGGTGCGACGCCCGAGCAGGCCAAAGGCCAGCTGGGTCCCCGGCGTTCCTTCGAGACTTATGTGGAGACGGTGCGTGGCCGTTCGGTGCCCTGGCACCCGGGCGAGATCGAGGAGGCTGGGGAACTCGGTCAGGCCCTCACGTCGGCGTTGGGCGCGCGGCTGAATGTGGTGCGCGATCTCAACCGGGCGCTGGAGCGCTCGAACGCCGAGTGGCGGCAGTACGCCTTCGTGATCGCGCACGACATGCAGGAACCTGTGCGGCTGATCTCTCAGTTTGCGGAGCTGTTTCACCTGCGCTTTGGTGGTCAGGTGGATGCGGGCGGCGAGCGCATGCTCCGCTTCATGCTCGACGAGACGACGCGGCTGCGTGCCCTCACCCGGGACCTGCACACCTACACGGCCCTGCTCTCGGCCCCGCCACCCGTGCGCCGCCCAGTGCCCCTGGCACGGTTGGTACAGGACGCGCTGCACACCCTCGCTGACCGGGTGGAGGAGACGGCGGCCGCGGTGGAGGTGAGCCCCGATCTGCCCGTTCTTCAGGCCGATGCTGGGGATCTGCGCGAATTGCTGCTTCAGCTGCTCGCCAACGCCCTGACCTTCAGCGGTGGGCGGTCGCCCCGGGTACAGCTCGGGGCCACGCGCGCGTCGGGGGCCTGGAAGATAACCGTACGTGACGAGGGCCCCGGGATCGCGCCCGAGTTTCAGGAAAAGGTCTTCGGGTTGTTTCAGCGCCTCGGCCGCCGGGAGGACTCGCCAGGCAGCGGGATCGGCCTGGCATTGGCCCGTCTGGCGGCGGAGCGGCATGGCGGTACCCTGACCGTCTCGTCGACGCCGGGGCGGGGCAGCGTTTTCACACTGCATCTGCCAGACCTCCGGGAGGCCTCCGGTGAGGCGTGAAGGTGTAAAGCTGCTCCTCGTAGAAGACAATCCCGCCGACGTCTTCCTGATGGAAACGGCGCTGGAACTCTCGGCCCTGCCGGTCACGTTGGAAGTGGCCCGCGACGGGGTGGAGGCCCTGGAGCAGCTCGAAGCGGGCAAGGCGGCCGAGCGCTTTCCGGACCTGATCCTGCTTGATCTGAATATGCCGCGCCTGGACGGGTTTGAGGTGCTCGCGGCGCTACGGGAGGACCCGGCCCTGCGCCACCTCGCCGTTGTCGTCTTCACCACCTCCAGCGCTCCAGACGACGTGAAGCGGGCGTATACCCTCCAGGCAAATTCCTACGTCAGCAAGCCCGCCAGCCTGGATGAGTTCCTGCACCTGATGACCCTGCTGGACGCCTACTGGTTTGGGGCGGCGAGCCTGCCGCGCACCTATCAGCCGTAAACCTGGCTGTGGGCGGCAGGAAAGGGAAGGCTGGCCGTGTGCCTGCCCCTTCCTGCCGCCTCCCCACGCTATGTCCGGTGACTGGACCTCGCCCGCATCACCACCATGGCGAGCAGGAAAACCCCGGGTGGCGGTGCTGTGCCTTCCAGATCCGGACTTCAGCCCAGCAGGTGCAGCCGGAGGACAGGTGCGTGATGCGGTAGACACCCAGACGCGGGGTGAAGTTCTTGTAGCGGGGGGGCCCGTTTTCGCAGGCCGGGGAGGGGGTCACCAATCTTCTCCTGACGGGGGGGTGGGGTGGGCGAGACTCTGGAAGGGCAGCGTTCCGTTCACTTCGCTCACCGCGCCGAGGGCAGGGTGGGCGAGCGAACGGGCATGAGCCCGGACGTCGGGTGGCCAGGTGGCCGTGGCTGCATCGAAGGCTTCCGGATCACGGGCGTACAGGGCGCGGGCCGCCTCCTGATAGCCGTGCAGATCGCCGGCCAGCACAACCATGAAGCGGTCGGCCGCTGTCTGAGACGCCAGCACCTGCTCGCGCTCCGGCTCGCGCCTCCGCGCCTCGTCGATCAAGCGGCGCAGGGCGGCCGAAGCGCCGTTGGGCTGGGCCTCCAGCCATTCCCAGTGCCGCGGCAGTAGGGTGACCTCCCGCGCCACCACCCCCAGCCGGGGCCGTCCACGCCCAACGGGTTTCTGCGGCGCTTGTGGCGGGGGCAGAATGCGCCCAAGCAGCGTGGGCACGTCCTCGCCCTCGCGCCAGTCGAAGCTGAGCGTTCGGCCCGTGCGGTCGTCGAACACCAGCAGGGGCACGGTGAGATCAAGCGTAGGGCGGCGCGCTTCCAGCTGTCCGAGCAACTCGGGCAATGGGGCCGTTGCCAGGTGGAGGGAGCCGTGAAAGGCCGTGTGGGTGGCATCACTCATGGCATTAATATTAGCCGGGTAAAAAGAGATGTCAATGTCAGCCGGGTGAAAGGGTGTGAATGGATATTTTCCGACCTGCGGTATGTTGGCCGCTCTGCACATCATAAGGGGGTTGAGAGGCACCTCTGGCTCGCCTGCAGACCTATTCGCCTCCTGCTCTTCCTGGAGCCGTGTAGCTCCTGACGTCTGCGTGACGGACTCGCCTCTTCCTGCCCTGTGCCTCCAGGCCCTGCACGACGCCGACAAAGTCGCGATTCCCCAAGCCACCTTGCTTGAGACGGTCCAGCTCATCCCCGTGGAGTGGAAGGTCATCCAGCGGCATCCGGGCATCGGCTGCGAGACGCTGCACCACATTCCCTCGCTGCTCCCCGCCACCCGCGCCGCCGCGCTGTACGACCAGGAACGCGGGAACGGCAGCGGGTACACCTGGGCCTGGCGGGCCGCGCTATTCCCCTCGCGGCCCGCGTCTTCTCTTCGCGGTGGTGGACGTCTACGACGGCCCGACGAGCGTACGGCCCCACAAGCGGCCTGGACCTGCGGAGAAGTGGCCGAGCGGCTGCTCCAGGAGGAGGGGTGCTGCTCGACGGGTGTGTCGACCACGCCTTTTTGAACCTCCTGACCGGAGGCGGTCTTCGCCCCTGAACCCCGAACGTTCGGAGAACCGCAGACCACCCGCGGCGAAGGCGGCCTGAACTTCCAGGGGTGCAGAGGAGGGAAACAGAAGGGCCGTACGACTCCCTTCCGTCCCTGGAGCAGCGCTCAGGACGACACGGGCGAGTGCAGGGCGGCTTCCCACCTGGGCAGGGAAGGGCCTTCCGGGAGGGGCAGCCACAGCACGGCCGTGACCAGCCGGGGATACAGCCGGCTGCCGAGAGCGTGCCCGTCAGTGGAACGGACCTGGTCGGTGGGACCGTGGGCCGCCGATCCGAGCTGCTGCCAGCGTACGTGCGCCGCGTCGCAGTGTGGATCGGGAGCCAACCCGAACACCGTTTCCGCGACGAACTGGCACAGGAAAATCTTGGACATCCAGGTGTTGGGGCTGGTGCTCGACAACTTCCAGCCTCCCGACACCGGGTCCAGACACCGGCCCGGTTGCAGGGCCGTCTGCAGGTGCTGACGCAGCCGGGCGACGAGCGGACCGTACGGCCCCGTCTCGCTGACCGCTTCCCGCAAGCCCAGCAGGAGCGGATAGACGAGGGCCTCGACCGCCGGAATGATGCAGGCGTCGCTGCCGCCGGAGAGCAGGGCCGGGATGTACCCGAGTGCCGGATCGAAGGCTCCAGCGATGCGCGCCGCGGCCCGCTGCGCCTGCTGCCGGGCCCGTTCGCCGCCCCGTCCCAGGGCCGTCAGCGCCTGCTCCAGACAGACCAGCGCGGCCCAGGTCTTGACGGCCAGGTACAGGTTGCCGCGCGCAGGGCCCAGGCTGGCGTCCAGGCTGTCGTAGGTGGTGATTTCGGTCCCAGTCCCGCAGCGGGCGCTGTCCACGTCCATTACGCCGTCCCCGTCGGTGTCGCGCGCGAGCAGCGAGGCCAGGCACGCTTCGAGGACCTCGCCCCGGCGCGTCAGCCACGCCGGGTCTGCCAGCCGGCCATATACGGCGGCGCTCAGCGCCCAGTTGGTGAGCTGCTCGAAGGTCATGTGCGAGAAGCAGCCGTGGAGGTCCTCGGTCTCGTACGAGGAGAGGCCAGGCGGTGAAAAGACGTTGGAGACCCCCACGTCGTGCGGGAAGCTTAGGCCACCGGGCAAAGGCCCACCGCTGCCCTGTACGGCGTCGGTAAAGGCGTAACGTTCCAGAAACAGGTCCAAGACGTTGCCGGAGGTCCAGGGATGATACCGCAGTTCCCAGAACAGCTGATCGATGGTCAGGTCCAGGGTGTTCATCATGCGGTACTCGCCCTCGTTGACCACCCAGAGGGGCCGGCCTCCTTCCCGCACGAGCAGCTCGGTATTGGCGAGGTAGCCGTGTGCGGCGTGCGCGAGCAGAAACTGCCTTTCGCAGCTTAGACCGCTGCCGCGCAGTTCCGCGTCCCGGTCCGCGGCGAGCTGTCGGTAGTGACCGGCGTGCTCCAACCCGAAGGCCAGCACCTCCTCCAGATCGGCGAACATCTCCGTGTAAAAGAACTGGGCGTTCAATCCAGCCGTCACCGTGCCGCCCTGGTAACTGCCCAGCGCGAGGACCAGCCGGCCCACCTGCCCCGGGGGAACGGTCAGCCGCACGCCCCCCGCGTTGCCCAGCCGACGGACGCGGGGACGGCGCTCTCCGAAGGCGGCCCCGATCACGTCGAAATCCTGGACCTCCTCCACATCGGGGCCGGGCAGGGCGGCCACCCCCCACCGCCGTCCCGCCGCCGCGCCCAGCAGCGCCCCGGCGGTGGTATCGGACAGGGGGCGGTTGACGCCTTCAAGGGCGAAGAGCAGCTCAGCCCTGTTCGCCGAATCCCGGTTGTCGAGTTCCAGTTCGGCCAGGACCACCGGACAGACCGCGCGTTTCAGGGCCGCGTCGTCGGTGCCGGGGGTGGGCACCTCGCCGAAGGGACTCAGGAGCCGAAAACGCAGGGGACCGTGCCGCCACTCGTCCGACGCCCAGCCGAGGTGACGTTCGAGTTCCTCACCTGGGACGGAGCGCGTGGGCGGGGGCGTGTGGCCGAGGCCGTCGGCATCGGCCTGATAGGCGAATTCCCCCAGCCCGAGGGGTGCACTGAGAAACGGCAGCACCTGCACGTCTTCTCCGCTCCGGCGGTAGGCGACATAGACGCTGCGCCCGGGCGAATGGACGTCCGACAGGGCGAAGCCGCCACCCTTGCCGAATTCACCCAGAATGAAGGGGGCGTAGGCTCCCCAGGGCGCGTGATGACTGAGATAGGCGTTACTCACGTTGGAGTCCTTTGCGGGTGCGTGAAGTGAAAAGAGGCCTCACGGCTGGTCCCCAAAGGAAACGTCTGTGGGAACGGCAGGTCCACTCCCGTACACCTGCCCGAATACAGTGGCGTACTGGGCACGGGATGCGAGCGGTTCCACCGGCGTTACTCCCGCCATCCCGGTGAGACCGAGGGGCGGCAAAGCGGCCGTGAGGTCGGGAAAGAATCCAGCGGCAGGCATGGCGAGGAGGGCAGCTCCCTGTGCGGGTCCGGGGACGTGAGGTGGCCGGTGGACGTCGAGACCGAGGGTGTGGGCCATCAGGCCGAGCCAGAGGTCACTGCGCGCTCCGCCCCCTGTGGCAAGGACCGAGCGCACCGACGAGAGGCCCACCATCACGTCCTGCACGTCGGCGAGCGCAAACGCTGTGCCTTCGAGCAGCGCGCGGGTCAGGTGGCCCCGGCCATGCGCCAGGCTGAGCCCCGTCCACACTCCGCGCAACGCCGGGTTCATGTGCGGGCTGCGTTCCCCCGCGAGGTAGGGGAGAAACACCGGGCTTTCTCCCCCTGCCTGCACCTGCTCCGCTTCGCGCAGCAGCCTCTCGAAGTCCACTTCCGGAAACAGCCGGTCCCGCAGCCACTGCAAGGCTCCCGCGCACGACAGGGTAACTCCCAGCAGGTGATACCCCCCGTCTGCGTGTGCGAACAGATGTACCCGTCCCTCGGGATCGGGCGTGGGTTGCGCGAGGGGCGCGAACAGCACTCCGCTTGTTCCCAGGCTCAAGCTCCCCACCTCGGGTCTGGCCGAACCCAGACCCAGCGCCACGCCCGCCGCCGCATTGTCCCCCGCTCCCGCCACCACCGGCAGACCCAGCGGGAGGCCCGTCTGTGCCGCCAGAGGGCCTTTCAAGTGCCCCGCCACCTCCCACGAGTTCACGACAGACGGAAACAGGGCGGGGGAGAGGTCCAGCGCGCCCAGCACGTCCGTGTCCCATTCTTTGCGGGCCAGATGCAGCGCACCTACGCCGGAAGCGTCGCTGGGTTCGGTGATCATCTGACCCGTGAGGACGAGGCCCAGATAATCCTTGGGCAGCAGGACGTGGCGCAGGCGGGCAAAGGCCCCGGGTTCCTCCCGTCGCAACCACAGTATTTTTGGGAGTTGAAAGCCGGTGACGGCCCGATTGCCCGTTCGGGCAATCAGTTCTGAGCGGGGAATTCGGGCCTCGATCTCCGCCACGTCCTGCCCTGTCCTCTGGTCATTCCACAAGGGGGCGGGTCGAATCACCTCCCCCTGGGCGCCGAGAAACACGGCGCCGTGCATCTGGCCGCTCAGCCCCAGGGCAACGGGGGTCTGGCCCTGCTCCCGAAGCTGGGCCGCCACGGCCGTGAGGGCGGCGAGGGTGCCCTGCACCCAGTCGTGGGGATCTTGTTCTGTCCACCCCGCGCGTGGGGTGGACAGCGGGTAGGGCCGAGTGACGGACGCGACGGTGCGCCGATGGACATCGAGCGCGACCACCTTCACCCCGCTCGTACCGAGGTCCACCCCGAGGGTAACGGGGGAGTGGGTCACGCCCCGACCTCCGTTTGGGCGCGGGGGGTCCTAAGGGGGGCACTGCCGCGCACCCCCAGGAGCACCTCCACGGTGAGCTGGTCGAGGTGCTCCAGGCCGGGTCCGCGCTGTCCGAGGGCTGAGCGGTCAAAGCTGCGGTTTTTGAGGCCCCGGGCCTTTTCGGGAGTGTAGCCCTGGCTGAGCGCTTCCAGCTCTGCGTCCTGCACCCTGTAGGCCTGCAGTGCTGCCTGAATCTCGGGGTCAGCGTTGAACTGCGCCACTTTGTCCTTGAGGATGAGGTAGGTGCGCATGCAGCCCCGGGCAAAGGTCCAGACCCCTTCGGCATCCTCGGTCCTCAACGCGTGGGCGTCAAAGTGTCGGGGACCAGCGTACCCACTGTCTTCCAGCAGTTTGACCGTGAAAAACGCGCCCTTGAGGTTCTCAGCCCCGAAGCGCAGGTCCTGATCGAAGCGCCCCATCTTCTGATCGTTGAGGTCGATGTGAAACAGCTTGCCCGCGTCGATCGCCTGGGCGATGGCGTGAGGAAACGAGAGTCCCGCCATCGTCTCATGGGCAAACTCGGGATTGACCCCGAACAGCTCCGGCTGTTTGAGGGTGGCAATGAAGCCCAGCGCCGAGCCGACGGTGGGCAGGAAGATGTCCCCCCGCGGCTCATTTGGCTTGGGTTCCAGAGCAAACCGGTAGTTGTACCCCTGGTCCTGGCTGTACTGCGCCAGAAAGTCCAGGCTGTCGCGGAACCACCCAAGAGCATCGAGCAGTTTGCCGCTGCCGTCGACTTCGGTGCCTTCGCGGCCGCCCCAGAAGACGTAGGTCTGCGCCCCGAACTCGGCACCCAGATCCATCGCCTGCATCGTCTTTTGCAGGGCGTAGGCGCGCACGCGGGCGTCCGCGCTCGTAAACGCCCCGTCCTTGAACGCGGGGTCCGAAAAGAGGTTGGTGGTCGCCATCGGGACGACGAGGCCGGTGTCGTCCAGGGCCGTGCGAAACTCCCGGATGATCTGGTCACGCTCAGCGGCAGACGCGTCGATGGGCACCAGATCGTTGTCGTGAAAGTTCACGCCGTACGCGCCGAGTTCGGCCAACTTGCGAACGACGTCGGGAGCAGAAAAACCGCGACGGGTGGCTTCACCAAAAGGATCGCGGCCCGTCTGGCCCACGGTCCACAGGCCAAACGTGAACTTGTCGGCGGGCGTTGGGGTGTAATCGGTCATGGGCATACCTCTGGGAGGGCGAGCAAGGTGTAGGGCTTCAGGCCATCTGGGGTTGCGGCGCGTACTTGCGGATGAGGTCCACGAGCCCGGCGTTCGGGCAGCAGTGGCGAAGGGTGAAGGACGACAGCACTCCGTCCAGCTCATTCTCGCTCAAGTGCTCGAACAGCCGGACGTAGGCGGGTTGCAGCAGGCCGCCGACGTAGTGGTCGAACGCCGCTTGCCCCAGGAAGCGCCGGTTGGCCTGGGGTTCGATGCTCGGATCACCCGCCACGCCCTCGATGAGGCGCGCGAGCTCGTCCAGCTTCCGTTTGGCGGACGTCTGCGGCAGCCAGCCCATCCAAAAATCGGTGTCCAGTTCAGCCTTGGCGCGCAAGCTGGGGGCGACAAGGCGGAGATACGGTGACTCCGGGTCCAGCGTGACCAGCCCCATCACCCCCACATCCTTGTAATTCCAGGTGGTCCAGTGCGCTCCGAATTCCTCGAACACACCGATCTGGTCGTCCAGGGCCTGCAAGCGACTGGCGGGGTCGTCGCCGGGCCCGTTGTAGACCGAGCCGAACTCGCCCACCCAAAGGGGCACGCCGTGTTTCTGGGCGAACTGCGCGCCTTCGGTGTTGAAAAAGACCTCACGCTGCCGTTCCCGGTCCCAGCGCTGCCGGGTGGGCTCGGTCTGGAAGGAGCCCTCGTAGCCCTCGAATTCGCCGGGGTAGGGGCCGGGACCAAACCCGGCCGGGGTGTAGTTGTGGCTGGAGTAGACCAGATTCTCGGCGAAGGGTGCCTGCAGACCTTCAAAACGGGTGGAAAACAGGTCACCTTCCAGAAAGACGATGTGGGCGGGATCGACCTCGCGGATGGCGGTGACCACGCGGCGGTAGATGCGGTTGAGGACCTCCCAGTTGGGGCGGTAGGCGTTGCTGCCAAAACGGCCCCGGGGCGCGTTCGTGACGGGTTCGTTCATCACGTTGTAGCCCGCGATCCAGGGGTGTCCGCAGAAGCGCTCAGCCAGGGCCCGCCACAACTGCACGAAGCGGTCCTGAAAATGCGGATGCTGCCAGAACAGGGCCACGCGGTTCGCGTTGTCGCTATGCCAGTCGGTGTTCTGCCAGCCCTGCACCGCGTGGAGATCGAGAATGGCGTAGACCTGGTGCTGGGCACACCACGTCAGGGCCTCTTCAAGCCGGGTGAAGCCGCTCTCCAGCCACTCGAAGGGGCGGTCATCGCGCTCGAACTGCCGGTAATTGAGGGCAATCCGCACGGTATTGGCCCCGGTCGAGCGGATAAAACGCACGTCGTCTTCGGTAAAGAAGTGGGCCTGCAGACGCTCGAAGAAGAACGCGGTGCGGGCGGGCCCCAGCAGGTCGCGCATCGTTTCTTTCAGGGCGTGTTCGGCTCCTGGATACCCATTGATGAAGTTTTCCAGATGCATCCACCCGCCGATGCACGTGCCGCGCAGCGTCACCCGCTCGCCCGCCGAATTCACGATTTGGCCGTTTCTGACTTGCAACATGATGTTCTCCCCTGGCTCCCGGCTCAGCCCTTGACCGAGCCGGCCATCATGCCCCGGATGATGCGTTCTTGCCCAAACATATAGGCGGCGATCAGGGGCAGCGTGGTGAGCGTCACGACCGCGAGGATCGCCGGAATGTTCGCGCTGTACTGTCCCTGGAAGTCCCAGATTGCGAGCGGCAGCGTGCGGTTTTGCGGACTCGCCGTCAGCACGTAGGCGAAGATGAACTCGTTCCACATGTTGATGCCGTTGTAGATGGCGACGGTGGCGAGGCCAGGGGTGCTCAGCGGCAGGAAGACGCGGGTGAACAGGGTCACCGGCCCGGCGCCGTCGATCTGCGCGGCCTCCTGCATCTCACGCGGAATCTGGCGCATGAATTCGGTCAGGATAAAGATGCTGATGGGCAGGCTGAAGGCCACGTAGGGACCGACGAGCGCGAATGGCGTGTCGTAGAGCCCCACCGCCCGGGTCATCAGGTAGATGGGAATCAGGGTGACGTGCACCGGTACGATCAGACCCGCGATCACCAGGCCAAACAGCAGGCCGTTCAACCGGAAGTGGAGGCGGGCGAATGCGAAAGCGGCCATGCTGCTCAGCAGCAGGGTGATGGCGGTGGAGAGGACCACAACCAGCACGCTGTTTCGGAGATAGGTGAAGAACGGGCCGTGCAGGACGCTGACGTAGTTGCTGAAGTCGAAAACCTTTGGCAGCGCCCAGACTGGCGTGGAGTAGATGTCAGCCTGACTTTTCACGCTCGTCAGGAACATGAACGCGAACGGGAGCGTGGCGACCAGCAACCACAGCACGGCGAGGATGAGGCGCAGGGCCTGACCAGGCAGTTTGCGAAGCCAGACGGGCCACCTTTGCTGTGCCCGTTGCCTGTGCCTGGGCGGCCGTTTGGGGGTGGTCTGGATCACGTCAGACCTCCGTCTCAAAGCGCCTGCTGGCGCGCAGGGCAAGGGCCGCCGTGGCAGCGACGATCACGAACATGGCCGTAGAAATCGCGGCGCCGTACCCGATGTTGAAGCCTGCGAACACAGTGCGGTACATGTACGTCGCCATCACCTCCGAGGCGTTGGAAGGTCCGCCCCCGGTCATGACGTAGACCATGTCGAAGTAGCGCAGCGACCCGATCAGGGACAGCACTACGGCCGTGCGGATGGTGCCCTGCAGGAACGGCAGCGTGATTTTCCAGAAGATGACCCGTTCGTTCGCGCCGTCGAGCGTGGCCGCTTCCCGGAGTTCGCCCGGCATCCCCGACAGTCCGGCCAGAAACAGCAGCATGTAGAAGGGAATGTTTTGCCAGCACACCACCGCGATCACGGCTGGCAGGGAGAGGGCCGTGCTGCCCAGCCAGTCTTGCGCGAGTGCGTCCAGGTGCACGGCCCGCAGCACCGCGTTGATGGGTCCGAAATTGGGGTCATACACCGAGCGGAACACAGTGCCGACGGCCACGCTGGACATCAGGAGCGGCAGAAAGTACAGCACCTTGAGCAGGCGGGAGCCCCGCCCCGCCTTGTCGAGCAGGAAGGCCAGAATCAACCCCACGGGAATCTGCACGGCGATGGAGAGGATTGCCAGGAGGCCATTGTTGCGGATGGCGGTTCTAAAGACTCCATCCTGGGCGAGCTCTGCCCAGTTCTGCCCCCCGACGTACTTCGCCGTGTTGCCCAGACCGTTCCAGTTGAGCAGCGACAGCCGGAAACTGGACAGGAGCGGGTACACCAGGAACACGCAGAGCATCAGCAGGGCGGGCAGCAGGAAGGCGGCAGCAACCCAGGTCTGACTCAGGTCCCGGCGCTTTCGCAGCGCTCGCCGGGTGGGTTCGGTGGGCAGGGCAGTACGCATGGATCACTCCTCCGGGGAAGGTGAAGCGGGAGGGCACACGCGGGAAATGCGCATGTCCTCCCAGCCGCCTTATTTCAGCAGTTTTTTGGCGAGCGTCTCCATCTGCGTCGCCACCTGCTGGGGCGTGCTGCTCAGGCCCAGCAGCGCCTGGCTGGTGTCCTTGTGCAGCTCGCCGAGTTGCGGGGGCAGCTCCTGGTCATACCACAGCTGCACGCTGGGAGCCCTGCTGACAAACGCCTGGATGCGCTTTAATAGGGGATCGCTGACCTTGAGGCCCTTCACCGGCGGCAGGCGGTTATCGGCGACGCGGGCCTGGGCGGATTGATCGTCGATCAGGTACGTCAGCAGCTTGAAGGCCGCGTCCGGGTTCTTGCAGGACTTGGAGACGCTGTAGAAGTTGTCGCCCACGGTCCCCAGTACGGCGTTGGGGTTGCCCTTGCCGCCCGGCACGCTGGGGAAGGGGAAAAAGTCCACCTTCTTCAGGAACTCTGGGTTCTCGTTGTTGATCGTGCCCAGTTCCCAAGTGCCCATGAGTTCCATGGCGGCCTTGCCCGAGTACAGCAACTGGCGGGACACGCCGCTGTCGTAGTCCAGCCCGTTATAGCCCTGCACGAAGGCCCCGGCCTTCACCAGCTCCTGAACCATCTGACCTGCCCGTACGAACGCCGGGTCCGTGAAGTGGCCGCCGTTCTCACGCAGGGCGGCATTTTTAAAGGCGTTCGGCCCGCCGATCCGGTCCACCAGGTAGGCGTAGAACATGCTGCCCGGCCACTTGGCCTTGTTGGCCAGCGAGAACGCGGCCACGCCGTTTTTCTTCAGTGTGGCGTTCACCTGCAGCAGTTCGTTCCAAGTCTTTGGCGGCTTGAGCCCGTACTTGGCGAACAGCTCCCTGTTGTACAGGACGACGGCGACGGCGGTGTTTTCGGCAGGAACGCCGTAGATCTTGTTGCCGAAGGTTACCGAACTCCAGGCGGCGGGCAGAATGCGGTTTTTGAAGGCGGCATTCTTGTTCAGGTACGGCGTGAGGTCCAGCACCTGGCCCGACCTGATGTACTCGTTCAGCGGCCCGCCACCCCAGGACATAAAGACGCAGGGCGCGCTGTTTGCGCCGACCGCGATCTTGAGCTTGCTCTTGTAGGTGTCGTTCTGGGTGGGGCTGACGTTGACCTTCACGCTGGGGTTGGCCTTTTGAAAGCGGTCCACGGCGTCCTGGATGATCTTCTTCCCCGCGTCGGTGGTCTGGATGTGCCACAGGTCGATGGCGTCCTGGGCCTGGGCGAGGCCAGCGCTGGAGGCGAGCAGGGCAGTCAGGGCAGTGCGGAAGGTCTTCGGCATGGCGGGCTCCTGTGGACAATGGGTCACCCACGAACGTGCGGGTCATGACACGTCTGGCGGTGGGGAAGAGGGCTGTGGGGGCGTGATCTGGAGGAGGCCTTCCCGCCTTTCGTCGGGGTGGAACTGGCTTTGAAGGGGAACCGGCGCGGCAGGAAAGGCCCAGACCCCCGGAACGTGGGGCCACCGGGCGTTCAGCCGCCTGAGAAAAGGTTCAGGGGGTGAGGGGGGACGTGGAGGCGCGGATCACCAGCTCAGTGGGCAACACCAGCCGGTCGGACACGGACCCGACGCCCTGCAGGAGGTTCAGCAGTTGGCGGGTGCCCGCCGCACCCATATCGACGAGGGGCTGCCGGACCGTCGTCAGGGCGGGGTGGACCTGACCTGCCTGGGGAATGTCGTCGAACCCGATTACCGAGACGTCGTGCGGCACGCGCAGGCCCCGGTCCTTGACCGCCTCGACGGCCCCGAAGGCCGACACGTCGTTCGCCGCAAAGATTGCCGTGGGGCGCTCGGGCAGGTCCAACAGGGCCTGCGCTGCCTGAAAGCCGCCCGGCTGGGTGTACTCACCGGGCCGGATCAGGGCCGCGTCGAAGGGCAGCCCGGCGGTCAGCAGGCCCTCGCGGTAGCCCCTCAGGCGCTCCAGGCTGGCGGTGGTGTCCGCGCGCCCGGCGATAAAGCCGATGCGGCGGTGGCCGAGCTCCAGCAGGTGGGCGACGGCGAGGCGCGCGCCCCGGTAGTGATCGGCGTCGACCAGGGGAAAGGGCATGGTGGTGTTGGCGGCGGCGATGATCACGACCGGAACCCCGGACTGCTTCAGGGTGGCGGCGTACCGGTCAAGCGAGCGGGGCAGGACCATCAGGAGGCCGTCGACGAGTCCCCGCGAGAGCCGGCCCACATTCTGGCGCTCGTGGGCGGTGTCTTCCTGGGTGGTCGAGATCAGCAGGTCGAGTCCGGCCTCATAGGCGACGAGATCGGCTCCCCGAACGACTTCGCTGATGTACTGCGGTCCGATGGAGGGGACGACGACCCCGAGGGTATCGGTCCGTCCTCCGGCGAGGGCACGGGCGGAAGGATGGGCGGTGTAACCAAGTTCGTCAATGACCTGCAAAACCCTCTGCCGGGTGGAGTCGGAAATACCGGGCTGTTTGTTGACCACCTTGGAAACGGTCATTCTGGAGACGCCCGCTTGAGCGGCGACGTCGGCGAGGGTCACAGGACTGGAACGCATTTCGCTCCTTTAGGTGGCTTGGTTACCGGTAACTTTACGATAACTCTCAGGAGGCGTCAAGGGGAGATCCCTCTGGACTGAGGCCCGTGCCAAGGGTGGGTTGCTCTCCCCCTGCCGTCATCTTGAGGAAACACACGTACGGCCGTCCTGCCTTGCCAAGAAATCCCGTGCCTACTCAGCCGCAGGTGGCCGTCTGAGTGGAATGGGTAAGGTGAGGCTGTCCCGGACGTGACCTGCTGCAATTGTGAAGCCTTCAAGCGCACATCCGCGAGTTGGAAGTACAGGTCGCGCGCGATAGCGAGGCTTCCCATCAGCTCCCAGCCAGGACCAGGGTTGGCAGAAGAAGCCCAAAAGTAAACGCCAGAAAGGCGCCCGCTCTTCCCGTGGTCAGACGGGTCACTGAGAAACAATCTTGGTGACTACTCACCAGGGGTGGACTTAACTGGTACGCCAGGGCATCGGGGGCCGGTGCGTGTTCAGGTTGAACACTTCGCGTTCGCCTTGGGCACCCTGGGCGTAAATCCGGCCCGCCCGCGCGTAGACGAGGCGGCCCTGCTGATCGAGGTCGGCCCAGGTCACTCCGCTGAGGTCAGGTGGGTTGGGACCATGCCAACGGTACTCATCGGTAAACTGCTGTCGTTCACGGCCTGGAATACGAAGTTCCAGTTCCTGCTTTTGCAGGAGGAACTGGGACGCGAAGGGATACCCGTCTCCAGCCTCTGGCGTTTGAAGCAAGTGCCATCCCGTCCGTTTCATCGCTGCCGTCCAGATGGGCCGGTGGCCGCGCTCCGGATACAGGGCGGTGGCCAGTCCCGGGGGCTGACGCAGCGTCTTTACCTGCGCCAGCGACTGCACATAATAATTGAGCCAGAGGGTACGGCTATCGCAAAATACGCCTCCACCGTCCCCTGGTAAGCCGCCCTCCCACAGCCCCAGCGCCTTGACCCAGGGTGGCTTGCACACGGCAGTCCAGGTCCAGAAATGGTCTACCCCCCATTCCGCTCTCGCACGTTCCAGACGATTTTTGGACTCATTTCGTGCGTAATAGACCAGGTGTTTGCCATCGGGCGAGAGGTCGCTCTTCAAGGGGTACAACTCTCCCGCGAACCAGGAACCGGGTGTGAGGGTATCCGTCGCCGTATCCCACAAATACAGCCGCGTCCAGCGGGAAGGGCCACGCCGGAAGATGACGGCGGTGCTGGCCTCACTTGCCAACAGGACCCAGATTCGCGCGGGAGCCGGAAGCGTATCAGGTGGGCCTTTGGCATGTGCCATACGTCATGCTGCCACAAGAGATTCCGTTTCAAGGACCAACGAATGGACGCTGTACTCCTGGCACAGCGCCTTAGGCCTCTGAGGGGACCGAGTGCCGCCCTTCCTGGATGTAGGGGTCTGCTGAGTCGTCACCAATCTTGATGCTGAGCGCCTCACCCGACGAAGTGCTTGCCCTGCCTGTGACGGGAACTCGCCTTCGCGAACACCACTCGAACGGGGTCGAAGTGCATGGCCTGCCGTGCGTCCGGTTGCAGGTGGCCGGGTACCAGGCTGAGGTGTGTCTGCGCTGTCACCAACGACAACAGGCGGCGTTCCCACAGGACGTACGCGGTCAGGTGCAGTAGGGCCCCACAGTTCCAGGCCCTCGCGGTGTACCTCCGTGTCGCCCCGTTCTTCCCCTTCAAGCGGGGCGGAATGTTCTTGAGAGCCCAGCCGTCGTGCGTTTCATTGCGGCTCGACGACCAAAGTTTCAACGTTTACAACGGCGGTCATTCTGACGCTGTACGTGCCGGTGGAGCAGCTGGTGAGACCGTTCGAGGTGAGGGGAATCGGGCGCGAAGCCCGTGGCGGCGTACGGGGAGATTGCCGGTCAGGTGGATGGACTGGAGGTACTTCATGGGGGCGAGGCTGCTGGCCTTGAGGTTGGGCAGTATGCGAGCGGGCGCCCTGGCGTTCGCTTTTGACGGTGGCGCCCTTATAGCTGCTCAGTAGAATCGAGGTCAGGACGGCGACGATCACCATTATCTCGGCGATCGAGTAGGCACAAGTTCATCTTGACCTTGCGGGAGAGTTGGCTGCACCCTGAGGGCATGACGGTTCTGCCTCGTTCGCCGCTGGTGCATACGCGTAATCAGCAAGCGTTCGAAACGTGCATCACCTTGACCTTGCAGCTTGTGGCGGCGGTGGAGTTTGCTCCGGCGCTCAGCGAGGAGCGCCCGAGCCGGGACGTGCTGCTGTCGTTTGCCTCCGGGGTGGAGCGCAATGCCCGAGAGATCGCGATGGTTTCCGGCCACGGGGAGCTGGCGGTGGAGGCGTTGGGCCGGGAGTGGTACGCCAAGCTGGCAGCCGCACGGAATGAGCCGTTGCAGGTGGCGTACCACGCGCTGCACTCAGCGGCGTACCTGGGGTTGGAGCGCGGCGCAACGACGGCGACCATGCTGGCGGCCGTGGGGTGGGCTTTGCGCGTAGTGGCGCGCGAGGAGGTGGCCGTGAAGCACTGAGCGTGGCTCAGTCCTCGGTGCTCGCTATCAGGGCACCCGAGGTGGTGAGGATGACGCAGACGCCACCCCAGTAGGAGCAAGGAGCTCCTTCAAGCCCAGGGGAATTGACTTCCGCGGACCAGCTGAACATACACACAGTGGTTCTGCGTGTCTCTCGCTACACTTCACTCACAGCTGACCGTGCTGCTTTTGGAGGACAGAGTGGATCAGAATTTTCGTCTCTTGATTGATGTTCATGAACTGCCTGTTGTGCGTCTTGCTCTCCGTGCCCTGAGGGGAAAAACTCGGGGTGAGGGTCTAGAAGAATTCCTGGCACGGCTGAACGAAGACACCCGGCTGGCAGTGATGGCTTGGTGGATGGACGATCAGGTCAAAAGTGGAGGTTTTGCTCAGTGGCACGCCAATGGCTATTCGCGCCATACCTCTCTGCTCGCCGCGTACTACGTTGGCAAAGGCCTGTTTTGCGACCGAGTCGCCAACATTCTGCGGCGGGTACACTGGAACCTGCAAGATGAGGATGGTCCGGACTCAAGCGGCCTACTGGCGTTGAGTCAAGAGTATTTCCTGATCAGCGACGAAGCTTTTGTGGAGCTGAGTCGCCACCTGCCTCAGGCAAACCAATAGCCATTTCCTCTCGTTCCTCTTGAGGTTTTTAGGGGTGTGGGGCGTAGATATCCTCACCTTGCTCCAACGCCACGCTCCGGCTCACTCACTTGCCCAAAAACAATAGGCACATGGGCGGTACCAGCAGAGGGAGAGGACTTAGAGGGTAATCGCAAGCAAATTCCGAAGATCCAGAATGGTGACTACTCAGCGCCCCCGAGAAAACGGGAGGGTGGGGTAAGTATGGAGATGCTGAAGTTTTGCAACCTGGCTCTTGCCTTCTCACTCGAGTTGTGTGTCCTCATTGCCCTTGGACTGTGGGGCTTCCAGGTTGCGCACAATCCACTGCTCAAGGTGCTCCTGGGGCTGGGTGTTCCATTGCTGACGGCAGTTTTCTGGGGAGCCTTTCTGTCACCCAAAGCTTCGGTATCTGTGGCTGCATCCTTGCGGGTCATGCTTAAACTGGTTGTGTTCGGCTTAGCCGTGCTTGCCCTTTTATTTGTTGAGCGGCCAACACTGGCGTGGACATTTGCGTCGCTCGTACTACTCAATACGGTTCTGGCATTTATATGGAAGCAGTAAGGTAACTGGTCGGCAGAGCAGCGCTGCCGTGCTGAGCAGTCACTCGGACTGAACCCAAGCCCATGCTGCAGCCAGACGGGAGGAAGCTCTTCCGGTTGAGGCCTCCCTGATCTGGAGTCACGGGGCACTCCGCCTGAGGAGGCGGAGTGCCCCATTTCCGTCTCAGGGACGTTTAGAGCATTTGTCAAAAAGAAGTCCTCTTTTTGACCGGGTAGGGCGAGCAAACCTGAATGAGCATTGGGGAGAATGGGGGGAGCCGTGAGGGGTACCCTTCCACCCGCGGCGCAATTCGGGCAAATGCTCTAGTGCGCTGCGCCGCCGTTCATCCCCGCGAAGACTGCCTCATAGCTTCCACTGACCTCAGCAAAGCGCAGGGGCTTGACGCGCTCGACCAGAATCTCGTGTGCGTCTGGTTGCGTCTCCAGTAGGTGCATCGTCTCCTCGATGTACTCGGCGAGCGGCATCGCGTTCGGGTCGCTCGCCTGCTGGGCCCCCATCAGTTCGGTCTGCACGTAGGGCGGCGCGAGTTCGATGACCTGCACCTTGGTGTCCCGCAACTGGTGGCGCAGTGACTGGCTGTAGGAGTGAATGGCCGCCTTCGTCGCGCTGTAGGTGGGCGTGGCGGCGAGCGGCAGGAAGGCCAACCCCGACGACACGGTGAGGAGGGCCGCCTGTGGCTGGGCCAGCAGATGCGGCATCAGGGCTGCCGTGAGACGGATTGGCCCGAGCAGGTTCGTCGCGACCATCGCTTCGGCGTCGTCCAGACCGCCGGATTGTATCTGCTCGGGGCGCATAATTCCGGCGTTGTGGACCACAGCATTCAGGTCAGGAAAGTCAGTCACGATCTGCTGGGCAAAGGTCTTGATCGCCTCAGGATCTTCGAGGTCGAGCACCACCGTCCGTATGCCTGGATTCGCCGCAGTGACCTCATCCAGTTTCTCCTGACGTCTACCCGCGATGATGACCTGATTGCCCCGTGCGTGAAAAGCCTCGGCCAGCGCCCGGCCTATGCCGGAGCCGCCCCCGGTGATCAGGATCGTGTTGCCGTTCATTTGCATGGTCTTCCTCCTGCCCGTTATGCTGCATCACATACGAACCAAAAGAAAGTAGGCACCCGAAAGTGCCATACTAACCTCAAGGAGAGTGATAAAATGGCCAGCGTCGTGCAGGACCGTCTCCCCGTACCGCAGCAAACTGATCCCGAACTCGACACCCTTGTTCGGGAGATCATCGGGCGGGTGGCTGACAAGTGGACCATGCTCATTCTGGAGACGTTGGAGGAGCATGGGCGGCTGCGCTTTACCCGCCTTGGGGAGCTTGTGGGCGACATCAGTCAGAAGATGCTGACGAAAACCGTACGGCAGATGGAGGCCGACGGGCTGGTCGTCCGCACCGTCTACCCAGTGGTGCCTCCCCGCGTTGAGTACGAACTGACCGAGATGGGCCGTGGCCTGGGCGAGGCGTTTTGTGGGGTGTGGCACTGGGCCGAAGTCAACCGGGAGGCCATCACCCAGGCGAGGTTGGCCTTTGGGCAGACGGCGTCCAAAGTCTGACCCCACGTCTTTATTCTCGGCGCAAGCCCAGGTTCAGCCCCACCGTCACCACCTCAATGTGCGGTCCTGTAAGGTGAATCTTTTCCTCCCGCATCGTCACTTTGCTGTCCGGCTCCTCCAGCAGATTCAGGCGAGCGGCGCACGGTCCGGGGATATGGCCGTGTGGCGCCGTTCTCCATGCGACTCATCCTTCAGCTGTATAAGCCGCCCGCCGTCCTCTGCACGGTCGTCGCCTGGGGGAATAACGGTGAAATACAGCGCTGAGCAATCCCGCACGGCCTAAGGAGTGGAATGCAACGTAGCTGGATTGGGGTGCTCCGTCTGTTTGTGGTCCATCTTGACAAAGTCGTTTCCTGAAAGCGGGCAAATTATGCTCCACCCCAGCTTGAGTTCCCCCGCCCACGGGCGGGGGAACTCAAGCTGCTTATCAAAGTACGTACTCGCGCCAAACCAGGGTTAGGGAGCGGGATTTTTGAGTGATGTGTTGGCTGTATAAGGACACCCCCGCTTGCGTTGGAGGTGTGGCTTACCGATGACGGCTCAAGTTTGGTACACCCAGCGTGCTCCTTCCCTTGGGAGGGTGCCCCCGACGGAACATCCCCTTAAGGTCGCGTCTCAAATCAAGCCAGGTGCCAATGGTGGGGTTACTTCTTGGCGGTGCGCTTGGCTTCGGGAGCTTCTTGCTTCTGCTTGCGGAAACTGCACAGGTGCTGCTCCTTCTGATCAGTGTTTTGCAGTTCGCGCCGCGTCACTTCCGCGAGGGCCTTGAAGTCATCCACGCCTTCCTGAAGGTTCTCTGGCGTGATCTTCGGCTTCCCACAGGGCGCAGGATGCGGAGCGCTTCTTCCGGCTCCCTCTCCATTCCAGTGCCGTGCGCTTGCGCCACATGCATACTCAAGGTATGGCACGCATCCTGCTGACCGGTGGCCGCGCGCCCGCAGCGCTGGAACTCGCGCGGTTGTTCCAGCGCTGCGGGCACTGCGTGGACGTCGCTGAAAGCTGGTTCTGGTCTGCCTCCCGGTTCTCACGCACTGTGCAGCGCAACCTGCGAGTTGCACCTCCGCGGCAGGCGTATGCGGCGTTTGCCCAGCAACTGCGCCGCGCGGTGCAGCGCGGCCGGTACGACGTCCTGATCCCAACGTGTGAGGAAATTTTCTGGGTGGCGCGCGCCCGGCCCCTCCTGTCTCCGCACGTAACGGTGTTCTGCCCCACGCTGGAAGAGCTCCGGGAGTTGCACGACAAGTACGCCTTCTCCCAACTGCTGAGCAAAGCGGGATTGCCCGGACCAACGACGACCCTCCTCCAAAGTGAGCGAGAACTCCGCGCCTACGCGCAGAACGCTCCCGAGTCCGTCTATAAGCCCAGCTACTCACGTTTCGGCACCCGGGCCCTGATCCGCCCTTCTCCTGCACAACTGAAGCGGGTCCGTCCCAGCAAAACCCACCCCTGGACGGCACAGCACCACAAGGGAGGAAGAGAATGGTGCGCGTTCGCGGTCTTGCGGGCGGGAGCGGTGGCGGCCCTGGGCGTCTACCCTGCGCGGTTTCCCGTGGGCGGCGCCAGCACGTACTTCCAGGCGATCCATCACCCGGGAATTCAGGCCTGGGTGGAGGCCTTCGGGGCATTCACCCTCCTGACTGGACAGGTGGCGTTCGACTTTAAGGAAGACGCGGCAGGCCTGTGGGCACTCGAGTGCAACCCACGTCTGACCAGTGGTCTTCACTTGTTTCGCGACCAGCCGGAAGTTACGCGAACTTACTTGGCGCCTACTCCCCAGGAACCTCTCCTGGCTGCCCCTGCCGGTCCTTTGGCCCTGAAGGCTGTCATGTTTCTGGGTGGCGTCCGGCGGGCGTCCGACTGGCATGCCTGGCGCACGGCGCGTGACGTGATGATCGCCCCGCATGATCCCTGGCCCGCGTTGATGCAGCCGGTGGTGGCCGGCGCATGGGTGGTCCGGGCTCTGCGGCTCGGCACCGGCGTGCTGGAGGCCACCACGCACGACATCGAATGGAACGGTGAGGCGTGAGGCTCAGCCATGATGCGGGAACGGTGGTGTGGCCCCGTGACGCTGACGGGGACTACGCCCGCCGGGCGCTGACGCCCGTTTTGCAGTGTAGTGCCTCCACCTTCGTCCGAAACGCCCACGTTCAGGTGGCCGTCCTGAGCGACGGCCTCGCAGCGCTACCAATCACGTACGACCCAGCCTGGAAAGACACCTTCACCGTCTCCCCCGTCACCCATCTGGCGCATTACGCGGCTGAGGAACTGCACAAACTCGTTCCTCCCCCGTTGACCCGCCCCGGGAAAGTCCTCTTGGGAGGATTGGGTCTCGTGTTGCGGGAACTGGGTTTCGAGCGCGCCGTGTATATCAACAGCTGGCTGCTCTCCACCAACCTCTATCCCCACCTCACGCCAGACCAATTGCGCTCCGCCACGCGGGCGTTGCTCGCCGCTTTCCCGGACCGACCACTGGTCTGGTGATCGCTGGACACCGCGCGGCACGCCCTGCTGATCGGCGCACTCCAGGGCGCGAAGTACGTGTGCGTCCCCAGCCGGCTGGTCACGTACCAAGACCCCAGGCAGGAGACCTTCTGGAAAAAGGCCCAGCTTCGCAACGACGCCAGCCGTACCCGGCTTCCCACCGCCACACCGGTGCCGCATGAGGCGTTCACGGACGAAGACCTGAGGGCGGCACTGGACTTGTACGGGCAGCTTTACCTACAGAAGTACTCGTTGTTCAACCCCCAGTTCACCCTGGAATTTTTACGGCTGGCGCGGGACGAACGGATCCTGAACTTGCGGGGCCTGCGCGTGGGCTCCGCGCTGATGGCCGTGCGGGGCAGCCTCAACCGTGCTGGCGTCATGACCTCACCGCTGTTCGGCTACGCGCTGGCAGCTCCTCAGCAAGACGGCTGGTACCGCCGGCTGAGCCTGGATGTGCTGCGGGACGCCCGGCAAGAAGGGCTCCTGGTGAACGCCAGCGGGGGTGTGGGGGCGTTTAAGCGCGCCCGGGGTGGCGTGGCCGTTCCGGAATACAGCCTGGTGCTCACTGCCCACCTTCCGAAAGCGCAACGGCGGGCCTGGGAAGAACTCGCCCGGTTGATGCACGGCCTGCTGCCACTATTGATCCAGCATGACCTCTGATTCAGGCCCGGTTCCGCCCAAACGGTCGGTGGTCCCGCTGGTTCCCCATTGACCCGGTGGCGCGGCGGTTCCCCGGATTTCCAGTCCGGGACCTCTCAGGTCAATGGGCCCTGGTCCCTTCTTCCAGGTTGATCTGCCCTCCTGACGCGTCCGCCTGTACGGTTGCTCAGCGCCGTACCCAGGGTTGGCGCCCGGCGCAACGACGGCAACCATGCTGGCGGCCGTGGGGTGTGCTTTGCGCGTGCTGGCGTGCGAAGAGGTGACGGTGAAGCACTGAGTGTGGCTCAGTCCTCGGCGCTCGCTAACAGCGCACTAATTGTCTTTGCCCGTGAAGACGACTTCACCTTGGGTGTGCTGCAATCCCGTATCCATGAAGTGTGGGCGCTGGCCCTGGGAACAGCCCTGGAGGACGTGACGGGCCGCCTTGTTTTTCCTTCGTTCGCCCGAAGCTGCCCCAGAAAGCCGCCAGTAACTGCGATACGGCGCTCAGAACATGGCGGCCATCTATCCCCATGGATTGGGTCGCCGTTATTGTGCAAAGGCCCGCTCCAGCGCTTTCGGATTCTGAAAGAACATGTCTGCCATGGAACGAGAAAACGCGTCCGGAAAGATGTCTTCTACGCCGGCTTGATAAGCGTCTAGTACGATCTCGGCCACTTCATGGGCGCTGGGTTTGGGCGCATCGAACCCGGCAGCCATGCGGGTATCGATCGGGCCAGGGTAGACACCAGCGACAAAAATGCCTGTGGGACCAATTTCGGCGCGTAAGCCCTGGGTGAGGAAGTGTGCGGCCGCTTTGGACGCGGAGTATGTTCCCAGGGCCTTGAAGTTGGTAATTCCTGCGATGGACGAGATATTGATAATCCCGGCGTTGTCGCTTTGTTGCAGCAGATCTAGTACGGCGACGCTGAGCTGGAGGGGTCCGAAGTAATTTGTGTTCATTTCTGAGCGGGCGGAGTGGAGGGCAGAGGCCGCCGTGTAGGTTGAGGCCGAGGCAGTGCCAGCGTTGTTAATCAGGAGGTCAAGACGTGGCAAGGTCTGTTGGATCCGGTGAATGTCGTCAGGGCTTGTGACATCAAGGATGACGGGAACCAGTCGGTCATCCGAAGTGCCAAACGCAGTGACGTTTGCGGGGTCGCGGACAGCAGCGTAGACCCGTTCAGCGCCGCGTGTTAAAAGTGACAGGACGAAAGCGTTCCCAATGCCCCGGTTGGCCCCAGTAACGAGGACGTGGGTTCCGCGGATCTGCCTTGTGTTCACGGTGGTTCTCCTTATGAGATGAGACTCGAAGCCGCCTGAGTAGACCGGTCGTCTACAAAGGGGCAGAGAATAGGAGGGGTGTGTTCTGCGCGCCTGTCCTTTAAGCCAACAAGCGGCCGAAGAAGAACCGGACGAACACGGCTGGATGATCCGCTGACTGCTCCAATTTGGCGCGAAGTAGACTTCCCTCCCATCCGGAGAAGAGCAGCCGGGCCAAATCCTGACTGTTCCATGAAGGGTCGAGGTCACCCTCACCCTTGGCCCGCTCGAATTGCTGTGCCAGGCACTGCTCGATCTCATTGAAATGTTGCCGCACTGCGGTTCGGAAGCCTTCGTGCTGAATAGCGAGTTCCTGTCCCAGATTGCCTAGCAAGCAGTTGCACAGGCGAAACTCGTCCGTAAATTGTACGGTCAGCTGTTCAAAGTAGGCCCTCAGTGCTTCGAGGGCTGTTCCCTCGTACGCCGAGAGAAACTGCCTGAGGTGGGCCTGGAGGAGTGCGCTGAACCGGTCGAGCAGAGCAAATCCCAGATCGTCTTTGCTGGCGAAGTAGTGATAGAACGATCCTTTGGGGACGTCCGCTTCTTTCAGGATGTGACTGATGCCGGTGTTATTGAATCCATGCACCATGACAAGTTCGTGAGCAACTTCGAGAAGCTTTGCACGGGTGTCATGGTGCATAGGTTTAGTATTAGACCGGTCGTCTACAAAGTCAAGTGCTGGAGGAGATGGCCCTGTCAGGTCCACCGGGTACCAACGACAAGAGAGCGAAAATCAACGGGTGACAGCAGTGGTTCTTGGCGACCACTCAGCATGGTGAATGTGCTGAATAGACACGTTGACCGACCTCTTCTGGAAGGCAAAAGTCGCAAAGCTCTTGGCACTGTGGTGCTCGGCCTGTCCGCCGACTTCACTGCCCACAGGCAGAAGCACCAAGCTGGTCGTTGCGACTGAGGCGGGCTTCAGCAATCTGGCCCACGGTGGTGTCGTCCATCGCGAGGGCCAGAGAACTGGGGGAGGCGTGACGCGTCACTGTCAGTGGCGGCCTTGTCAGCTTCTTCGTGGGGCGTAGCCAGCATATGGCTGACCGCCTGAGACGCAGCGCCAGAGTCGTTGGCGGCGTTCATTTCAAACATCAAGCGCTTGGCCAGTTCTACCCCGCGGGACTGGAGTAGCAGAGTATTTTGCCCCGGAGCTTGTCCGTGGGGCCGTCAATCTTGTGCGCTGGACGGGTCATACGGTCTCTCCCCGAACAGGGGAAGTAGAGCGGCAGAATTCGCGACCTGGTGCGGTGTACCGCCCTTTACGCCCGCGTTAGAGCCAGAGGTGGACTTGGTGGCCCTGTTCTCCGCGCATGCCGGACGTGGAACGTTGAGGTGCAGTCTTCTCAATCGGATGCCGCGCCTCTGCGCAGCTTGTAACTCGCGGCGCCTGGTATCTACACCCCTGTCCTGACGCTTGGGAACTCATTTTTCGGCCCTCTGTTCCTACCGGGATGGTTTTGGATGGAATAACGGGCCGTGGAACAAAGCGGCGCGCCGCCAGTCTCATCACGAGAAGGCCCCGATCAGTGTCTTCCAGAGCAAACCTGTGAGAGTGTCGAGTGTGGCGTGCATCTGCTGAAGCTGCCCGGGTGTGGATCTTGAACATCACTGCTTAGAGCATTTGTCCGAATTGCGCCGCGAGTGGAAGGGCACCCCTCACGGCTCCTCATTCTCCTCAATGCGCATTCAAGTTCGCTCGCTGGGCTCGATCAAAAGGAGGTCCTCTTTTTGACAAATGTTCTCGGTGGAGGCCCTGTGAAAGCTGGCTATTCCTGAAAACGGGGGAAATCACGTAAGGTGCGGAAACCAGATGCGCCCAACTTCCCGACGATACAGTACCCGGCGTCCCGGGCTTTCCGATGACATTCAGCCCACTGCCCGTAGCGAGGACCACGGGTGAGCGAGCGGGAGTCGAAGCAGGGGGCCGCAGGGAAGGCGTTCAAGACCGCACGCTTTCATGTCCAGACTGGGCCGCAAGAGCTGTTCGACCGGGTGCGCCTCAGGATGAGGGGCCGCAGGACATTGAAGTATCGCTCGGCTCACCTCCGGCGGCAGCTCACGGCCCGTGGCGTACCCACTGACCTCCTGCAGGACTTCGGTGCGGATGCCTGGGATCCCGTCATGGCCGAGGTGCGGACAGACACGGGAAAATTCGTGCGCACGACCTGGACCTGTGAAGTGGATGGGCGGCGGTGGTGGGTGGTGATCGGCTTTGGGGACACGGTGGAGCAGGTTCTCTCCGGGAAAGAGGTGGGCCCGGAGGACGCCGTCACGGAGGGACCCCTGTACCGCTTCGTGCGGGAGGTCAACGGGGCTCTGATGGACGAGGAGGACTGAAGCTCGGGTAACTGCACCCTGAGGTGCCCAGAGGCCACGGATCAACCGCTTGCCGGTTACCACGCTCCAGAGCACGGCTCAGGACACTCCAGCGCTGACGTTCCTGGCGTGGGAACGACCCGGGACGGTCCTTGCCCGACCACCCTGCTGTGGCTGTGTACAACCGATTCCTGGTCACTTGGGATTCACGCCAAGGGTTCGGGCCAGGAAGGGAGCGGTCCGGCTGCCCCGAGCCTGCGCCACTTCCCTGGGGGTGCCCTCGGCCACCACCCGTCCACCCTCATCGCCCGCGCCCGGGCCGACGTCGATCACCCAGTCGCTGCTGCCCACCACCTGCAGGTCGTGTTCGACGGCAATGACTGTGTGTCCCGCGTCCACCAGCCGGTCCAGCTGTTGGGTCAGGCGCTTCACGTCGGCAGGGTGTAGCCCCGTGGTGGGTTCATCCAGAATGTAGACTGACCGCCCCCGCCCGGCGCGTTGCAGCTCGGCCGCCAGTTTAACGCGCTGCGCCTCTCCTCCCGACAGTTCGGTTGCCGGCTGGCCGAGCCGCAGGTAACCCAGGCCGACCTCGCGCAGGGTGTCCAAGGCGCGGAAGACCGGCGCTTCCTTCCTGAAAAATGCCCAGGCGACGTCCACCGTCATGCCCAGCACCTCGGCGACGTTCCTGTCCTGGTACGCGACTTCGAGCGTCTCCGCGTTGAAGCGCGATCCATGACAGACGGGGCAGGGGGCGTACACGCTGGGTAAGAACAGCAGTTCCACCATCATCCAGCCTTCGCCCTGACAGTGCTCGCAGCGCCCGCCCCTGACGTTGAAGGAAAAGCGGCTCGCGCTGTACTTCCGCTGTCTGGCCAGGGGGGTGGCGGCAAAGAGCCTGCGCACGTGGTCGAACAGGCCGGTATACGTCGCCAGGTTGCTTCTCGGCGTGCGCCCAATCGGCTTCTGATCTACCTGAACCAGGCGGGAGAGGAGCGCGACGTCACCGGCGAGGTGGGCCGCGCCGGCAGGGAGCACCTCTTCGGCCTCCTCGTCGTGCTCTGGTGCCGGGGGCTGACCGAGATGAGCGGCGAGCGTCCAGGCAAGCACCTGGGTGACCAGGGTGGATTTGCCCGAGCCGGAGACGCCGGTCACGCAGGTGCGTACGCCCAGAGGAAAGCGGACCTTGAGCTCCCGCAGGTTGTGGCGCGTCACACCGCTGAGTTCGAGCCAGCCGGATGGGCTGCGCGCCTCCTGTGGCCCCGACTCTTCCTCTCTGAAGAGGTACCGGGCCGTCTGCGACGCTGGCACGTCCCGCAGGCCTCCAGGCGGACCACTGTAAAGAATCTCCCCGCCCTGTTCCCCCGCTCCCGGTCCCACGTCGACGATCCAGTCCGCTCGGCGTACCACATCCAGATCGTGTTCGACGACGAACAGGGAATTTCCCGCGGCTTTCAGGCCGTCCAGCGCCGTGAGGAGCGCCTGCGTATCAGCAGGATGCAGACCAGCAGAGGGTTCATCAAGGACGTACACCACGCCGAAGAGGTTGGAATGCAGCTGGGTCGCGAGGCGCAGGCGCTGCAACTCGCCGGGGGAGAGCGTCGGCGTCGAGCGTTCGAGGGCCAGGTACCCCAGGCCAAGGCTCAGCAGCACGTCCAACCGCGCTGCGAGGTCCCTCGCCATACGCTCCTGGGCAATGACCCGCTCCGGGTGCCTCTGGACCTGCTCCGCATGGTCAGGTTCCCTGCCTTCGGCAAAGGGGCGCAGCAGCGCGGCCACCCGCTGGAGCGGCAGGCGGGAGAACTCGGCGATGTCGTATCCCATGAACCGGACCGCCAGGGCTTCGGGGCGGAGCCGTCGGCCACAGCACACCGGGCACTCCGCAGCGATCATATACGCCTGTACTCGCCGCTTCATGGCCGCGCTTTCTGTGGTGGCGAAGGTATGAAGGACGTGCCGCCGGGCGCTACTGAAGGTGCCCATGTATCCGGGTTCGAGCTTACGCTTCGCGGCGTCATGGGTTTCTTTGGGGGTCAGACCAGGATAGACGGGCACGACGGGCTGCTCGTCCGTGAAGAGGATCCAGTCGCGCGTCTCCTGCGGCAGATCACGCCAGGGGGTGTCCACGTCGATACCGAGCGTCACCAGGATGTCGCGCTGGTTCTGCCCGCCCCAGGCCTGCGGCCAGGCCGCCACCGCCCGTTCCCGGATGGTCAGGGACGGGTCGGGGACCATGGAGGCTTCCGTCACCTCGTACACCTGGCCCTGGCCGTGGCAGTTCGGGCAGGCGCCCTCGGGGGTGTTGGGCGAGAAGCCCTCGGCGTAGATGATGTCCTGCCCTTCGGGGTACTCCCCCGCGCGGGAGTAGAGCATCCGCACCAGGTTCGACAGGGTGGTCACGCTGCCCACCGAGGACCGGGTGGTCGGCGTTCCCCGTTGCTGCTGCAGGGCCACTGCCGGGGGCAGACCCTCGATGGCGTCCACGTCCGGTGCCCCGAGCTGATGAAAGAGGCGGCGGGCATAGGGGGAGACGGATTCGAGGTACCGCCGCTGGGCCTCGGCGTACAGAGTTCCGAAGGCCAGGGAGGACTTGCCAGAGCCGGAGACGCCGGTGAACACCACCAGGGCGTCCCGCGGGAGGTCCACCGAGAGGTCCTTGAGGTTGTGTTCCCGCGCGCCGCGCACCCGCACGAAGCCGGAAGACCCAGGAGGATATGTCATTGCTCCGCAGTATGAAAAGTCCGGGCAGGCAGACAGGCTGAGTCACAAGGTTGACCCAATCCCGGGCATAGACGGCATTTCGTCCCTTGCGCAGTGGTTCCAAGCCGGTGCACCGCAAGGGCCGGGGTACGTGCCCTTCGACTCTCCCCTGGGCAGAGCGTCCCACTGGACCTGCCGGGTCTCATCTCGCTGAACAGAGCGCAGTGAATCTGGAAGGACCCAGCAGTGGCCCACCGGCACCACTATTGCCGGGGCAGGGCCTGACAGGCCAAAGGGGAGACCGCCCAGAACGCAGGGCCCGGCGCGCTCTTCAGTTCGGTGGCCACAACCCCCGGAGGAACGCACCGTATTCGTCCTTCATGGGCAGGTCCCGGTCAATCCTGATGCGCCGCTGGGCCTTCACCGCCTGCCCCGTCACAGGATGGAAGCCTTCTTTCTCGTAGGTCTCCCAGTACAGCCCTGTGCCGCGCCGCTGCCAGGTCGGCACCTCCTTGAAGTTGACGCCCCGCGCGAACAGCGTTCTTGAAAGCGTTGGATTGCCCTTCGGGCGTGGCTGTGGCTTGGGCGACGCCTATCCCCTCCTGCCGCGGTGTCCAGAGTAGGCCCAGCCCTTCAGCGCGCACCTCGCCGAGTTCGCCTGCCGCCAGCGAAAATAGTCCGCCTCATCTTGTTCAGTGATTCCCACCCACACCCGGCTGTCGAAGGTGGCGCGTTTCCCACAGACGAGGGAAAAGGCGGCGCTTGCCGTTCCCACCGAGAGGCTGACGAGCTTCTCAAGTTCCCGGTCAAAGAGGGTCCACGGGGGCGGAAAGAGCACGTTGATCTCATCGCTCTCGGTGTAGGCTTAGGTACCCTGGAATTCTTCCCGCATGGCCTGCGCGGTCGTGACCATCCCCTGGTGGAACCGCTCGTCGAAGGGCTTCTCAAAGTGCTCGGCAGTCAAGTGGGAAAAGCCCCGACCGTCCACCCGCAGCACCGTCCAAGTGCCGGGGAGGAGCTTCAGCGTGTGGTAATACTCCAGGGCACGCATCCGCGCGACATGACGCTGGAGGCCATCTCACGCGTAAAGCGTTGGCGGACGAGGTCGGCCTTCATTCAGCCCATTCCCGCGCCGCGCCAAGAACTGCTCCGGCATGAGCGTGATTGCAATGGGCCGCAAGATATTCTGCCCGGCCTCCTGCCCGTTGCCTTCAAAGCCGCTCATCTCGCCAGAGAGGTAGGCCGCGATGGCGTGTTCTGCGCCGCTCTGTACCGCTTGCGGGTCCACCACAACGGGCAGGGCGAACGCCTCTCTCGCGAAGCGCGCGAGATTGTTCAAAGGGTTTTGCAGGTCACCCAGCGCGCCCCATCCCAGCAGGATGCTCGACAGCGCCTCGGTGAGGCTGGGGAAGTCGGCGAAGGCTGCCAGGTAGTGCTCTTGGTGGCCGAACGAGTAGCCCTCGCCTTCCACCTCGATCTCCAGGTCCAGCTCGCGCACAACCTCGTAGTGCGGCACCAGCGGCTGTTTGTCCTGGCCGTAGACCACCACACTGGAGGCGGTGTAGGTGCGGGGGCACGTCGGGGGACAACTCGACGCTGTTGTGGATTTCGTCGGCGGCATGGAGGGCGTTGTACGTCAAGGAAGTCCTCCGTGGGTTGAGGGGTCGGAGGGAGCGCCCGCCTCCGGTGGACAGCCAGACTGAAGAGGGGCGGTGTCAGCCCCCGCACCCTGCAGGCGGGGTGAAGGCCCGTCCCAGTACGCCGCTGCTGATCCCGTCCAGCCGGTGGAGAAAAGAAGGCCATCCGCAGCCCGTTTAGAGCATTTGTCCGAAGGGTGCTGCGAGTGGAAGGGCATCCCTCGCGGCACCCTTCGGACAAATGCTCATTCAAGTTCGCTCGCGCTTCTCAGCTTAAAAAAAGTGTTCTTTTTGACAAATGCTCCAACTGTACTTCGGGAAATATTCACAGGCCATGCAAAAACCGGCCCAGACGGGACCCAGTCTTGTCGGCTCGGGCGCTCAGGGGCGAATGGTGCTGTTCTGAACCCCTGGAGCTGGGCTTCACGATTGGCGCCGTGACCCCATTCCTCCGCCAGGTTGAAGGGCAGCCGCTCCTTCCCTTCTGTGGGTCACAGCACGAAGGAGTTTCAACACTGTTCACGTCCGTAAATGCTGCGTCAGACAGCAAATGCATACTCTCCTGAATTTCTCCGAAGTACAACCAATGGTTGAATGGGGAAGTAAGTTGGGAGGTAAGTTTCCCTCCGCACCGTAGAGAGTGCAATCACAACGCGGAGCCAAAAGGACCCCTTCAACTCAACTCCCGAAGTACCTCTCCATCAGACCACTCAGCGCACTTCCCAAAAGGAAAGGAGGAAACCAGACAGTAGTTTCCTCCCTGTACCTTGATGCCCGTTTACCACTGCTGTGTTGGTGTCAAGGAGCCTTTGGGACTCGGCCCCCACTTGTTGTTGCCAGGCTCGCTGTCGAGAACCAGCAGGTAGAGCACCCAGAAGCTGCCGATCAACGGAACGAAGGAGACGAGGTACCACCAGCCGCTGCGTCCGCCGTCATGCAACCGCCGGACGGTCACGGCGAGGGAAGGGATAAAGACGATCAGGCCGAAGAGTATCAGCGGCAGCATGCTGAGGAAGAGCGCAGGGCTGAGGCCACTGCCCATCTCGTCCGGCTGCGCCATCAGGGGAAGCGCAACAACGTAAAACGGAATCTGCAAAACGAACCCGATGATGGCGCTGAACAGAGCGAACATCCAGTACTCGTTGCGGCGAGCGCGGCCCCGGAAATCGGCGTAGTGGTTCTTGATGACGTTCAGAAAAATCTTCACCCTTTCAGATTAAATGCAATGAGGGTGGTTTTGAGCCGCAAGTTCGCCTATGCCTTGCTCCTCCCCTTTCAGTTGAGCGTGATGCTCCGCATCACGACCTTAAAAACGCCGCTTCCAGGGATCATGGATGGGAGATGCTCTCTTTGGGTCAAAAGCGGTAAAGAAGAGAGGGAGTGCTCTCCCAGGGCCCCTTTTTATCTTGCTCAGAGTGGTACGTAGAGCAGCCAGACCACGTCTGAAGTGGCTTTTGGATGAATACCCGTGTCTGAGGCAGCGTGACACGTCACACTGCTCCTTGAGCTCGCCCACAAAGCAACACCACTCAAAAGCGGGTGCGACCACGGCCAGGAGGGTTGAGACTCGGGCGGGAGGGGTGAGTTGGGCGCTCTCCAGAAAGAAACTCCTGGACTTCAGAGCCTGATGCATATCCTCTGCAGTTCAGCACAAGGCTTAGCGTTTCAGCGCTGATCCCGCGCGTCCCTGATAGGCAAGGAAGAGGGTCTGGCCGAAGGCGATCTTGCCTGCAAGAACGCGTAGGGTGAGGCCATAGACGTGAACGGGACGGGCCCCGCACCTCATCTGGACTGAGGTTCTTGGATCTGCCCCACACGGGCGAACCCTGCACCACACTGTTAACCCGGAGACGGATGATTGGCGAAATGTGGAAGTGGCGCAAAGCGACAAATCATTCCCCGCCGATGAATTCTTGGTCGGGGATCAATAACACTTTCCAGCCCTCAAGCGGGGGCATCACGCGCTCAACCAGGGTAATGCGGGTTGTCATGTTCCTGTTGCCGCTGTGCGAGCGGAAAGCTGAAGGTCTGTCAGCAGGCGCCCATCAGGAGAATATAGATGTTGGCAGAGCCCAGCTTCCAGTTGGTCCGGTCGAGGACGAGCGGCAATTGCTGCTCGTCCTGGAGATGGGCCAGGACGAAGAGGGCGACGAGGAGATCCGGAAGGGTGAACTGCACAAAGCGTTTCAGACGCTGGTACACCGTGTCATTTGAGTCTGGCAGATCGACGATCTGGACGGGTTGGTGCAGGACGACGCTCCAGGTCTGAATGACAGCGAGGATCAGGGCACACAGGACGGTCCGTCGGCGAGGATCAAGGGGGAAGTGCTGGGCGAGCAGGGCGCAGAGGCCAGACTGAGGCGGTCGGCTCCGGGTGTTCTTCATGAAAGAAAACACCGTATAGGAGCTGAGTTATCATCCCGTCATCCCACTGAACCCAGTAGGCACGGCGTCCCTAACGCTGGCCCTGTCCGCAGCACGCCGCCAGCATCACCCTTACGGGCATGGCGTTCCGTGCGTTGCAACATTTGCCTTCCGTCTTCCAGTAAGAAACGAGAACCCGCCCTGGATCGGGGTCTGCGCGAGGGAGGGGATAGAGGACAGTCGGCGCAACTGACGCCACCTGCCATCCGCTCGCCATCCCCCCTTCCTTAACTTGAGCGTACAGAGGAAGCAATCCGGAGCGGTTGCCCAAGGAGAACAATCATGCACAAGACCAACTTCACTGCCCTCGCCCTGCTGGGTCTCGGCTGTCTGTCAGGTGCGGCCCGTGCCGCCACCCCCGCCCAAGCGGGCTTTATCGTGGGAACCGTCGTGAATGAGCAGGGAAAGCCTCTGCCCGGCGTTGAGATTGACGTGGACAATACATTGTCCTACGACAGCGGACTCGTGACGTATACGGACGCAAAGGGACAGTACCGCGTAGATGTCCGTAAGCTGCCCTTCACGTTTCAGGTCTACGCCAAGATGAAACTGAAGTACAAGGACCTCACGGTGAATGTCGAGCTTGTTCCCAACAACCCGAACGCCGTTGCTGGTCTCGTGGGCGGCGTGCGCGACTTCGTCTTCAAGCCGAAGCCCGCTACGTCCGAAGACCCCTATGGAAGCCTGGGGCGCGTCTTCGTGGAGCGCGGCATCGGCGAGTACGATGTGGACATCACTGAGGTGCAAGTGACGCTGACGCCAGTGGGTCAACTCGCAGACGGCTCTGTGGGCAAGGCGCGTACCTTCAAGCTGCTGTCCAGCGGGAGCGGCCCGGTCATACCCAACGTGATGTGGGGGACGTACAAGGTGACGGCCACGCTGAACGGGAGGCCGCTGGAGATCCGCCAACGGATGGATGGCCGTACGCCCGCTGCCTGGAACGCGGCATACATGGGGGGGTTTACCCGTGATTACAACGCCCTCACCCCCAGTATGTTTCTGGAAGTGCGGTTCCCCAAAAGCGGAAGCTGACTTCGGTAGTCCCCGGCGGTGTGGTTGTCGCGCGGTCATGAACAGGTCCGCCGCTTGACGGGCAGGATGCCGATCTCGTCCCCTGCAATACCCACGGGTCGCCAGTCGCCCGCCCAACCACCCCATGCTCAGTAACACTGAGCCGTCATGAAGGGGCGCCAGGCGGGCGCCAGGCGCGCCAGTCACCGCAGATCACGCTGTGCCGACCCGAGACGTCCGTCGCGGTACGCCATCCATAAGCCCACCCAATGCAAAGGCACACTTGATAACGCCAGTAGGGCGTCAGCCCATCCCAGGATATATAGCGAGTCGAAGGTGAGTGGTGCACTCGCTCGACGGGTAGGCATAAAGTGTGGCGGCTATGGGCAGCTTTGCGGGCTGGAAAGGACGCGAGAGAAGATTTTGGCCGTGTGGGGCGAGGAGTAGCGCCATACCACTGAGACTGAGATCTCAGGTGCGGCACCTATATCCTGCCCCGTGAGGTGGTAGATGTGGTTGGGTTGCTGCTCTGAAATGACGCTGTTGCAAGCCAGCACCACGCGGAATGCGCCAATCCGGTCGTCACGCGTCAGTTGCATCAGGTCAAGCCAGCGTTAAGTGGCGAGCGGGAGTCGACTGACGCATTAGACGCCTCGCCCCCTGCCTCTCGGCTGAAGATGCCGTCACGCCCGAACAACGGATCTTTGCTGCTGATGTTCTGCCCTGTGAGCGCAAGCGCTACTTCGGGCTGTGGTACGCCCATCTGGGCGACACGTCCTACCAACTCGCAGGGATGGGTCTCTTGACTGCTTCCCGTGTGTGGCGCACCCTACATCTCTACCAGCAAGGCGGTCCGCGTTCATCCGGGCCGACAAAGCCGCTTGACCCCAGAGATCTTGGCCGATGTTCGGGAACAACTTGAACGCGGCAAGCGGACGTGGAACTCACGCACCCTCCCGGGGTACATTGCTCAGCAGAACAGCGCTCCGAGACCAGCTGCGCGCTGCGGGAATGCGTTGGCAGCGCACCCGATATGTGGTGGCCGCACCAGCGGACCCCGAACAGAAAGCAGCCTTCCGAGACGACTTGGAAGCGGTAAAAAAGGAGCGCTGAATGACCTGAACCGCTTGTTGTTTCTCGGTGAGGCGGCGAGCAGGCTCACCCAACCCTACACGTATACCTGGCGACCCATTGGCTGCGCGATGGACGTCCCTACCAGCAAGGCACGTGGCATCACGGCGCGTCTAAATCCCATGGGCGGCGTGGACTTTGCCACCGACAAAGTCCTCTACCGCGAGATCGAAGGCAACACCACAGCCGCCGACACCGTGGCTTTCGTCGAAATGCTGGCAGGGCAAGCTGATCCAGCCTGTCCCACGGTGCTTCTGATGGACCAAGCCAGCATTCATACCAGCGCCAGAGTGGGTCAACACCGCCAAAAGTGGAGAGAACATGGCCTGCTGATCGCGTATCTCCCGTCCTACAGCCCAGAACTCAACCCCTTGGAAGGACAGTGGCGCAAGCTCAAATACCACGACCTCCCACACCGCCAGCACGCTTCCAAAGCAGACCTTCGGGGAGCTGTTGGGGCTCCCAAGTGGGGTACCGCTGCATGATCCCTGCTTCTCCCGCTAGCCACCTACAAGGGCTGGAGGAGCGGCACCTGATTGGCAGGGAGGTTGGTCCCCGTGGGTCCGGTCAGGAAGGCCAGCGTACCCTCCACCGGGGACACGTCCAGCAGCACGGTCCGATGGAGTACCTGCCGCTCGGCCTGACCAGGCCTGGCTTCAATCCAGACGGTGGCGTTCTTCAAGTGTACGGTTCGTCCCCCGGGTCCGGTCGGGGCAGACATTTCCGAAGTCGCGGCGAGCACCTTGAGGGCGAGTTGGGTGATGGACCACCTTACGCCAACCACACCCGCACCATGACGGTGGAGCCGCGACCGGTGCACCTTGCCCGCGCCAGGATGACCCGGAGTTCCTCGGCGAGCACGGGAAGCGGCAGGAGTTCCAGGGCAGGTACGGCGTCAAGCGCGAAGCGCAGGGCGGTGTTCAGGTCCAACCCGGGCCTGCGCAGCAGGGACAGGAACGCGGCGTCGTGGCCCAGAGCCCGCGCACGCTGGCACAGCAACTCATAGGTGGGCGAGGTCGGTGCATCGGGCGGCTTCACGCCGTTGCGGAGGGCTGGTGATGTCATGGCCTCAGGGTAACGAGGTGAGGATGATTGCCGCATGACTGCCACGACCTCCCATCCGAGCACTGACGAAGCGGGTCCATCCGAACGGTGCGGACCAGCGCCGAACGGGCGAGAACGAGACAACATGAGGAGTTCCAGCCCAAAGAAAAGCCGCGCTCCTCAGGGAGCGCGGTCAGCAGCGTGCGTCCCCTGGGGAGCGGGTCACGGCTCGACCGTCACCGTGGCGGTCATGAAGGAGTGCTGCGCGCAGACCACGGTGTACGTTCCCGCCTGATCGAAGGTGACGGCGAAGCGCCCGCCCTTGCGCAGCGGCGGCGAGACCTTCACCCCCTTTACCTCGATGGTGTGGGCCGCCATGTCGTCGTTGATCCACACCACCTTGGTGCCGCGCTCCACGTGCAGGGGACCCGGGGCATACTTGAAGCCGCTGATATGGACTTCGACCGTTCCACCCTGAACTGGGAAGTTCTGGGCTGGGGGTGAGGGTGCCCCGTGGTCATGGGGGTGGGCGGGTGCAGCGGCAACCGGGGTGCTGTCGGCAGTGAGCTCGGGGCCGCCCACCACCATGAGGTGTATCCCGCCTGGGTCCACCCCATCGTTCGTGCTGTGGGGAGGGATGTGGTCGTGGAACGGAAAGGTGCCGTCCCGCCCCTTCACGAGCAGGTCGTAGCGCTCGCCGGGAGCGATCAGGACGGTGTCTGCCCGGTAAGGCAGGGGCAGGTCCTGGCCGTCCTTGGCGACCACCAGGAAGGTCATGCCGTGCAGGTGCATGCTGTGGACCTCCTGCCCGATGTTGAGCAGGCGAATCAGGTGCACCTCTCCCTGCGGAATCTGGAGGTCGGGGATGAGGGGATAGGACCTGCCGTTGACGAGGAAATAGTTGGGGTTGGTCCTGTGGGGGATCACATCCGGGTCCTGATGGCTGTCCCACTCGTCGAGCATGAGCACATGGTCTTTTGCCCATATGGGCTTGTCCCTCGGCTCAACGATGAGCGCGCCGTACATCCCCATGTCCAGGTGCAGGTTGGTCTCGACGTGGCAGTGGTACATGTGCGTTCCCGCGTCGGTCGCCACGAAGGCGTAGGAAAAGCTCTGCCCCGGCAACACGGCCTGTGAGGTGTGGGGCACGCCGTCCATCCCCTGCGCGAGCGACGTGATGCCGTGCAGATGGATGGAGTGGGCGCGGTCAGTGGTGTTCCGGAGCGTGATGCGGACGAGGTCGCCGACCTTTACCCGCAACTCAGGGCCGGGAACGCTCGGGGGTTGTCCCGGAAAGCCGAAGGCCCACTGCTTCACCCGCACCCCAGGAGTGATCTCGCTCATGGTCTCGTGGACCTCCAGCGTGAACTCCCGCACCTGACCTGTGAAGTTTTTCAGCGGTACCGTCCCATTCGGAGCCGCCACGAAGTCGCGGATCAGGCTGTCGTGGGCCGCGAAACTGCCGGAACTGGGTGCGGGGTGCTCGTGCGGCACGTCCAGGGCCCTGGTGGGACCACCCAGCAGCAGGAGGACGCCCAACACCCAGGAGGTCAGGCGCGGGGCAGGACGGAAGCGGAAGCGCGGGGGCAAAGGCGACATGGGGGCTCCGGGGGAACCGGGCGGGAGCGCACTCTGGCCCCGCCCGCGAGAGGGTTTACTTGACGTTCAGGCCGGTCATCATGCCCAGCATGAAGTGCGGCGCGTGCTGCTTGGCGCTGGGCAGGAAGCAGGCCACAACGTACTCACCGGGCGCGAGATCGAAGGACACGAAAGCGCTCCGCCCCTTGGAGATGGTCTCGAGGCCGCCCGCGTCCTCGAAGGGGGGCTCGCCCGCCTGCGAGGGGTCCGCCGCCTTGAAGAAGGCTTCCACGTCCTTCATCGTCTTGCCGTCCTTGATCCGCATCAGCATGAGGTGGTGCGTTTCCTGGCCCGCGTTGGAAACCTGCCACACCTGCTTCCCGGCCTTCACCGTGGCCGGCAGGACCACCTTGTACTCCTGCAGGGTGACCTTTACGTTCGCCTGGGGGGCTTTAACGCCGCTCGCCGCGCCGGTGACGTCGAAGGAGCGGTACTGCCCCAGGTCGTACAGGGCCTTGCCGTCCTCGCTCGCGCCGAAGCCGAATACCACGTAGCGGCCGGGCGTGAGGTTGGTGCCGAACTGGAAGGTGCTGCCCGGCATCACGCCGCCGCTGCCGCCCGCAAACTCGGCGATTTTCTCGATGGCGCTCATGTCCTCACCGTGTGAGGCCATCAGCGCGCTCAGGGCCGCCTTCACATCCGTGTCGCTCACGCTGCTCTTGAGGCGCGCCACAACCGGCGTGAAGGGTTGCTCGGTGGTGTTGCTGAAGGCGAAGGAGGTGTAGCCGGGGGCCACGCTCGTTGGCCCCGCGAGCGTGAAGGCCGCGTCCTTGCCGGTCAGGGTGAAGGTGGCGGCGGAGCCGTGCCCCGCGTGCGCCAGGGCAGCGGTGCTGAGGGCGAGGGTCAGGGTGGTGAGCAGCTTCTCTTTCATGTCGGTCTCCTTGTGGCCGCGCCGCTGGGCGCAAACTGGGCAGACCGTACCGGGAATACGATGGCGCGGGAATGACATGCCCCTCCGGGCAGTGTGGTTGCGGGGTGCGCTTCCTGGCCCTGGGGCAGGGACCGCTGCTCTGGAGCGGCTCACGTTGGCCTTCCACACGCTGAGGTCCTTCCAGTTCGCACCCCCGAGGAATCCGGCGGTGACTGTGTTGACACAGCGGAAAACGGGAGCGAGGGGAGACGGTGAGAGGTGGGGGAGACCTTCCCTGGGACTGGGAGCTTCACCACCACTGTCCACCCCCATCCCCAGCGGCGTGCCCGGTGTGCCGGAAGGCGGGCCTGCCATCACGTTTCTGCGTCTCCACACAGCAAAAGCGCTCGTCTGACCGGTGGAGAAATGTGAGCAAAAGTGGAGTCCCGGCCGCGTGCCTGTTGCTGGTCATTCTGCGCAACCTTCCTGGGCGGTCCCGCATGCATGAGCGCCGGATCAGGGAAGAACGCGGGGATGACTGCTGGGTGACCCGCCGCGCTCACGCCATCCGCCGGTCATCCCCTGGTTCCTACCGTGCCACCACGCTCGCCCCGAGTTGGGGCACTGGGAGACCACCATGAAGACCAAAACCACCCAGACCGTTACCGCTCTGCCGCGCACCGCCCTGCTCGCCGGGTACGGCGGGGCCGCCGCGCTGCGCACCGGGAGTACAGACGTGCCGCCCAGCGATACAACCGTGGGAGGAAGCCCTACCGGGCCGCCTGAGGTGCAGGGGGAGTGGCAGGCGGGCGAGTCAGCGTCGGTCGGGGACTACGCCCCCAACAGTCGGGCATGGCAGGGTGGCGCGGGCAGTAGCTTCAGCCTCAAGTTGAGGGCAGACGGCCCGTACCAGTACGCGGGTCTCCTCGCGTTGGACGCAGGGGCGTGCCAGGGCAAGATCCTCAGCGACGAGAAGGGCCGCGCCACGTTTGAGGACGGCAAGATGACCTTCACGCCCACCGAGGGTGCGGTGCGGCCGAGCGTATGGAACGGCCCCGTCAACCCGCCACTCCCTCCGTCCGCCGCTGGGCGCTGAGGGTAGACAACTCCGGCAGGGAGGCCCGGTTCACCCAGCTTCAGGACGGTTCGGGCGCGCCGGCCACCTTCTACCGCACCGACAAGCCGGGCAAGACCTCGCCCAGGATCGGTATTCGCGGCACCGTGACGTCACCGCAGGGCCGCAGCGTGCTGGTCACGCTGAGATTCAGCCTGTGGCGGGCAGCGGCAGAGAGGACGCCTTCGCCTTTCCGGTTCTGGAGGACCGGGCCTACGTGCTAATCGCAGTCCAGAGACCAACGGCAACGGTGTTGTGGACGGCGGTGACCTCGCGGACGCGTGCAGCACCGCGGACGCCCCCGGTCCCCGGGGCGGGCGTCCGGCCCCGTGGGTGACGTGAGCCCCGACCTCGCTTCCGTGAAGTGAGCCAGTCCTCCTCAGCAAAGCCCCTCGACAGACCCAGCCCCGGGTCAACCCAGGAGACCACCGTGAATGTACGCACCCTCGGACTTATCACCATGCTCTGCGCGCCCGCCATGCTCATCGACGGGTACCGCCACGGAATGGAGCGCACCCTCAACGGCGAGAACGATCTGACGGGCAACCTGCTCTACATGGCCTTTGCGGTGGGGTGGTGGTGCGCCATGCTGGGGTTGAGAAAGTTGCGCGCCGCTGGGCACGGCAGGCTTGGGCGCTTCATCGTCACCCTACCGCTGATCACAATCTTCCTGGCGGCCTTGCAAAGTCCCCTGGACACCGGTCACTTCAACATGCAGAGCCCTGTGTACATCGTCGCGGATCTCTGCTGGCCGCTGAGTATGGTGCTGACCTTCGCGGTGAGCGTCGCGGCGCTGTTCGCCCGGGTGCTGCCGCTACCGCTGCGCTTGGCTCCCCTGTTCTGCGGCGTCTCACTGCCCGTGGGCTTCGCGTACATGGCCTTCGCCAGGCTGCAGGACATGCCCCTCGCCGAGTTTGGCTGGCACACCGCCACCGGCTGGTTCCTGCTGGGACTCGCCCTGATGGCCGCGCAGTCCAGCAAAACACAGACGACGCTCGCCTCCGCGTAAGCGCGGGCACCTGGGCGGGTTGCCCCGCCCTTTCCCGCGCCTGCGTGCAGTTGAGCCACCGAAGGACGATCATCATGCATCAGACTCCCCATTCGGCCCTGGCCCTCCTCGCCCTCTCGCTCACGGCACCTGCCCTGGCAGGACCAGCGAAGTCAACACCCTGGGTCATGACCGGTGTGGTTCGCAACGCCGCTGGTCAACCCCTGGAGGGAGTGGAGGTCTCCGCCCACAACACCGTCTACTACAACGTGAATGTGCTCGCCCGGACCGACCGACAGGGCCGTTACCGCCTGGACCTGCCGCATGAGATCGGCACCTGGGCCCCCTACGCGACCCTCAAGCGGTCCTGGGGTAATCAGACGTTCATATTCACCGTCTACCCGGACGACGACTCGGCCTTTGCCGCGCGGGACGGTGGGGTGCGCGACTTCGTCTGGCGTGTTCAGGGCAACCGCGGGAACGGCGTGCTCGGCCAGAAGGTCAACGTGTACTACGGGGGTGGGGATGTGGACGAGGACAGCTGTGAGCTGACCTTCACCCCAGTGGGCCCCCTCATCGATGGCAGTACGGGAAAGACCTTCAAGCGCAAGTGCGGCCCCATCACCGACGTGGCCGTGGGCCACTACCGCATTTCGGCGACCCACGCCCCAGGTGGCACGCCCGTACCCCTGGAGGTGAAGGCCGAGGGGCAGGGCGCCTACGCCGATGTCACCGTGGGTACATTTCGCGAGACCCTGTACGGAATCCGCATGGAACTGTCCTACCGCACTCCGCAGAAGTAGGCGGGTCAAGGGGACGGTGATACGGTTTGCGCGGATCAGCCGTTACAGCCCCCTCCGCTCCGGTGCTTGCACGCCTCTCCGTCACCGTTTTTCCTGCTCGCTCTGCTCGCGTAAGCCCGTGACTGCACCGCGGATCACCCGCAGTCCTGATGGTGTGTCCCCACGTGCTCGCAAAGGTGCAGCGGGCTCCCCCATCCTGCTTGCTCCAGCTCGTTCAGCGATGGAAACAGCCTTCGGCCGCACAGACTATGGCCGCCAGCCGCTGCCCTCCGCCCGGAACCCCCGTACTGGACCCGGGCGGGGTCAGGAGTGAAGTAGGGCGAGGCGGAGTGGCCAGCCTTCAAGGTCTCGCCTCTGCGTGGACTACCCCTTCGCGACCTGGGCGGGTTCGTGCCCCACAGGCGAGCGGCGGCGCCCGTACTCTTCCAGGAAAGTCGCCTGAAATTCTTCTGGGACGTTCTGCACAGCCTGCTCCAGCCACGTCGCGGCGGCCCCACGGAACTCGGGTGCCCGGGGAGCGCCCAGGGCTTCCAGCACTTCCTCGTGGGTGCGCAAGACCTCACCCAGAGGAAATTCTGGGGTGAACGCCGCGCAAAGCTGTGTGGCTGCGGCGCTGTCCTCGGCCGCCTGCTTGAGCTGGCCGAGCGCGAGGTGGGCCTGGGCACGGCGGGTGAGGGCTGCGATTTCCACGCCGCCCAGCTCGTCCTCGCGCGCGAGGACGAGGGCTGTCTCAGCGTCCAGCAGGGCTCGGGTGGGGGAGAGCGTCGGCCCGCGTGCAAGAAGGAGGCGGGCGTGTTCATAGGCGTTGAGGCGTGTGCCCGGCTGGGCGAGCGCGGCGTCAAAGACTGCCCCGGCCTCCTCACCCCGCCGCGCCAGCGTCTGTGCCTTGAGCAGCAGCAGGTGGGGTACGTCAAGCGGCTGGAGATCGGCGCGTGCCTCCACGGTGATCACCTCGGCCCTCGCCAGATCTGCTGCGCCCAGCGTCAGGAACAGGCGGGCCAGATCCAGGTGAAGGAGGCTGCGCCACCACACCTGGTCCTGCTCGGGCAGGTTCAGCGCCCCGCGCAGGGTCGCCAGTGCCCCCCGGTAATCACCCAGCGCATGCTGGGCCAGGAAGGTGCTGTGCGCTTGCGCCAGGTGGTAGTAGCTGTCCACGTCCAGCCGCGCCAGCACCTCGCCCGCCCGCTGGGCGGCGTCCAACGCGCGGGGGGCCAGGCCGAGCTCATGCCACATCACCGCCATCTTGGCGAGGGCCGACACCTGCCCGGTCTGGTCCCCGGACACGTCGGTGTACAGCGCCAGCGCCTGCTCAAAGTGGTTGAGCGCGGCGCGGCGATGGGCGAAGCCCTCAACTCGCCCCAGGCCGATGTGGGTAATGGCGTGCAGAGATCCATGATTCAGTTCGCTGGCGATCTGCGCCATCTGCCTCAGGTGGTCCCGCGCCTCGTCCAGCCGTCCACAGAAGAGGGTAACCGCCGTGAGCGCCTCGTGGCACACCGCCTGTAGTTCCCGGTCCCCGACCTCACGCGCCCGGTCCAGGGTGGTGCCGGACAGCGCCTCCAGACCTGCCCAGTCGCCCTGTTCGTACAGCCGGTGCATCCTCGCCTCATAGGCCCGGGCGTGCTGCGTGGGGGTACGGGCCAGACCGGTGAGCCGTTCGCCCAGCCGGGGCAACTCGGCCTGGTACGAGATCTCCACCGTCAGGCGCATCGCGGTGTAGACCGCCTCAAAGGCCCCGTCCAGGCTGCCACGGGCCTCAAAAATGTCGGCCGCCTGCTCGCAGAAGGCGGCGGCTTCGCGCAGTCGTCCCTGACGCCGCGCCAGCTCGGCCGCTTCCAGCAGGTGCGGCGCGGCCTTCTCGTCGTCGCCTCCCTCCAGCCAGTGCCGGGCCACCCGCGCCCCCCTGACCCCCTCGCGCTCCAGCATCCGTGCCGTGCTGCGGCCGAGCAGCCGCCGCACTGACTGGGGAATACCCGCAAGCACCGTTTCCCGCACGAGGTCGTGGGAAAAGTCCTCGCCCGACATGACCTGCGCTTCTTCCAGCTCCTCCCAGGCGGCGGCTGTGTCGAGCAGTGGTGCTCCCAGCACAGCGGCCACAAGCTCGATGCGCACGTCGCTCTGCAGCACGGCCGCGCCGCGTGCCGCCCCCAGGGCTGCCGGAGACAGCTTGGCGAGCCGCCCCTCGATCAGCTGCGAGACCCGTGCCGAGACGGGCAGGGCTCCGTCTCCGCGGGGACTCTCGATGAGGTGTTTGACCGTTTCCAGCAGAAAGAGGGGATTGCCGCCCGTGAAGCGCGCGAGCTGAGGTCCCATCTCCCGCACGGAGGGCACGTCGAGGTCGCGCAGCAGCGTCCCCACCGCCTCTGGAGCCAGCGGTTCGAGGTCCAGCCGCACGCCATGGCCCGCTCCCACAATCTGCCCAAAAATCTCAGCGGTGGGGGCGGGAAGCTCGGCCGGGCGAACGGTCGCAATCAGCCGGGGCACGCCCCCCGATTGACCGAGGGGAAACGAGGATGAGATCAGCACGAACCCCGCCTCGATCGACGCTGGGTCAGCGAGGTGCAGGTCGTCGTACACGAAGGCGCTCACCCCTGCCAGCCCCATGCGGAAGACGTGGTGAATCGCGGCGTGCAGCCGGGCGTCTGGCCCGGTCGGCGCCGGGGCACCGTCCAGCAATTCGGGCAGCAGGCGGGAGAGGCTGGACCGCATCCAGGGCTCCAGCGGCAGGTCTGGCACGCGCGCGAGGACGCGGCGCAGGTTGCGGGTGGTCGTGGCGTACGGCACGAGCGCGTCGCCTGGTCGGCCCTCCAGCACGACCACCTCCCCCTTGCTGGCGGCGAAGTCTCGCGCCAGCCGCGACTTGCCCATTCCGCCCTCGCCCGCCAGGATGATGAACTGCCCCGCCTCCCAGGCCTCCTCCATTCGCGCCCATTCGGGCTCACGCCCAATCAGGCTGGGTGGACGCAAGACGCTAAGCGGAATGCGGGGCCGGTTGAGCGCAGCGGCGGGTGGGGTGCCGCGCTCGACCTCCCGGGCAAGCGCCAGCGTTTCGGGGAGTGGGCCGGTACCGAACTCGCGCTGCAGCACCGTACGGCAGCGCTCGAACGCTGCCAGCGCCGCTCCCCGGTCTCCCGACAGGTAATGCAGGCGCATCAGGCGGCGGTAGACCTCCTCCGACACCGGATTGAAGTCGAGGAGCTGGGCGGTGGTGACGAGGGCCCCGGTCAGGTCGCCCGATTCCTCCTGCCGCGCCGCTGTCCGTCCCAGCCGCTCGGCCCGCACGTTGTCAAGCCGCTCGCGCCAGGCCAGCAGCCAGTCAGCCAGATCCGGGCGATCGTCGAAGTGCACCTCCTCGAGCAGGGTGCCCGGTGGGGTCTCGCCCGCGTTGTCCTCCTGGGACCCGTTCAGCTGGGAGGCGTCGACCCAGACCTCCTCGGAGAGACCCACCCGGTCATCCGCGTGCAGCAGGTCCTCGCCGTAGGTCCGGTGAATCCGGCGAATCAGGTGGACGAGGTTGTTGCGCGCCGCCCCTTCCGGCGTTTCGGGCCACAGCAGCCCCGCCAGGCGAGACCGCAGGGTGGGGCCTTCGAGCGCCAGATAGGTCAGAAGGGCCAGACCGTTGCCCTCCGGCCGCAGCGTTTGGCCGTCGGGCCGGACCAGACGCGGTTTGCCCAGGACCTCCAGTCGCCAGCAGGAAGCTGTGTTCACGTTGTCTTCATGTTACGGAAAAAATTGGCAGGGAAAGCGGCAGGTCTACATTTGGTGGAAGGGGCTGGCAGGGAGAGGGGTGCGGGTCTCCCCGAGGAAGCTGCCGCTGCGGCGCACCGCTGATACTGTCCGCAGGCAGCCACGTTCCCGGGCAGAAGACAGCCTGGGGACCGGTGGGTTGCCCTGACCGTCGACTACCCCGCGCGTGGCGTCAGGGCCGTGTGGGCCCGTTCGCGCAGACGCCCGGCCTCCCCGGGCTGGCCGGCCTCCTCAAAGGCGGCGGCCGCTTCGAGGTCGTGGGCGGCGGCCTCACCAAAGCGGTAGGCGGCGCGCGCCTCCTCCCCCGCACGAACGAACCACGGCGCGGCCTCACGCGGCTCTCCGCCCTCGCGCCAGTGCCGGGCGATCCGTGCAGGAGGGGAATGGTGCGAGGTGAGCGTCCGGGCCGCCGAGCGGTGCAGCAGCCGCCGCACAGCTCCCGGCACGCCCGAAAGCACGGCGTCGGCGATCAGGTCGTGCTCAAAGCCCTGACTGCGCACGACCTGCGCGGTCTCCAGTTCCTCCCACGCGGTCGCCGTTTCCAGCAGTGGTGCCCCAAGCACCTGTGCCACCAGCTCCAGGTCGAAGTCGCTGCCAAGCACGGCGGCGGCGCGGGCCGCGTGCAGCGCGCCCGGAGAAAGGCGGGAGAGCCGCGAGGCGATGACTTGACCAGCCGAGTCGGGCAGGGGCAGACCTCCCTGCGCGGGACCCTCTTCCAGGCCCGCCTCGCGCAGGCTGCGGGCGGTTTCGAGCAGCAGCAGGGGATTGCCCCCGGTGTAACGGGCGAGGGCGGGGACGAGGTCTCCCCGGACGGGCAGGTCCAGTTCTCTGACCAGCTGCTCGACCGCCCCAGCGTTCAGCGGCTCCAGTTCCACGAGGGCGACGAGTCCGGCCCCCACCATCGCGCCCAGCACCCCCTGCTGCATGGGGCTGAGTTCGCCCTTGCGGAAGCAGTGGATGGTGCGGTAGTCAGCTGCCGGGTCCCCCCAGCCCAGGTGCGCGAAGACGAACGCCCCCGCCTCGATGCTCGCCTCGTCCATAAACTGCGTGTCGTCAAAGACCAGGCGGTGCAGGCCCCGCGCGATGGCCGCGCCCAGGGCATCGGTCTTGGCCTGCCAGAAGCGCGTCTTCTGGGTTTCGTCCGTAATGGGAGCGGGTGCGGGCCCGAGGTGCGGGAGGATCCGCGCGAGCTCCTCCCGCACCCCATCAGGCAGGTCCAAGTCAGGGTAGGCCGCGAGTACCTGACGGTAGGTACGCGAGTGCGTGGCGTAGGGCAGACCCGCGTCGCCCAGGCACCCCCGGAAGCGCATCCCGCCCCCGTGGGCCTCCAGGAAATCGAGCGCCAGACGCGTCTTGCCAACGCCCGGCTCGCCCGTCAAGACGATGCCCTTCCCAGCCGCCCACGCCGCCTCCATCTGCGCCCAGGCTTCCTCACGACCCACCAGGGGCGGTTCCACGTTTTGCCTGGAGGAGGCCTTCGGCGCAGCAAAGGGGACCAGGGTGCCGCGCCCAATGTCGCGCGCCAGGGCCTGGGTCTCGGGCAGGGGTTCGTTTCCGAAGGCGTTCCGCAGACGCTGAGCGCCCACCTCGTACACGGCCTGCGCCCGCGCCGGATCGCCCAGGAGGTAGTGCAGCCGCATCTCGCGGCGCAGTCCGTCTTCCGAGGTGGGGTCCAGGCCGCGCAGGCGGCCCACCACGTCGAGCGCCTCTGTCCAGCGGCCCGCGTCCTCCAGGCGCTGCGCCTCGGCGCGCCACCTCGCGCCGCGTTCGCCACTCAGCCGCTCGCGCCACGAAAGCAGCCAGTCGCCCAGTTCGGGCAACTCCGGCCACGTGACGCCCTCCAGCAGCTCGCCCGTGGCCCGGGTGTCCCGCACATCCACCTCGACCTCCGGGGCCAGGCTGAGGACGTCGCCCGCCTGCACGAGTTCCGCCCCAAGCTGCGCCCTCATCCGGCGCAGGAGGTGAACGAGATTGTTGCGCGCCGCTGACTCGCCAGTCTCGGGCCACAGCCGCCCGGCCAGTTGGGTTCGGGAAGTCGGGCCCTCCAGCGCGAGGTGTGCAAGCACCGCGAGCATCTTGCCCTCGCAGCGAGGGCGCTGACCTTCAGGAGCCTGCAGGGCCGGGGAACCCAGCAGCGTGAGTCGCCAGGTGCGGGTTGAGTCTGACACGATCCAAGCTAGCAAGCCGGGCCGCCAGGCATGGTGTTCCCACTGCGCCCGCCCGGCCGCAACCGACGTCGGGGCGTTACCAACAAAGGCCCGTTCCAACGCTCCCAACGCAGGCTCCCCGGAGTTCACGCGCAAGGCCCTGGACCGAGGGGCCTTGGTTGTTGAGCGGTTCCTCGGGCCTGTCTCCTCACCGGGTGAAGGGGAGCAGGCAAGGCTGTGGTTCAGACCTGTCAAGCGCTGTCGTGGGGAGCCGGGCTCAGGCTTGGGGGGCTGTCAGCATCTGCGCGAAGACCGCCACGAGCTGGGGGTCGAAACAGTGACCTGCGCAGCGTTGAAGTTCGGCGAGGGCGGCCTCCCGCGTCCAGGCAGGTTTGTAGGGACGGGCGGAGGTCAGGGCGTCGTACACGTCGGCCACGGCCACGATGCGCACAGGCAGGGAGAGCCGAGGGCCCGGCGCCGGCGTGCAGTGGGGGTCGTGATGGTGCCGGGCCACCTGAATCACGGACGCGGGCAGGACCTTATACGCTGCGAGCAGGGCCGCGCCCCCCTGGGCGTGCAGGTCCACCCAGCGGCGCTCCTCGACTGTCAGCGCGGCGGGTTTGTTCAGAATGGCCGTGGGCACGAACAGCTTGCCGATGTCATGCAGCAGGGCGCTCCAGTGAAGCTCCCGCCGCTCGGTGGGGCTTAGGCGCAGCGCCTGACCCAGCGCTCCGGCAAGCTGCGCCACCCGGAAGCTGTGCTGCAGCGACGCCCCGTCGTGTGCACCCAGCTGACCGAGGAGGGTGCAGATGAGGTCTTCAATCTGCCCATCGGCACTGTCAGGTGTGGGCAGGAAGCGGTCCCTGGGCTTGGGGGTGGGTGCAGACATGACGAACTCCAGACGGCTCGCCCGGCGTGGTCCCCGCCACCCCACAGATGAGCCCCGGGAGCGGAGCACCGCTTGAACGGTGTGGGCAGAAGAGGAGGGGACCGGGCGATTCATAGCCAGAGCGTAAGGGGGCAGGGGTGATCGGGGCATGACACGTGGAAAAATCCCTCCTTTGCGGGGACAAGGCCACCTTCCGGGCTTTTGCCAGGAGGCCGCGCTGCGAGGGGCCGACCGTTTTTCGCCGATCTGGAAGCGCTTCAGCAGACCCTGTCTGTGGCGGCTGGGATTCTTCCCGCCCTCACAGCTTGCCGGGCCTGACCAGTTCCTGACGCTGAAGTGGGGAAAAGGACCACGCACTCGCATCACGCGGGAATCATCCCCCCTTCTTTAAGGTGATCGCATGACCGCTTCCCCCTCTGCTCCCCCTCTTCCTGTTGCCCGGGGCTGCTCCTGGGCGGTGTATGCCCGGCAGCCGCAGGCCTTCGCCTTTCCCTTTGGTGGCCGTTCTGCCCTGCCCGCCCTGCCGGTCCGGTCACATCTCGTCCGCGTGGTGGTGACCCTCGTTGCCCTTGCCGGTGCGCTCTCCTGGCTGAGCTGCGCGCTGATCTGGAGTCGTCTGGGCAGCGTTGCACCGCTTTGGGCCGAGGCGCTTCTCGCCGCCCTGACCCTCGCGGCCCTGCTGCTGGCTTTTGAGGGAGGGCTGTGGCACACGCGCGTCGGGCGGTGGTTGGGCTGGCCGCTGCCGGATCTGCGCGGCACCTGGCGCGGGCTGATCACGCCCACCTCCCTGCCGCCGGGGACTGTCAACCCAGGCGCATTGATGGCTTTCCTGGTGGTTCGCCAGTCGGCCCTGCGGGTCCGCGTGACGCTGTACACCCTAGACCGCCAGGCAGAGGGGTTGCGCTCGGCCTTTCTCGACACCCCTCAGGGCTTGGAACTGGTCTACACCTACCGCAGCGTGCCCCGCCTCAGCCCTGCGCGGCAAGTTGGTCCTGTGCTGGGCACCACCACGCTTCGGCTGGAGGACCGGGTGCCGAGGGTCCTGCAAGGCCGCTTCGTCACGGGGCGCGGCACATCCGGCGAGTTGCGGTTGCTGGACCACTGCGTGCGGACCGCGCACACCTACGGGGAGGCGCTCGCCCTACCCTACGGTTCGCGCCGATGAGGCACGCGGACCGGTGTCCTTCTCTCCGGCCTCCATGTGGGGCCGGTTTGTTTTGGCAGGGGGAGGACTGCCGGTGGAACTGCCGGTCACCCGGCACCCCGCCACGACCTTTGGAGCTGTAGCGGCCGCACTCGGCGCAACCCAGGCCGACACGGCCACCTCCGCCACACGGTTGATGAAGCTCGGCGGTCCGGAGGCCCAGCGCTGCGCGCGCCTGTGCGGGGACGCAGCGCAGACCTGCGTGGAGAACGCCCTCGCCGCCAGCTCCCGTGATCTGGCAGGCTCCCCGCCCCGAAGGGAACTCCCCACGACCCTTCCCCTCAAAATCGGCGTTGGTTGCCCGGTAGGCGGCGGAAGCGTCACCGACGGCCCCGTTCCTCCGGGCTGCACCGCCGGATGGAACAGAGCTTCACGGTGCGCTGCACACGGTCCGCAGATTTCTACGCGCCGGGCCGTATGGTGCGTTGCTGCTGGAGGTTCGGGTTGACGGCCGGTTCGTCGATCACCGGTCAGCCGCCGCGTTCCAGGGCAGGATGAACTTCCAGGCGAGTCAGGGCCGCTTGCCGGGCGTCCTCCGAGCGCCGCGCACCGTCCAGATCGCTCACGGCCGCATAGGTCTGCGCGGCCTGCGCGTAGAAGTCGGCGGCCTCGGCCTCGCGCAGCGTTGCCTGTGCGGCCTGGCCTGCCCGGAAAAGCCATTCGGCAGCCTGGTGAAGCTCGCCGGCCTCACGCCAGTGCCTCGCCACCTGGCTGGGATGCACCGAATGCTGAGCCAGGACCCGGGCGCCCGCGCGGTGCAGCAGGGTCCGCACGCCGGGGGACATGCCGCCCAGCAGCGCCTCACGAACGCGGTCATGACTGAGGCGCTCGCCGCTGACGACCTGGGCGGCTTCCAGTTCCTCCCAAGCGATGGCGAGGGCGAGCAGGCCGGTGCCCAGTACCTCGGCGAGGCGTTCCAGCGAGAAGCCGTCTTCCAGCACCGCCGCTCCGCGAGCGGCCTGGAGCGCGGTGGGGGAGAGCCCGGCCAGCCGCCCGGCAATGAGGGACGTGACGCCGGAAGCGCGCGCCCGTAGCGCGTCATCCACCTCGAATTTCCCGGTCTGGAACATGTGCCGCAGCGCTTCGAGCATGAACTGCGGGTTGCCGCCGGTCAAGCTGTGGAGCTTGTGCGGCAAGTCCGCCGCGCCCGGCGGCATTTCCGGTAGGGCAGCCAGGAGGTCCGCCACCCCCCCAGGATCCAGGGGTGCGAGCTCGATGCGGGCGGCTACCCCCCGGTCCACCAGCCCGTCCACCCGGGCCTGGGTGGACGGAGGCAGGTGGCCCTGGCGGTAGAGGATCAGGTGCCGGGGTCCCTCGTCCGGCCCGCCGGGCATGTCCCCCTGTGTGAGGAAGAAAGCTCCGAGTTCCACAGTGGCCGGGTCGTAGTGCTGCACGTCGTCGTTGATGACGGCCGCGAAGCCAGGAGAGGTGAGGCGCACGACCTCCAGGTGGGCGAGGTAGTAGTTCAGCCGGTCGGCCTCCGACGCGATGGGCTGCGGGGGGTCTCCCTGTCCGAGTTCAGGCAGTAGGCGGCCGAGTTCACGCCGAACCCAGCCGGGGAGCGTGACGTGCGGCGCAGCCGCCAGTCGCGCGCGGGCATTGTGCGTGGCGGCAGCAAAGGGCGTATGCTCCGCGCCGACGTGACCGGGAAGGTACAGCGCCCGGCCCTTGCTGCCCACGAAGTCCTGCGCCAGCCGGGTCTTGCCCACCCCCGCCTCGCCCGTGATGTAGATCGTTTGGTGGCGCCTCCACGCGGCTTCGAGTTGCGCCCAGGAGGTTTCCCGCCCGACCAGGGCGGGGGGGCGCAGGACGGCCAGCGGCAGGGGAGTGGGCCGCGCTGCCGCGTCCGGCAGGACCTCTCCCCGATCAATCCGCCGCGCCAGCGCCTGCGTCTCCGGTTCGGGAGTTCCGCCCACCTCCCGCTGCAGCACTTCGCAGCAGCGCGCGTAGGCCTGCAGCGCGGCGGGACGGTCACCAGCAAGGTAATGGGCCCGCATCAGGTGACGCCAGATGTCCTCGGAAAGCAGGTCGGCGTTCAGCAGTGCCTGCAGCGCCGTCACCGCCGCCGCGTGGTCGCCACGCGCCTGGGCCGCCGCCACCGCGCGCAGCGCAGCCGCTCGCCGCGCTTCCAGCAGGCGCTCGCGCCAGGCCAGGACCCATTCCTCCAGGTCGGGCAGGTCGGACAGCTCCAGGGACGAGAGCAGTTCGGCCCGGCCCTCGGGCCAGGGGCCCTCGCCCCTCAGCGCCGCCTGCGCGTCTATCTCCAGGCCACCCACCAACCTCAGCGCCTGATCTCCCTCCACGAGCGCTGCCCCTGCGGCGCGGCGCAGTCGCCGCAGGAGATGCACCAGGTTATTGCGCGCCCGGGCGGTGGGTGCGTCCGGGTACAGCAGTCCGGCCAGACGGGCGCGGGGCGTTTCTCCCTCCAGCGCGAGGTAGGCCAGCAGGGCCGCTGTGCGGTGTTCCATTCCTTCCAGGCGCACTCCGGGCCCTACCAGCCTCGGGCCCTCCAGCACCTGCAGGCGCCACCCCACCCCCTGTCCCTCACCTGTCATGAGGCGTGAATTCTACCAAGGAGGATGTCGGGTGGGTTCGTCCCGGCGGTCCCTCACGTCACAGCCAGGCGGTCGATCAGGGTGCTCCGAGTCAAGCAAGGCTTTCGTGGCCTGTGGTGGCTGCACCAGCGGGGAAGAACGGACCGGGTTCGCGATCAGCGGCCGTGAAACCGCGGACTCACCCCACTCGGCATGTAGGGCGGCGCAGCGGTAACGCTCCGGGAGGGCCACCTCATCCAGGCGTCACTGGCAAGGCGGCAATAAGGAGCACGCCGCCAGGACCTGGGGCGTGCCCGGAGATGTCCCCAGGAGCTAACCCAATGGCGAGCGCCGCGCGAGTTCACCGTACAGGTGCTCGATACAGTCGTCGAGGTTGCCGAAGTGCCGCCGCTCGCCGTGCGTCCCCTCCCGCAAAGACGCCCGCCAGTGCTCACTGTCCTGCTGGCCCTCGTACCACACCCGCAACACGTAGACCCGTCCGTCCAGGCCGAGCAGCTGTCCGCCCATCTCCTCTTCCATGCCCTCCTCCTTTCAACGCCGTTCACGGCGGTGGCCGCGACGGGCCTTCACCGTAGTGGACCGGGGATGGCGAGAGGATGGCTGCTTCGCCCACATCATTGGCGAATCATCCTCCCACGCGTGGCCTCTGTGCCAGACGGTCTGCGCGCGATGCGCCCGCGAAGGGAGCCGGTCCCGAGCCCTCCTTTCCCAGCAGTCCTGCTGGGCTTCGCGAGTTCACCTCCACCAGCCCGCTCCCCACCCCGTGAACTCCGCGCTTGCAGAAAGGCACCGCCATGTGCACTCGGCACATTGGCCCTGACGCTCCTCGTTCTCGCCCCGACCGCGCAGGGCAAAACGTTCGGCCACCCGGCCAACGGTTACGCCCTGGGCCATCCCGACGGCTGGCCCGCCCGGCCCAGTTTCTCGGAAACGGACGTCGCCTCCGGCGTGCCCAGCCCGGCGGGCGCGGTGAGCATGCTTACCGTCGTGACGTAGCAGTTTCCCGGCGGCGTGAATCTCAGCGGACGGTACTGAGGGCGGTTTCCGCTGCGCGCCCTCGACGAGCGGGGGTACGGCGGCCACGTAGGGATGGAATACATTCTGCAGGGGGACACGTGGGCTTCGCTCCGGTGGATGCGGGCACACCAGGAAGGCGTGGAGACATGGGCAAGGACCGGCTTTGTTGGCCTGGCATCATGGGGTTGCCGGTGGCCCAGAACCTCATTACTGCGGGGTACACTCTGACCGTGAACAACCTCCACCCCGGGCCCGAGCGGCTCCTCGCGGAGCAGGGTGCGCGGCTGGCCTTCAGCGCCCGGGAGGTGGCCGAGCAGCGCGGTATCATCGTCACCATGCTGCCGGACAGCCCGCAGGTAGAAGGTGCTGGGCGAAGACAGGGTGGCGCAGGCGCTCCAGGCCCTGGGTGTGAACGCCCTTGATGCCCCGGTGTCGGGCGGTCAGGTCAGCGCGCAGCAGGCCACCCTCAGCGTCATGGTCGAGGGCCTGCCGACGCCTTCGCCTTCGCGCACGGTCCGAACTGGAAGTGCTGGGCAAGAACACCGCGCATATCGGGGAGGCCGGGGCTGGGCAGGTCGCCAAGATCTGCAGCCAGATCGCCGTGGCCCTGACTGCTCAGGCGGTGGCGGAGGCCCTGACGCTGGCCCGCGAGAGGGGTGTGGACGGGGCGCGGCGCCTCATCCTGGACCTGCACGGGCAGCGGATGCTTGGCAGCAACTTCGCGCCGGGCTTGCGCATCTGCCCGCACCGCAAGGACCTGCGGCTCGCGGGCGGCTTCGAGCGCGAGCAGGGCGTGCCGCTCTTCGCGACGGCGGGCGCGGCGGAACGGATGAACAGCGTGATCGCCCAGGAGATGGGTGACCTGAACCACTCGGGGCTGCCGGCGTTGTGCGGACAGCTGGCCGGGCTGGACTGACGTGACTTTCCCCAGCCCAGACCTGCGGGCGTTGCTGGAACGCAGTTACCGGGCGGCCCTGGAAGCGGCGGCTCCCGAACGGCTGCTGGCCCCCCACCTGCTGGAGCCTGGCCCGGACTTCGTGCTGGCCTTCGGTAAGGCGGCGCTGCCGATGCTCCGGGCGGCGGGCAGGGCTTACCCGGGCGTCCCGGGCCTGGCAGTGCCTCCCCGCGGCGCCCCGAACCTGAGCGCACCGGAGGGGATGGAGGTGATTCCGGGGTCCCATCCCCTGCCTGACGAACACAGCGTCCGCGCAGCGGAGCGGGCTCTGGCGAAGGTGCGTGCGCTGCCGCCCGGCGCGCAGCTGCTGGTGCTGGTGTCGGGCGGCGGCAGCGCACTGCTCAGTGCCCCCTGGGGCGTGACCCTGGGGCAGAAAAGCGCCCTCACTGGGGAGCTGCTGCGGGCGGGCGCGGCCATCAAGGAGATCAACGCGGTCCGCAAACATCTCTCGCGGGTGAAGGGGGGCCGCCTCGCGCAGGCCACGCGCGCACAGGTGCGGACCCTGATGATCTCGGACGTGATAGGAGACGATCCGTCTGTGATCGCCAGCGGTCCCACCGCCCCCGACCCCACCACCTTCGGGGACGCCCTGGCCGTGCTGGACCGCTACGGCATCACCGCGCCGGAAGCCCGGCTGCATCTGCTCGCGGGCGTACGCGGCGAGCACCCCGAGACGCCTGGGGCCGGCAAACTGACCCACGTCCAGGGCACGGTGATCGGCTCCAACCGCACGCTGCTGGAAGCAGCGCAGGCGGCCCTCACCGCCCGCGGCGCGCGGGCCGTCATCCTGTCCGATACCTTCGCTGGGGAGGCGCGGGATCTGGCGGGATTCCACGCCTCGCTGGTGCAGAGTATCCGTACCCACAGCACCCCTTTTTCCGCGCCCGTGGTCCTGCTCTCGGGCGGCGAGGCCACCGTGACTGTGCGCGGGGATGGCCGGGGGGGCCGCAATCAGGAGTTTGCCCTGTGGCTCCTCGAGGCGTTGGGCGAGCGGGGCGTGTATGCCCTGTCAGCAGGTTCAGACGGCATTGACGGCAACAGTGACGCCGCAGGCGCGTTCCTGACGCCCGACTCGGCGGCACGTGCGCGCGCGCTGGGTCTGGATCCGGGCAGCTTCCTGCGGCGCAATGATTCGGCCCGCTTCTTCGGGGCCCTGGGCGACGCGCTCGTCACCGGTCCCAGCGGGCATAACCTCAACGATTACCGCGCGATCTACGTGACGTGACAGAGCGGAAGTGAGGCTTCGGCCCCGCCGCCCCCCTCCCTTTCCAGCCCGGTCCCGGCTGGTAGAGACGGCCTGCCCGCCTCTGTCCATCTTGCTGGGCCCCCGGCCCTCTCCTGAGCTGCCCACCGTCCCTTTCTCCCCCCTCGCCCACCGGGAATTCTCCTTGACCCAGGCCGTGCCCCTCTCCAGGGGCGTCACCCTCCACGTCCCGCCTGAGCCCTACACCGACGTCCTCACGCCAGACGCGCTGACCTTCGTCTTCCGGAAGTCACGTCAGGCCCGGCTGAACACAGGAGTACGGCTGGATTTTTCTTCCGGGCACCGTGCACATCCGCGCTGGAGACATGAGGATCACGCCGTTGCCCGCAGACCTGCAAGACCGCCGGGTGGAAATCACCGGACCTGTAGACCGCGAAAGGGTTACCCAGGCGCTGAACAGCGGCGCGCGGACCTTGATGGCCGATTTCGAGGACACCACGGGTCCCACCTGGGAAAACCCGGTGACCGGACAGCGCAACCTGCGCGGCGCGGTGAGGGGGACCATCGGCGTGACGCAGGGCGGCAAAAACTCCCGGCTGGAGCCGAACCCAGCGGTGCTGCTGGTGCGCCCGCGTGGTCTGCACCTCCCGGAAAAGCACCTGACGGTAAGCAGGTTGGCGGTGCGCTGTTCGGTTTCGGGCTGTTCGCCTTTCACAACGTGGCCGAGTGCCTGCGGCGGGGAAGCGGTACCCACCCGTATCTCCCTCAACTTGAACCGCACCATGAGGCGCGCTGGTGGGCGGACGCCCGCACAGCTCCGTGGAGTGGGACGAGCTCGGCGGCGCCCGTACCGCCGGGTTGCGGGCCTATCAGGTGGGCCTGACCCTCACCGGGCGCAGCAGTCTGGGCGGCGCGGCGCACCCGGAGGTGACCGCGCTCGTCGGCGAGCTGAGCGAGACCGTGAACTCCGCCGTGCTGTACGGTACCGAGGCCGTGTGCGTCCACCAGGTCGAGGGGCGGCAGACGGTGCGGATGTTCGCCCAGCGCGGCGACAGCGCGCCCCTGCACGATTCGGGCGTGGGCAAGGTGCTGCCCGCCTGGCAGCCGGAGGGCGACGCGCGGCACAAGCTGGGCGACGGCCCCTACCCCGCCTACACGCCCAGGTCCATCACCACCATCCCGGCCCTTTTGCAGGAACTCGGCCGCGTCCTCGAGCAGGGCTACAGCGTGGACGAAGAGGAACGGCAACTCGGCGTGCGCAGCCGTCGCCGCGCCGGTGCGTCACCACACCCGGCAGATTCCGTCTCTGCGCCCACGTCCCGCTTTGCCCTGGAAGATCACTGGGGTGGCCGAGCGCATGAACCGCGCCGCCGCACACATCTCCACGCGCCTGGGCTGGGAAGAAGGGCCCGTTCGGACCGGCTGAACCGTTTGCCCTTTTCCTCTCCGGACAGCCTTTTTGGGCAGACGCGCCGTGGAGCCCGTCAGTCGGCGGGTTGCACGTCCCCAGGTGCGCGCTCCTCCGCCTCCAGGTGGGCCAGCAGGCGGGCCGCGAGTTGCCCGAACAGCCGCGTTTCCTCGGGATCGAGGGCGGCGACGATCTGGGAGGTTCGCTGGAGGTGCTCGGGTAGCAGGCGCTCGACGAGCGCGCGGCCCTCGGTCGTCAGCCGGATGGAGACCGAGCGGCGGTCCCGCTCGGCCACCTGCCGCTCGATCAGCCCCTTCTGAATCAGCCGGTCGATACGGTTGGACACCGACGGACCGGTAATGGCCGCCAGGCCGCTGAGTTGCGTGGGCGTCAGGCCCTGGGGGGGAGCCGAGCGGTACAGCGTCAGCAGGAGGTCCCACCCGGCGGCGTTGATGCCCGCCGCTCCGTAGGTACGTTCGGTCTGCCGCCCGAGTGCGGTGTGCAGGCGGTCAATCAGCACGACCGTCAGCATGGGCCCGGGGTCGATGTCTGGCTGGACCTGCTCCCAGTCACGGCGAATGCGGGTCAGGAAGGCGGGGGTCAGAAAGGGAGTCATGTCATGGGCCTTCTTCGGGCCTAGAGGCTAGCACGCAGGCTCTCCAGCGGTAGGGGCGGCGGTTGCGCGCCCCCGCGCTCATGCGAGGAACGCCCGCCCACGACTTGACAGGGGAGGGGAGGCCCTCTACGATGGTGTATCTCGGTGCATAGACGTCTAAGTATTTTGGTGTTCGGTTCCAGGCATTTTCTCGTTCGCCAGCGTCCTCCTTCTCGCCGGAACTCCCCCCTGCTTCTCGTCCCCGCCTGTGCGTTGCCACCCCTTTTCAGGAGACTTCCTTGCCCCTGACCCTGCCGGAAATCAACGCCCTTCCCCTGCCCGAATTCGTGCGGTTGTTCGCGGGGGTGCTGGAACACAGCCCCCGATACGCGGAACGGGTGGCCACACAGCGCCCTTTTTCCACCGTGGAGGCCCTCGCGGCGGCGTTCGTCGGGACGCTGCAGACCGACACGCCGGAGCAGCAGCTCGCGCTGATTCGCGCCCACCCGGACCTCGCAGGCAAGGCCGCGCTGGCGGGGGACGTCACGCCGGAATCCGCCTCCGAGCAGGCCAGCGCGGGTCTGGACCGGCTGACGCCCGGCGAATACGCCGAGTTCCAGCGCCTGAACGCCGCCTACCACGAACGCTTCGGCCTGCCGTATGTGGTCTGCGTCCGCGAGCATACCAAGGCCAGCATCTTGACGGGCGCGGCTGAGCGGCTGAACCACTCGCCCGAGCAGGAGCGGGTCACCGCCCTGAGGGAAATCGGCAAGATCGCCACGCTCCGAGTCCTCGACCTGGTTCGCCAGGACACCCCAGGAGGGGATGCATGACCGAGGTCCAGAACACACCCGTTAAAGTCAAGGTCCGGCTGACGGAGAACAACTACGGCAAGGCCGACGTTCACGTTTTCAAGGTGAACCGCGAACGGCCCCGGCACGAGATCAAGGACATCACCGTGCGGGTGGCGATGACCGGAGACTTCGAAGCCGCCCACGTGCAGGGCGACAACACCGGCCTGCTCGCCACCGACACCGTTCGCAACACCATCTACGGCTTGGCGAAAGAAGGTTTCGGGGGCAGCATCGAGCGCTTCGGGCAGGAGCTTGTCGCCCACTTCGTGAAGACCGGCCCCCGGGTTACCGGCGCGTTCGCCGAGATCACCGAGCACCTCTGGGAACGCATTTCTGCGAACGGTCAGGGCCACGACCACAGCTTTGTGCGGCAGATGCCGAAGCGCACCGCCCGCGTGGAGGGCGACGGCCAGACCTTCAAGGTCACGTCCGGCATCGAGAACCTCTACCTGCTCAAGACCACCCAGAGCGGCTGGGAAGGTTACGTGCTGGACGAGCGCTTCACCACCCTGCCTGAGACGAGCGACCGCGTCATGGCCACCTACGTCACGGCCAAATGGGAGTACCTCGGTGACGACGCCGACCACGACGACGTCTGGCAGCGCGTTTACGGGCAACTGCAGCAGACGTTCACGGACCACTACTCGCCCAGCCTGCAAAGCACCCTGTACCTCCTGGGTGAGGCGGTGCTGTCGCGCTGCCCCGAAATTTCACGCATCTGGTTCCAGATGCCCAACAAGCACCACCTGAAGTACAACCTCGAACGCTTCGGTCTGGAGAACAACAACGAGATCTTCCACGTCGATCCCGAGCCCTTCGGACTGATGGAAGGCTGGGTGGAGCGCGCGTGATGGGCGCTGGCCTCAGCACCCACGTCCTGGACACGGCCCGGGGGAGACCGGCGCAGGGCGTGCCCGTCACCCTGTTCGAGATCCAGAACGGGGAACGCCGTCCAGTCACCCAGGCCCTGACAAACAGTGACGGGCGGACCGACGCGCCGCTGATCGGGCGCGGTCAGTTGCGGCCGGGCACCTTCGAGCTGACCTTTGAGGTCGCCGCTTACTTTGAGGGTTTGCCCGGTGCGCCCGACGTGCCGTTCCTGGATCTGGTCACGCTGCGCTTTACTGTCGCTGACCCCTCCAGCCACTACCATGTGCCGCTGCTCATTTCTCCGTGGTCCTACAGCACCTACCGGGGGAGTTGAGGAGTTCGGCGCTCCCATCTGGACGGAGGGAACCGCCACCTCCACAATTCATCTCCGGCCTCAAGACCGAGGCATTCAGGAGCGAAAGCGGCTGAGCGCCTGGGTTCCCCGGCGGCCCGTGGCGGGTAGAGGATTCAGAGGCGCGCACCTTCGGATGCTCCGCCAACCTAAAGAGTTGCGGTGTTCGCCAACCAAGGCTGTTGGGAAGCAGCGCCGGCCCCGTGTCGGTGCGGTCAACAGGCAACTTCAAGCTCGGCAAAACAGGTGGACTCAACCACCGATTCTTCAGGGCGCTTCAGAGGGGAGATGGTTGCGCAGCCAGCGCTTGAGAAGGGGGATCACCCGCCGGTGGTCACTCCATTCCTCCCGCTCTAAAGAACGGGGCATCTTGGAGCCTTTTGCGAGTCGGAGACAGGTATACCCCCTTGAGCTTAATTAGACGTCGCAGTATTCTATGCTGGTAGCCACAACCAGACCACTGTTCGGCATGGATAACCAGCGGTCCGCCTCGTGCGCCAACCATGCACCTGACCTTTTCGTGTCGGGTGCATGATTGGGCATGGGGCGGACCGCCTTTGTCCTGCCAGCCCATCCTCTTTTCTTCGCAAGGAGACGTCATGAACAGCATCACCCTCACGGTGAACGGGACCCAGATTACTGCGCAGGACGTGCCCCCGCACCTGACCCTGCTGAACTGGCTGCGCGACCTGGGCCTGACCGGCAGCAAGGAAGGCTGCGCCGAGGGCGAGTGTGGGGCCTGCGCCGTGCTGCTGGCCCGCCCCACCACGGACGGCGGCACCCGCCTGGAGGCCGTCAACGCCTGTCTGGCGCTGCTGGCAGCGCTGAACGGTCAGGAGGTGACCACCGCGGAAGGGCTGGGTTCACCCGGGGCCCTGCACCCTGTCCAGCGCGAGATGGCCGTACGAGGTGGCTCGCAGTGCGGCTACTGCACCCCCGGCTTCGTGGTCAGCATGGCCGCTGAGTATTACCGCGAGGACCGCGACCAGGGCGCCTTCGACATCCACTCACTCAGCGGCAACCTCTGCCGCTGCACCGGCTACCGCCCCATCGAGGACGCGGCGCGCGCCCTGGGCGGTCCGCAGGAGGCCGACCCCCACGCGCAGCGCCGCACCCGGGCAGCCCCCACCCCGCAACCCACTCACCTGCAGACCTCCGGGGGCGAGTTTCACCGCCCGGCCACGCTGGCAGAAGCCCTGAACCTCCTCGCTGCCCATCCAGACGCGCGGCTGCTCGCCGGCGGCACCGACTGGGGTGTAGACGTGAACCTGCGCCATTCGCGCGCGGCGGTAACCGTCGCCGTGGACGGCCTGCCCGAGTTGCGCAGGCTGCACTGGACGCCGGACCACCTGGAGATCGGCGCGGGGCTGAGCCTCTCCGAGATCGAGCGGCGGCTCTCGGACCAGGTGCCGCTGCTCGCCGAATGGTTTCCCCAGTTCGCCTCCCGCCTGATTCGCAACAGCGCCACTCTCGGCGGCAACCTGGGTACGGCCAGTCCCATCGGGGACAGCCCACCCGTGCTGCTGGCGCTGGACGCCCGACTCGCGCTCGCTTCGGCGGCTGGCGAGCGGGAAGTGGCCCTGCGCGACTACTTCACGGGCTACCGGCAGACGCAGCGCCACCCACACGAACTGATTCGCGCGGTCCGGATTCCCCTGCCCATGGCCCCGATCACCGGCTTTTACAAGGTCGCCAAGCGCCGCTTCGACGACATTTCCAGCGTGGCGGTGGGCATCGCCCTGGAACTGGAAGGCAGCGTGGTGAAGAAGGTACGCATCGGACTGGGCGGAGTGGCGGCCACCCCCATCCGCGCCTATACCGCCGAGGAGGCCCTGACCGGCCAGCCCTGGAACGAGCGCACGGTGCGGCGAGCGGCACGCCTGCTGGGCCGCGAAGGCACACCGGTGGACGATCACCGCGCCAGCGCCGCCTACCGCTCGGCCATGCTGGAACAGAGCCTGCTCAAGTTCTATTTCGAGAAGACGAACGCGGAGGTGACGGCGTGAGCAGCCTCTTTGAGCGGCCCCCCGGCGGAGCGGTGGGCGAGGCCATTCCCCACGAGAGCGCCGAGGCCCACGTGACGGGCCACGCGCTGTACACCGATGATCTCGGCGTGCGCCTGCAAAACCTCCTGCACGCCTGGCCCCTCCAGGCCCCACACGCCCACGCCCGCGTGACCCGGCTGAACGTGGCTCCGGCCCTCGCGGTCCCCGGCGTCGTGCGCGTGCTCACCGAGGGCGACGTGCCCGGCGTGAACGACGCGGGCGTGAAGCACGACGAGCCGCTGTTTCCCACGGAGGTCATGTTCTACGGGCACGCCGTCTGCTGGGTGCTCGGCGAGAGCACCGAGGCCGCGAGGCAGGGGGCAGACGCCGTGGAGGTGGAGTACGAGCCCCTCCCCGCTCTGGTGACCGTGCAGGAAGCCATCGAAGCCGAGTCCTTTCAGGGTTCACGGCCCACCCTGCGCCGGGGCAACGTGGAGGAAGGCTTTGGTCAGGCCGCCCACGTCTTCGAGGGCGAGTTCGGGTTCGGCGGCCAGGAGCATTTCTACCTGGAGACGAACGCGGCCCTCGCCCAGGTGGACGAGTCCGGACAGGTCTTCGTGCAGAGCTCTACCCAGCACCCCACGGAGACGCAGGAGATCGTGGCCCACGTGCTGGGGCGACCCAGCCACTCGGTTACGGTCCAGTGCCTGCGGATGGGCGGGGGCTTCGGCGGCAAGGAGATGCAGCCGCACGGTTTCGCGGCCATCGCGGCGCTGGGGGCCACCCTGACCGGCCGCCCCGTCCGGCTGCGCCTCAACCGCACCCAGGACATGACCATGACCGGTAAGCGCCACCCCTTCTTCACCCACTGGAAGGTGGGCTTCGACGGCGACGGCCGGGTCACCGCCCTGCAGGCCACCCTGTATTCGGACGGCGGCTGGAGCCTCGACCTCTCCGAGCCCGTCATGGCGCGCGCCCTGTGCCACATCGACAACGCCTACTTCCTTCCCCACGTCGAGGTCCACGGGCGCATCTGCAAGACGAACAAAACTTCTCAGACGGCCTTCCGGGGCTTCGGTGGGCCCCAGGGCATGCTGGTGATCGAGGACATCCTGGGCCGCTGCGCCCCCCTCCTGGGGCTGGAGGCGCACGAGCTGCGCGCCCGCAACCTTTACCAGCCTGGCCAGAGCACCCCGTATGGCCAGCCCGTTCGCCACGCCGAGCGGATGCATGAGGTCTGGACCACGCTGCTGGGCAGCGCCGAGTTCGAGCGGCGTCACGCTGAAGTCCAGGCCTTCAATGCCTCACACGCCCATACCAAGCGGGGGCTGGCGATCACCCCCGTGAAGTTCGGCATCTCCTTCAACTTCACGGCATACAACCAGGCGGGGGCGCTCGTCCACGTCTACAAGGACGGCTCGGTGCTTATCAACCATGGTGGCACCGAGATGGGCCAGGGTCTGCACACCAAGATGTTGCAGGTGGCGGCCACCGCCCTCGGCGTGCCGCTCGCCTGCGTGCGCCTCGCGCCCACCCGCACCGACAAGGTGCCCAACACCTCCGCCACCGCGGCCAGCAGCGGCGCGGACCTCAATGGTGGCGCGATCAAGGACGCCTGCGAGCAGATCAAGGCGAGGCTCACGGAGGTCGCGGCGGGACGCTTCGGCGTGTATGTCCACCCCGGGGACGTGCGGTTCGAGAACGGCCTGGTGTTTCCCCTGGGTCATCCGGAACGCGGCATCCCCTTTCGTGAACTCGTCCACGACGCTTACCACGCGCGCACGCAGCTGTGGGCCGCCGGGTACTACCGCACGCCGGGCCTGCACTGGGACCGCGAGGCCATGCAGGGCGAGCCCTTCAAATACTTCAGTTATGGGGCCGCTGTCTGCGAGGCGGAGGTGGACGGCTTCACGGGCGCGTACCGTCTGCGCCGCGCGGACCTGCTGCACGACGTGGGTGACAGCCTCTCGCCGCTGATTGACATTGGGCAGGTGGAGGGGGGCTTCATTCAGGGCGCGGGCTGGCTAACGCTGGAGGAACTGCGCTGGGATACGTCGCAGGGGCCACACCGGGGCCGCCTCGCCACCCAGGCGGCGAGTACGTACAAGCTGCCCTCCTTTTCTGAACTCCCCGAGGTGTTCAACGTCGCGCTGCTGGAACGCGCCACCGAAAGCGGCGTGGTGTACGGCTCCAAGGCCGTGGGCGAGCCCCCCCTGATGCTCGCCATCAGCGTGCGCGAGGCGCTGCGCCAGGCGGCGGCAGCGTTCGGGCCCGGTGGCCGCGCCACCGAGCTGCCCAGCCCCGCCACCCCGGAGGCCGTGTACTGGGCGCTTAACGCGGCGCGTCAGGCCACCGCACGGACAGAAGTGGCGGCGGACTGACGTGAGCGCTGGCTGGCTCCAGGCGGTTCAGGCCCTCACCGAACGCGGCGAGGCGGGCGTCCTCGTGACGGTGGCGGCCGTCCGGGGCCACGCCCCGCGCGAGCCGGGCGCGAAGATGGTGGTGGGCCTGCGGAAGACGTGGGACACGGTGGGGGGCGGCAATCTGGAAGCCACGGCCGTGGAGCGCGCCCGCGCCCTGCTGGCCTGCGGCGCCACCACGCCCGAACTGCTTGCCCTGCGCCTGACCGACACCGCTCCCAACGAATACGGGCGGCAGTGCTGCGGCGGTGAGGTCACGCTGTTGCTCGAACCGCTGCTTACCGTCCGGCCCACGCTCGCTATTTTCGGCCTCGGTCACGTTGGGCTGGCGCTGGCCCAGATTCTGAATACCTTGCCGGTTCACCTGCACCTGATCGACTCGCGCGTCGCCCAGCTGGTCCCCGAACGGCTGCAACCGCTACGGGGTGGAGAGGCCCGCATCCACGCTCTCCACGCGCCCATTCCCGAGGTGGCGCTGTCGGACCTGCCCGCGGGGAGCCACATCGTCATCCTGACCCACGACCACGCCGAGGACGCCGCCCTGTGCGACGCGGCCCTGCGGCGCCCGGACCTCGGCTTTATCGGCCTGATCGGGTCGAAGGTGAAGTGGGCGCGCTTCCGCGAACAGCTGCGCTCGGTCGGCCACACGGACGCGGACCTCGCCCGCATCACCACCCCCATCGGCGTCCCCGGCATCGGGGGCAAACGTCCAGCCGTCATCGCCATCAGCGCTGCGGCCCAGCTCGTTCAGGTGCTGGAGGCGGAGGCCGTCACCGCTCCCTCCCTCCCTTCTCCCATTCAGAGGACCTCATGAAGCTCTACCGCGCTCAACTGATGCACACGCCTGCCAGTCCCTTCGTCTTTCCGGACGCCCTGCAAGTGCTGGACGACGGGGCCGTTCTGGTGGGTAACGGCCGTATTCTCGCCACCGGCTCCTACACCGAGCTGCGCGCCGCCCACCCCCAGGCCGAGGGGGTGGATCTGCGCGGCGGCGTGCTGCTGCCGGGCTTCGTGGATACCCACGTGCATTTTCCCCAGGTCCGCATCATCGGAGGGCTGGGCCTGCCGCTGCTGGACTGGCTCGACACCTACACGCTCCCCGAGGAGGCCCGCTTCGGTGACCCCGGACACGCGGCGGCCGTGGCGCGCGAGTTCGTCTCCGGGCTGGCCTCGCACGGCACCACCACGGCGCTGGTGTTCGGCTCGCATTTCGCCTCGGCGGTTGACCTCCTCTTCCGGGAGGCCAGCCGGGTGGGCCTGCGGGTGGTGGCCGGGCAGGTGGTGTCGGACCGGATGCTGCGCCCCGAGCTGCACACCACCCCTGAACGCGCCTATGCGGAGGGCCGCGAGCTGATCGGGCGCTGGCACGGCCAGGGGCGCAACCTGTACGCCGTCACCCCCCGCTTTTCCCTCTCCGCCAGCGAGGGGATGCTGGACGCCTGCGCCGCCCTGATGCGCGAGTTTGGCGATGTGCGCTTCACCTCCCATATCAACGAGAACCGCCGGGAGATCGAGGTCGTGCGTGACCTCTTTCCGGGGAGCCGCGATTACCTCGACACCTACGAGCGCGCGGGGCTGGTGACCCGCCGCAGCGTGCTGGCCCACAGCGTCCACCCCAGTGACCGCGAGCTGGGCGTGATGGCCGAGCACCGCTGCACCGCCGCGCACTGCCCGTGCAGCAATTCGGCGCTGGGCAGCGGTCTGTTTCCGCTGAGGCGTCACCTCGCTGCCGGGGTCCACGTCTCACTGGGCACCGACGTGGGGGGCGGCACCGGCTTTTCCATGCTCAAGGAGGGCCTGCAGGCGTATTTCATGCAGCAGCTGATGGGCGAGCAGGGGTATTCCCTCACGCCCGCCCACCTGCTGTACCTGGCGACCCGGGCAGGCGCGGAGGCGCTGGGGCTGCACGGCCTGACCGGGGACTTCAGCGTGGGCCAGGCCTTCGACGCGGTGTATCTGCGGCCCCCGGAGGGCAGCACGCTGCACACGGTGCTGCGCCACGCCGAGAGTGCCGAGCGTACCCTGGCGGCCCTCTTCGCCCTGGGGACGCAGGCGGACGTCGCCCAGGTCTGGGTGCAGGGCGACGAGGTATATGCCCGCGGGCCGCAGCCCACCCCTGAGGTTGCCCGGTAAGTCCACGCCCCCGGACACGGCGCGCTCCCGCCGCCCTCCGGCCCGAGGCCATCGCCATCTCGGCCTTGGCGGTGGCCTCCTCCAGGGTTGAGCGGTCAGCGGGTGAGGTGGGCGAGGATGGCCGCGCGGGTGGGCATCCCAGGCTGCGCTCCCGGCTGGGTGCAGGCGAGGGCCGCGCCGACAGTGGCGGCCTGAAGGGCGCCCTCCAGGGGGGCACCCTGCGAGAGCCACGCCGCCAACACGCCCACGAAGGTGTCGCCCGCGCCAGTGGTATCGGTGACTTCGACCCGGAAGGCGGGAAGCCGGATGGTGCTGCCGGCGGTCTGGGCCAGACAGCCCTGCGCTCCAAGCGTCACGACGACAGTTTGCGGCCCACGTGCCCGCAGGCGTGCGGCCTGGGCTTCCGTGCCTCCCTCCTCCCCGGCCAGCGTTTGCAACTCGCCCTCATTGACGACGAGAACGCTCACGTGGCGCAGCAATTGCTCGTCGAGAGGACGGGCGGGGGCGGCGTTGAGCACGACGGACAGGCCCGCCGCGTGTCCGGCCTGAGCAAAGGCGCTCACCGTCTCGGGCGGCGTTTCGAGTTGCAGCAGCAGGTGAGTGAAGGGAGTCAGGTCCGGGAGGTGTTCGGGGAGCAGATGGGCGTTGGCCCCCGATGAGACGGTGATGGCGTTCTCGCCTTCCGGGGTCACGCTGATGTAGGCGGCTCCGGTGGGGGCGTCCACAAGTTGAACACAGGCCGTGTCCACCCCCACTTCCTGTAACGACGACAAGAGGGTCTGACCCGCCGCGTCCCTTCCGAGCGCGCCCAGAAAGGTAACCCTCCCTCCGGCCCGGCCCGCCGCGACGGCCTGGTTGGCTCCCTTCCCGCCGGGCGCGGTGACGGTATCGCCGCCGATCACCGTCTCTCCCGGCCTGACAATGTGCGGCACGGCGACGGTGAGGTCCAGATTGGCTGAACCGGCGACGAGAATCACGGGGACCATCCCGGCAGGCGCGAGAGGAAGCGCAGGCGTTCGGGCACATGGACGCCCTCGCCCGCCTCGTGGCCGCTGTAGGCATAGACGCGGATGTCCTTCTCGCCCGGCAGGCGGTTGTACGCCGCGAAGACCGTGCTGGGCGGACACACCTCGTCCATCAGGCCCACCGAAAAGAGGGCGGGGGCCTGCACACGCGGCGCGAAGTTCAGGCCGTCGAAATAGGCGAGGGTGGAAAAGACGTCCTCCACCGCCTCCCGGTGAATGCGGAGGTAGCCGGTCAGTTCGCTGTACGGCGCGGCGTTTGTGATCTCGGAGGCGCGGCGAAACTGACACAGAAAGGGCACGTCGGGCAGCAGCGCCGACACGTCCTGCACGAGGCCCGCTACCGCGAGTGTGATGCCTCCGCCCTGACTGCCGCCCGCCACCGCCACCCTCGATGGGTCTACCCCCGGAGCCGAACGGGCCGCCTCCACCGCCCGCACTCCGTCGGTGAAGACCCGGCGGTAGTAGTAGGTCTGCGGACGGCGAATCCCGCGGGTCATAAAGCCGGGATGCTGCGGATTGTCCCCGTCGGGCGCGAGGTCTGGCGTGTCGCCCCGCCGCCAGACACTGCCCTGTCCACGCGTGTCCATGACGAGGTGAGCGTACCCCGCCGAGGCGTAGGTCAGCCAGTCGGTGGGGAGGCCACGCCCGCCGCCGTACCCGATGAACTCCACCACGCAGGGCGAGGCACCCGCAGCGTTACGCGGCTGCAAAAGCCAGCCCTTGATCGCCTGTCCGCCGTAGCCTCGGAAGGTCACGTCATAGGTCTTCAGGCCCCGTAAGCCGTAATCCACCTCCTCGAACCGGGCGTCGAGGGGAAAGGCGCGGGCCTCCTCCAGCGTGTCTTCCCAGAAGGCGGCGAAGTCCGCGGGTGTCGAAACGTCGGGCCGGTAGGTCCGCAGGGTGTCGAGCGGCAGGTCAAAGAACGCCATTACGCCACCGCCCCGCCGTTGATGCCGATCACGACTCTATTGATCCCGGCGTAAGTTCGCACCGGTTCTGCCCGACTTGAGGCATGAGGAACGTGGCCAGCACACATGACGTCCCACCGTGATCCATACCGATTTATGCCGGGATCAATAGACCGGTCGGCGCTGGCTTTCAGTGTGCGCTTCAGCGTCACTTGGCGCACATGCACCAGCCTGGCGCCGCTCGGCCATTTGAAGTCGTCGTTCGGGGACCAGGAGGAGTGGCTGCCCAGAGATGCGCCTGCCTGCCGCGCCGTTGCGGTGAGGCCCGGCTGGCGGCAGAAGGTGTTCCGGATGCTCGGGCCCTGGCCGCCTTCGTCGGGCGCGCGCTCGCTCCAGGCGGAGGTGCCGGCTCCCCGGGTGAAGGTGGGCGGAAAGGAGGTGGGCGCAGGCTCAATGGAGGTTGGGGCTATGGTATTCGTCACGGTGTCTCTCAGTGAGTGTGGGGCGGCGTCTCTGGGAAGGGGGAGGGCCGTTCAACGGGACGGGCCTCCCCCTTGTGCTAAAGGCTGTTCACGAGCAGCGTGACGGAGTTGGGGGACGAACGCAATCCCCGTCGCAGCGCTTGCGTTTCCGTTCTCGTCCTGCCGCGACGATGCGCTTCTGCCCTTCGGCTTCCTGCCGAGCTTCTGGGACACGGCACAGCCGCGGGCCTCCTGTCTGTGCGAGGCTCATCCAGCGTGCCCCGGTGGGTGTCAGGCTAGCGCGAATGACTTCAACTGCTGCTCTTCCAATCGTCGTGAGTGCTGGAGAAGCCCTGACAGACCTGGTCACCGCCGGCGGCAACGTCTGGCAGGCGCATCCGGGTGGGGCGGGATGGAACGTCGCGCGGGCCTGCGCCCGTCTGGGCGTGGCCACCGCGTTTGCCGGCGCCATCGGTGAGGACAACTTCGGAGACGACCTCTGGCAGGAAAGTGAGGCCGCCGGACTCGATCTGCGTTTTCTCCAGCGGTCTTCCCAGCCGACGCTGCTGGCCGTCGTCTACCACCTCGCGCCCCCGGCCTACCGCTTCCTCGGAGAGAACAGCGCGGACCTGCGCTTCGATCCTTCGCGGCTTCCTGCGGGCTGGATGCAGGCCGCCCGTTGGCTGCATGTCGGCGGAATCAGCCTTGCCCGTTGGCCCCTGGCCGACACCCTGCTGGACTTGATCGCCCGGGCGAAGGAAGTGGGGGTCAAGCTCAGCTTCGATCCCAACGCCCGAATCACCCACCGTCACCCCGACTACCGGATGGTGTTCGAGCGGGTGGCCCGGCAGTCGGACGTACTGAAATTCAGCGACGAGGACCTGGAATTTTTCTTTCCCGAGCAGTCCGAGGAAGACGCCCTGCGCGCCCTGCGCGGCCTGAATGCCCGCTGCCCCATCGTGATCACCCGGGGGGCCAGGGGCGCGACCCTCTACCAGCCGGCAGGCCGGGTGGACCTCCCCACCGTGAAGGTGCAGGTGGCCGACACGGTGGGCGCGGGCGACGCCCTGTGCGCCGGTCTGCTCGTCAGCGCAGCGACGCGCCCCGAGGGCTTGTGGACCGACCACCTCCAGATGGGCCTGCGGGCAGCGGCAGCAGCCTGTGCCCGTTCCGGAGCCTACGCCCCGACGCTGGCGGACCTCGCCGCCCTGGAGGCTTAGGCGCTGGCGGAGGCCGAGGAGAGGAACCTCAGCCGCCCAGCTTCAACCCGGAGGTGTTCCGTTCCTCAGCCGTGAAGGCTCAGCGCTGCTATGGACCCTTCCGCAGTTCAGGTCACGTGCTGCAGACCTTCACACCCAGTTCCCCAGGGCAGCACGGCCAACATAAAGACTTGGTGAACGATCTCCCGTCAGGGTCCTCACATATTGCACAGGAATGCTGAAGAAGCCAGAGCGGGCGCGCCCTGTGGCACAGGAGGACACCATGCTGGACCAACCCCTGCCCCAACTCGGCTGGAACATGAACGGGCCGCATTCTGCCCTCACGGCGTTCCTGAACACGCTGCCTGCCAGACCCCAGCTGCTGGCCTTTGGTGAGCCCACCCACGCCGTGGAGACGTTTCAGACGTGGCGTAACCACATTTTCCAGGTGCTCGTCGAGGACCACGGCTTCCGCTCCATTGCTCTCGAAAGCGACGTCGTGGCGGGGCTGCGGGTCAATGCCCACGTCACGCTGGGGCAAGGCACGCTGGACGAGGCCATGCAGACGGGCTTCAGCCATGGTTTCGGCTCCCGTCCCGCCAACCGCGAACTCGTGGAGTGGATGAGGGATTTCAACGCGGGCCGTGACCCCGAAGATCACCTGCACTTTTACGGCTTCGATCCACCGCTGGAGTGGTGGGCTCCAGGTCCCCGCGTCAGTCTGCTGGCCCTGCACGCGTTCCTGACCGCGCAGTTGGGAGCACTCCCGGTGGAGGCGGATACCATCGCCTCCCTCTGTGGCGAAGAGGAACGCTGGACCAACGCGGCGGCGGTCAGAGACGCGTCGCAGTCTATCGGAGACAGCCTGGAAGCCCGGCGACTGCGGCGGCTGGCCGATGACCTCGCGGGCGTTCTCGATACCCACGCGCCCGGACTGGCCGCGCACCCCGGCTTCTGGGAAGCGCAGTTGCACGCCCGAACGGCGGTGGGTCTACTCCAGTACCACGCGCTGCTGGCAGATCCTGCACCCCGCCGTATGGAACGGGCAGCGGCCCTGCGGGCACTGCTGATGGCCGACAACCTCAGCGCCATTGCCGGGTGTGAGGAGGAACGTGGGCCCACGCTCGTGTTCGCCCACAACGCCCATCTGCAGCGCCACATCAGCACGATGAGGCTCGGCGACACGCACCTGAAATGGTGGAGTGCCGGAGCCCATGCCCACACCCGCTTTGGTCTCCGCTACGCCTTGATTGCCAGCGATCTGGGCACCGCAGCCGAAAAAGGCATCGGGGAACCAGCCCCCGGCACGTTGGGTGGCGCGCTTATGTCCCTCGCGGCTCCCGCCACCCTGATGCCCGCTCAGGCGTTGACCGCCGCCCTCCCACCGACATTGGCCAAACGAACGGACGTTCCCCAGCAGGCCGGTTACTTCCCCCTCAACGCGGCGCACCTCGCTCTGGCTGACGGCGTGCTTTTCCTGAAGCACGCCTGAAAACTTACCCCTCCCTCCAGGCTTTTCCAGGGCCACCGGGGAGGGGTCAACGCGTTTTGATTCAGCCCTACTTCAGCGCTCCCGCGATCGCCTTCGTCAGCGCTCCGTCGGGGCTGTCGGTCTCCAGGGACCAGACCATCACGCCGCCGAGACCCTGCGCCTTGGCCCAGGCGGCCTTGGCCGCCACCGACTGCGCGTCCTCGTAGGCCCAGAACTCGTCGCCGTTGTAGATCCACATCTGGCCCGTCACGGGGTCGCGGAACTTGGGGTAATTCAGGGCTTCGAGGTCCCGGTAGCCCTTGTCGCCCAGCGCGCTCGCGGCGGGTTGATACAGGCCGTGGTTGACGTCCGCCACGCCCTTCCAGCCCTTGCCGTAGTAGGGAATGCCGATGTTGATTTTTTCCCTGGGGAAGCCTGCGGCGACGTAGAAGGACGCTGCGTCCGCCACGTTAAAGGCGCGCTCGGCGGCGGTTCCGGGTGAGACGGGGTCTGCCCGCAGCGTGGAGTGGAAGTTGGTGGGTCCCTTCGCCTCCCAGCTGCCGTGGAAGTCGTAGGTCATGACATTGAGGAAATCGAGGGAGGTGCCGATGTCGCCCAGTTCCAGCTTCGCCGCCTTGGCCTGGGCGGCGGAGGTGGCGGCGGTCAACAGCAGGCCGGGGCGCACCGCGTCGAGTTGGCGGCGCAATTCGGACAGGAACAGGGTGAAGTTGCGGGTGTCTTCCCGGCGCACGATGTTGCCCTCGTTGCCCTCGGCCCCAGGGTATTCCCAATCCACGTCGATGCCGTCGAACACGCCCGCCGCCACGCCTGCGCCGCTTTCCGGCAGGTTGCCCCGGATAAACAGGTCCACGCAGGACCGCGCGAGCCTGATGCGGCTCTCGGGCGTCAGGACCGCGTTCGAGAACCACTTCGATTTGGTCCAGCCACCCAGCGAGATCAGCACCTTGAGGTCCGGGTGTTTGGCCTTGAGTTCGCGCAGTTCCTCGAAGTTGCCCTTCAGCACCTGGGCGTCGCCGTCACCCGCACCGTCGACGCTGTCGGCAGGAGCAGTGGGTTTTTGCCAGTCGGCCCAGGGATCGAGGCTGGCGCACACCCCCGCCTCGGTCACGTCCCCGAAGGCGTAGTTCACGTGCGTCAGGTTGGCGGCGGCGCCGCTGTCTTCCAGCACCTTTTTCACGGTGTTGCCGCTGTACACGCCCCACTGGGTGAAGTACCCGACCCGGTTGGAGCCGCTCACTCCCGGACCCGGGCCCTGACCGCACGCGACCCCCAGAAGGGTCACGGTCACGAGGGGAAGGACGGAAAACAGACGCTTGGACCTGTTCATGTTGGACTCCTTGGGCAAAAGGGGGAAGTCGAGAAGGTCAGACGCCAGCTGGAGCGCCCCTCGTCCTGACCTTTCGGGAGAAGGGGAGAGCCCAGCGGTTGGCCGCTCCAGGTAGAGCGCGTCCTGGAGCTGCAATGCTTTTTCCTGCCCCTCCAGATTGCCACAACGACGTAGGAAAATAAATATCTTTCCTAGATCAGAAGGAGAAAGATTTTTTCTCATACGGGGCAGAGTTCGCTTTTTGTGTTCCTGCTCTGCGAACGAGAAGAACGGGTGGCGGGGACACCTGTTTCGCCCCTCTCCGCGCGAAGCCTGTTCAAGTGTGGCGGGGGAGCGGAGTTCACCCCGCCGGGGTTTTTCCCGTTGCTCCCCTACTCCGGCGCCTCGGCCGTCACGCCGCCAAACTGGCTGCGGAAGAGTTCAGCGTAAAAGCCCTCCCGCGCGAGCAAGGCCCCGTGGGTGCCCTGTTCCACCACCTCGCCGCCGTTCATAACCAGGATCAGGTCGGCGTCGCGGATGTTGGACAGGCGGTGGGCGATCACGAAGCCGGTGCGGCCCCGCCTCAGCGCGGTGCTTGCCTGGCGAAGCTGCAGCTCCGTGCGGGTGTCAACGCTGGAGGTCGCCTCGTCCAGCAGCACGGCCGGATCAGCCAGGATGGCGCGCGATGGTAATAAGCTTGCCCCTGCGAAATGTTCGTGGCTTCCTCGTTCAGCACCGCGTCGTAGCCCCGGGGCAGCGTGCGGATAAAGTGGTCCGCGTGCGCCGCCTGCGCGGCCGACACGATCTGCTCTTCGGTGGCGCCCTCGCGCCCGTAGGCGATGTTGTCGCGAATGGTGCCGCTGAAGAGCCAGGTGTCTTGCCGCACCAGCCCCAACGAGCGCCGCCACTCGCCGCGCGGAAGGGCGCGGGCGTCCACCCGTCCAGCAGGATGCGCCCGGAATCCACCTCGTAAAAGCGCAGAGGAAGATCACCGCACCCAGCGCCGCTTGACGGGAGTGGAAGTAGGCGAGCAGGCGGCGCAGCGTGCCCCGCGCGTCCCGGGCCTTTTGCACGGGCATCCCGAAGCCTGCCAGCGGGCGGACGCCGCTGCGGAGCGCTCATGCGGTCTCCTTTTTCGCCTCGGGCATCTCGGAGGCGGCGATCTCGCGGTATACGGGGCTTGGCTTCCCCGCAGCAACTCCTCGTGCCGTCCCAGCCCCACCACCCGGCCCTCGTCGAGCACCACGGTGCACGCTTACACGGGTGAAGGTCAGCCGTACGGGCCACTGCCAGGTCCAGGATCGCCAGCACCCTGCGGCTACACCCTTACCGCCGCTTTCTGCGCTTGATCTATTTTTTGTACGATAAACCTTGTTATCATCTAAGCCATGACCAACAGGGGAGACCCCATCACTTCCTCCCAGTCCCTCGACCTCCGCCGCACCCACCTGCTGGACCAGGCCAGCGCCTGGGTCTCCCTCCACGAAAGCGAACTCCGCCGCCGCGCGATGGAAGCCGCGAGAGACAAGAACGCGGAAGTCCTGTGGGACCTCACGGCCGCGTACCTCACCACCCTCGGCCAGGTGGGCATCACCCTCAGCCCGCACACCCTGCGCTCGTACCGCACGGGTGTGCGGCAATTTCTCACGCACGCGGAGGAACGCGCCTGGAACCTCCTGAGGCCCAGGCGCAACGACGCCGCGTTTTGGATTGCGAGTCTGACAGCCAACACAGATGCGCCGCAGAAAAAAGCCGCGTCAACGGTACGCTCCCGCGTCGCGGCCGCCAACGCCCTGTACGCCGCGCTGCGTTGGGCCGGAGCCACGGAGGCGCATCCGTTCGAGGACGTGAAGCAGCCGCGGGACCGCACGGACGCGATCAGCAAACGGCCACCCTACCGCGAGACGACCGTTCACCGTGCCCTGGCGGCCGCAGAACGTGAGAACCGGACAGACTTGCGCGTCTTGATCCTCCTGACCGCTCACGCTGGACTGCGCATTGAGGAAGCCCTGACGCTGACCTGGAAGGATATTGACGCGGTGAACCGCCGGATCACGGTGAGGGGCAAAGGCGACAAACGGCGCATTGTCGGCATGTCGGGAACGCTGGAGGACGCGCTGCGAGCGCATGCAGGGCAAGGCAAGGATGGCCGGCTCTTTACCTTCCGGTACCGTTCGGGGGCGGTCTATCACCTGCGGCGGTTGATGGAGGCGGAGGGGCTGACGTGGGCGGGATTTCATGCGTACCGGAAGTTCAACGGGACCCTGCTCTATAAGCGAACGCGTGATTTTGCGCGGGTGGCGCGGCATTTGGGGCATTCGAACGTGAATACGACGCGGGCATATGTGGAAGTGCCTGCCGATGACCTCGCCTCCGAACTCGCAGACCTTTGAGGTGTGGGAGGGTGCAGAAGAGGTCCGATTCCAGGTCATCTTCGCTGTGTCAAAAGCGGTCAATGGCCAACAAAATGAGTAAAGTATGAGGCTCTAGGAACGTCAGGAAGGGGCCTCCAGCAGAGTTTGAGGGATAAGGACGGGGGTCTCGCTTCGGAAGGACGTTCACCTTCGCTTGCACGAACTCCACGTCCAGTCCGGCAAAGGCTACGAGGAACGCCGCATCTCCCTTCCAGCATGCTTGGCTCGTCCACCGCGCGCCATAACCAATGTTTGACACCTGCCACAGGCACGCACACCTCGTCGAGATACCACCGGGAACCCCGGCGCCAGGATTCCCAGTGACGCAGTTCCTCGGTGAGCAGGGGAGCGAATTTGATATTCCACTGCCACTGCCTTCTCATGGCTGGCCTGAATGCCCTGCTCGAACAACAATTCCTGCACGTCCTGCTGGCTGAGGGGGAAGCGGTGGTACAGCCATAGGGCGTAGCCGATGATGCTCAAGGGGAAACGGTGGCGGTACGGCTTCCGGTCAGACACAGCTCACCACCCTACTCGCCTTAACTTGCCAGAACCGCTGTGCGACAGCGCACTGGGCCTTGACGTCAGGGACTGGCGTGTATTCCTGGACGCGCGTTAAAAGAGGCGGTCCGTGGGATCTGGGCGGGGAGTGCTTGGGGATCTGGCTGCAGCATCACGAGCTTGTACGGCGAGCTGGTCCGCGCCTTCATTCTCCGGATGTCCCGCATGACCCTGCACCCACTCAAACGTAAGCGTGTGCGGTTGGGCGGCCAGGAGGAGGGCTTGCCAGAGGTCCGGGTTTTTGACGTTCTTCCAGTTCTTGCGCTGCCAGTTGCTCAGCCAGTCTTTCTCGAACGCGTCGGTGCCGTACTTGGAATCACTCACGACGTGGACTTGGCAGGGGCGTTTGAGGGCGCGCAAGCCTCCGAGGAGGGCGGTGAGTTCCATGCGGTTGTTGGTGGTCTGCGCTTCGCTGCCGGAGAGTTCCTTCTGATGTTCACCTAGGGTGAGGATGCAGGCCCAGCCTCCGGGGCCGGGATTCCCGGAGCAAGCACCGTCGGTGACGAGGCGAACAGAAGGGCGGTCTTGAGTCATGGAGCCATTGTGGGAGAAAAGAGAAAAGGATTTTTTATCTTGACCCCATCGCGAGTAGCTGTTTGTGCGTCCAGGAGGGAGTGTGCGGCTCGCTTTGTGTCTCTTCGTATCGTATAATTACGCCATTAGCAGAAAAAGGGGTAATAAAAATGGCAAAGACAAACACCCGCAGCATCGGCATCGACCGCTTCCAGGCCCTCCTCGCCACCGCCGCCATCACCGCAGACGTCCAGACCATCACCGCTCAGCCCGACACCAACGACGTGGACGCCCAACTCACGCACCTGCTGCGTCAGGCACAGGACCGCTGGGGTTTCGGACTGCACCACCTGCAGCACACGGCGCGCTGGACTGGGCAGACGATTGAACTGCTCGCGGACGGCCGTGTCGCCGCTGATTTGAATGCTGACCCGGCCCGCATCGCTTCTGCCTACGCGAGTATGAGCGCCCCTGACGAGAACGGCCTCAGCTCCTGGCCTGTTCTCGGTGAAGGCCACCGAACCGCAATCAAAAGCCCGGCTCAACTGCGTGTGCTGATCGAGGACGCCCGGGAGTTCGAGACGCTCTGGACCCCTGAGAAAAACAGCCTCACCTACCGCGTCTGGCGCACCCAGACCATTGAAGGTGAGCAACTCGCCGTCGAGTACGCCCGTCCCACCAGCGCCGCGGAACTCCTCGCTGACGCGGCCTGGGACGTCATCACCCGGATCAAGGACCGCAGCCTGCAGCGCGACCTGATGAAGCGCAGCGAGGACGGGGGCATCCTTCAGGCGTTCCTGAGTGCTCGGCACAAGAATGCCGCCACGAACCTCGCGACCCTGGCTGAAGCGCACTTCACGGTACAGGGCAACGTCGGCCGCCTCACGGGCAGTGCTGCGCGTGACTTTGATGCGTTCCGTGCCCTGCAGCGCGCCACGGCTGAGGAACTCCTCGCGCTGCACGAAGGTGCAGTGAAGAAGGTGGCGTCCACCTTGCACGGCGAACTGAAGTAAGGCTGGCGTTGCCGCGCCCCTGGCCCATGACAGTGACGGCGGGCATACCACTGTCGGGCAGCGCTTGGGTTCAGGTGGCGCGGCCTGCCGCCGGCGACCGGCCGCAACTGGACGGGGTGAATGTGCCCGTCGAAGCGTATCTCCCTCACCGCTTTTCTCGCCCGGCCGCACTGTTCAAACCCGGCGCGCACACCCTGGACCTCCAGGTCCTCGATGCGGCCGGGCGACCCATGATTCGGGTCTACAGCAGCTTTACAGTGACACCCCACGGATAAGAGAACGCTGGACGCGCGCGTGTTGAAGTGCAGGACCCCTCACAGCTTCCCTTCAGCGTCGGTGCCAATGCCGGGGTACGCTGTACCAAAACAGCTCAGATACCCAATACGGGATGGGGGCGGTAAAGCTCCTCCAGCGCCGACAGGTCTTCCGAATTCAGCTTCACATGAAGGGCAGCAACTGCGTCTTCCAGATGAGGCATCTTGCTCGCCCCGATGATGGGTGCCGTGACCCCCGGCTGATGCAGCAACCAGGCCGTTGCCACCTGTGCGGGCGTCGTCTCCAGACGTGCGGCCACCTCCGCCACCCGCGCCTGGACGGCGTAGTCGTCCTCGGTGCGGTAGAGCGCCTCTCCAAACTTGTCGCTGCGCGCCCGGGTGGTCTGCGGCTCGCCCGCCTTGCGGTTACCCGTCAGAAAACCGCGCGCCAGCGGACTCCAGGGAATGACGCCCACCCCATCCTCACGGCACAGCGGCAGCATTTCGCGCTCCTCCTCACGGTAGACGAGGTTGTAGTGGTTTTGCATGCTCACGAAGCGGGTGAGTCCATGCAGATCGGCCACATGCTGCATCTTGGCGAACTGGTAGGCCAGCATGCTGCTCGCCCCAATGTACCGAACGGCTCCCATCCGGACGAGGTCATGCAGCGCTGTCATGGTTTCTAGAATGGGCGTTTCGGGATCGAAACGGTGAATCTGGTACAGGTCAATGTAGTCGGTTCCCAGCCGCTTCAGACTCGACTGCACGGCGTCCATGATGTGCTTGCGCGAGAGGCCCGCGTCGTTGGGACCGGGACCCATCCGGTTAAAGACTTTGGTGGCGACAACCACCTGATCGCGCCGCGTGTACTCGGCCAGCGCCCGACCCAGGATTTCTTCGCTCGCCCCGAGCGAGTACATGTCCGCCGTGTCAAAGAAATTGATGCCGAGTTCAAGGGCGCGTGCAATGAACGGGCGGCTCTGGTCTTCGGAGAGTACCCAGTCGCGCCAGTTGGGGTCACCATAGGTCATGGTGCCCAGAGCGATGCGCGAGACTTTCAATCCACTGTGACCGAGACGCACGTAATCCATGGATGCACCTTACCCCCTGCGCGCAGGCTGGGGACTGCGTGGGGGTGCCGGCCGTGTCAGGAGCACTCTCCGCGCGTCATGGTTGCTCATTCGCTCTCCTGAAGTGGGACAACGCCCGCTCCTGCATACTGCTGTCCTCACTGAAGCGGGGGCAGATACCTCAGGCTCCAACTGGAAGTCAGGCGTTGACGTTCTGCCGCCCATTCCAGGGCCAGCCAGAGGACGCCCAGGATTAAACCTGTTCTGAAGCACCTCACAGGGCCGCGAGCATGGTCATGGTGGCCAGGTACAGGGTGACCGCTATGAAAGGTGATCTCCTCAAATAAATTCTTGCCGAAGGAACTCGAATAATATAGCCTTCTTGTGGTACACATCCCTGATATGTGCGGGATGCCGCTCTCATTTGTATCATCGGTACTCAATAGAGAGGGGAATAATGCGTAAAAGTACCAAATAAAATAGGGAAAATAGTAATAAAGAATAAGGCTTTGAAGATGCGACTAAATTTGAGATTGTAACCATTCAGCATGAAACTGTTTTGGTGTTGAGTAGTCTTCGCAATCACTCAACACAATTTCTGATTTCGTATTGAGTGGTTGCCTGAACTTCACGAAGACCACTCCAGTTGATCGGGAAGAACTCCCGAGCTCCAAGCCCTCTTTATTTTTACGGAAGCCCTCAGAAATCTATGTCCGGCTTCATCTCCGGGCAAAGGCTGAGATAAGTAAGTTTCGCCACTCAATTTGTTTAGCATCAGAGTTCCACTTCTATCGCTGGATTCTATGAAGCTGGAGAAGCTATACAATGCTTCTAATTTGTCCTCCGAGATTTTTGCAATAGTTACATGAAATCCCATAATGCCTCTACTCTACTTGGCTGCGGGCAGTCCCTTCAACGAGGACACGCGACCATTGCTGCGGCAGTGGGTCCGGCTCAGCGCACGAGGACGTTCGTCGCCCCAGGAATTCCTGGGGGCCGGTTTTTTTGACACTAACAACTGCTGCTTACTGGTGTAGTGGAAAAAGTAAAATTCGTAAAGCTGAAACTGGTTGTCTGCCCGTTTCGAGGTGCTGCCCCTTGGAAGAGCCACAGGTTCATGTGCAAAGGCATACTTTCTGCCGAAATAAAATCGGCTGCGGACAAACCTGCGCCCTTATTCACGGTGGTCGTGGTGAGCGCTCCCGAACCGATGCGAACGTCCGTCCGTAAGATCAGACTGCCCGCGTTGTTCACTGCTGAAAACTTCACGCACCGAAACCGGTTGCTCAGGGCTGTGGTATGCCCGTGAAAGCCCTCAATCATCACGGATGTCGCGGTCCGAGTCATACGGTGCGTCGTGTACGTACCGCTTAAGCTCTGAGCATACTCATAGTGGAACGACTGCTTGTCTCCCGTCAGGGTGTTTTGACCCATGACAGTTCCAGGATAAACAGTGTAGTTGATTGGACCCCGCCCCGGCACGCCCCACCGAGCAAACTCAATATCCTGTTCCTTGAAGCCGTCCGCACTCCTGGCCCCAACGGGTGGAACGGTCGAGTAAGGGAACAGTCCTAACACAACGTTTGGATCAATGGTGGTGAAGTCCCCAATCATGTTCCAGGTATAGGTACCGACACCCAGTGACTGCTGCGTTGTGAGTTCAGCGCTGCGCCACTGGCCTCCGGGATTGGAGAGGCTCAAGCGCATTGTCCCCGTGCTGGAATCCACACAAACGTTATTCGGATCAAAGATATTCGGTCCAGGCCCGACGAGTCCCCCTGTCGAGTTCCGGACCGTCCAGGTATACCCGGACCAGTTGACTGTGGCCTGCCCACAACTGAGGGCTTGCGGGTGGAGTCGTGCGGTGGGCGCATCTCGTGTAAGAGAAGGTTGCCCACAACCCGCCAGCAAGAGCCCCGAGAGGGTGAGCCACGGCCAGCATCGGCCCCACGTTGGGAGGGTCTTTGGGTAAGTCCTGGCTTGCTCGAATCCACCTGCTTCCATGATTCCTCACCTTACCGCATCCCTCGAAGGCGCGCCGGGGCGACTGGAAAGGCACTTGTGTTGCTCCAGCGGCGCTTGAGGATGTGTGGATTTTGGGCGGCGAGAAGCGTGCGGGTGCTGTAGACGCTCTGGCGTTCAAGACTCAGCACAAGTGGACTGGCCCAGTTTCCCGTGATGGACGTGTCGACGGTCGCCAAGATGTTTCCCTGAGGATCGAGGCGCCGTACATCACACTGAGGAAGACCTGCTCTTTGGGAGCAGCGCCACCTCAGCGCCCGGATGAAGGACGAGGTCGATCCGCTGCGGCAGTTGGGTGTCCGAGCGGCCTATTTGGACTCCACGCTCTCCCCTTCCGTCCCACTGGGATTATCCCGTGCATCTGCCCTTAGCGTTGTGGCAGCGGCTCTAGCGCTCTCGTCACGTCAAGGGCACGGCAAACTCGCAGCGCGGATGGTGGGGCTGAGCGGCCGCATACATGCCCGGCTGGGAAAACAAGTCGTCATCTGTTCGCCGATTTAACTTGAGCGGTTCGCGCGCGCTGCAGGGCTTGCTGGGGAGTCGGTACGCGGCAGAATTTGCTGCAGGGAGCCACATAGAACTCCACGAACTGCTTCCCGACCTTCAGGCCTGGCTGGAAGTGGGACAGGCGAAGGCGAAACCTCGCCTCTCAGGAACAGTGCTGAGTGCACGCGAGCACGAGGTGTTGCAGTGCCTCATTCAAGGGGCCTCGGACAAATGCATTGCCCAGATCCGCTCGCCCAGTACCGTCAGCCAACTCGTTGCGAACATGCTCGGCAAGCTTGGCTTGGACTGCGTCATGGTGTCGAACTGGCCCGTTGGGCGTCAGAACAAGGCGAGGAAGCCGAAAGAGAACTGGATACGACGCTCTCGTCATTGCTGCACCGAGGGGGCCAACACGTACTTAATTCTGCCAGGGTGCCAGGACTGACGGCGCGCACCCTGGGTCCTCGCAGCTAAGGTGTGTTTCAAGCCCCGGGACGGTCTTCCACGAAGACAGGAACGGCGGCGACAGTCGACCATCGACTGGAGTGTCTTCCGCGCAGTGCACAGCAAAAGCCCGTTTCACTTTGCGTCTTCCTCACGCACAGGAGCGCAGGGACAGGCCAGGCCTGTCCAGGAGAACCCATCATGACGAACTCAACCCGTTTGATCCGTGCTTCACAGTTCGTGCTGACCAGCTTTGTCCTGCTGGGCAACATCGGCCATGCCCGTCCATATGACGCTCCTGATGACCAACCGACGGCCAGGACGGGACAGAACCTCACGGGCGCCGAGTGTCAGCAGCACCTGCAGGCTCTGGAGCAACGGCTTCAGCAAGCCGGGTACCGGGCAGTGTCCACTCGGGTGGCGCAGGACGGTACGCTGATCGCTCGCTGGTACAACGCTGAACTCAAGATGACGGCCGTGGCCTTTATGGGGCAGAAGGCCAAGGGAAATACATTCTCGACAAGTGAGTATGCGGGTTTGATCCCCTGGAGTGACCTCCTCGGAAATCAGTGAAGGACAGTCTGTGGCCTTCAGGCTGCGTCTCTTACCGATATTCAGCTCCACCTTCTGATCTCCCAGCGGATAACCTCGACTTCCCGTGCATAGCGGGCTATAATGCTCAACATCAAAGGCGGCCTCCGGGTCGCCTTCTTCTTTGCTCTAAGCTCCGTTAGGACAGAGAAAATCCACAGCTAAAATGAATGCACCAAGCCCTAGGAATGGAGCTCAACGGCCGTGTTGGTGCGTCCTAGAGCAGTGAGGTAGGAGATCAGTGGCAGCGCTGACTCCTTCGCTGAGAGGTACAGACTTATGCTGGGAGCAGTGAAGACACCCAGTCCCCTACTCCCTGCGCCGCTGCTTATTGCCTGCATTGGCGTCTCCTCAGGGGGAGCAATCCAGGGTGTGCCTGGCCATCAGGCAAGTCACTCAACCATTCAGCAGGTAACCCTGCGTCCGGGTGCGCAGGTGGGAACGTTGCTAGGCGCGCGCCTCACTGCGCCGCTGGCGTCCTGAATCAGTCCGGCAGGTCAGCGTGTGGATCCGGCAGATCCCATCCCAGGGCCTTCCTGTACCTCTGAGTTTCGGCAGCAATGCCACGCTGGCTTCCGCCGTGTATGCGGTGCGCTCAAGCAGTGTGGTCTCCACCAGGGACGCCACCCGTTTTGTGATCCGCATCCCAGTGGGGCCGGGAGATCTACGGAAATTGGTCCCCTTGCGCCTGGTGCGCTCTGAGAACATCACTCTCGACACAGCTCCAGGCTTCCAGGAGAGAAGTTCTCCTGCGGCCGCTTGGACTAATGATTCTCTGGCACGCCGGGGAGTGGGTTTCGTAGAGTTCGACGCGGCGACACTAGATCCAGTATCCGAGCAGCTGTTCGTTGTGGTACGCTTTGATTGATCTGTAGGAGAGTCAACCTAAGTACATCGCATCTGGCATGGTGACTACTCACCACGATGATCCGCTTCGTGGTGAGTACAGGTCATCCGGAAATCCGACGGAGCAGGATGAGGATGCAGGCGAGCTGGACGAAGCCCAGGAAGTTCTGGGCTTTGCGCTCATCTCGTGTCCGAACACGCCTAAAGGATTGCAGCCAATAAGGTCGTGCGTTCCACCTTCCAGCGTCGCTTGTAACGACGCAGTGGTCGTCCATCCTGCGTCTTTTTCTTCCGGTTCTTGCGATTCGGCGCGGGTCATCTCGATCCCCAGGGCAGCAAATTCAGCATCCAGAGGATCACTGTCATACGCCTTATCCCCGATGAGTCGTTTGGGGAAGTCCATGCCACAAGAGGCTTCCAGGGTGTCGTGCACCAGGGTCACTTCGGCAGGACTCGCACTTTCAGTATGAACAGCGAGCGGTATACCGCTCGCGTCCACCATGATCATGATCTTGGTGCCTTTGCCTTTCTTCGTGGGACCGACATCAGCGCCCCCTTTTTCGCGGCACTGAAGGTACCGTCGATAAAAGCTTCGCGGAGATCAAGCAGCGCTTGATCCTCCAATAATTCGTATAAACGGCCCAATACATTGGGAAACACGCCACGTTCATTTAAACGGCCCAATACATTGGGAAACACGCCACGTTCATTCCATTCTTGAAAGCGCTCAAAACACGTGGACTTCGGAGGGTAATCGGGGCGAGGAAGTTCTGCCCACTGCGCTCCTGTTCTTAGCACCCACAACATGTCTTCAAGCAGTTCTTTATCTCCCCGACGCGGACGGCCGCTTCGGGTTTTCTTTTCGGGTGGAGCTCAGTACCTGACAGGTTGATGTAAATGTCGTCTAGGACGTAGAAAAGCCAGAAAAAGGGCGGCAAATGGAGGTGTGATCCGTCCCAGTGCCGCCCTTTCGCATGTTGACACGTTCGCCGCGTACCTCAAAGAACGCCTCCCGCATCACCGTTCCGACACCCTCCGTCGCCTGACGGAGGTCCTGTTCGGCATCCTTCAGGCCGAGTCCACGCTGCACCGTAAGATCGCCGTTCATATCCACCGTGACGCGACGCCGAGCTCCATTCTCCGCCTAGTCGCTCGGACGTTCCACGAAACGGACCTCACGCCGCAGGACGTCACGGACGTCCTGCTTCCACTGCTCCCGACGGGCAAGCTCACCTTCGTTCTGGACCGCACGAACTGGAAGTTGGGTCAGCGCGACCTCAATCTCCTGGTGCTAGGCGTTGCCCTCGGGGATGTGGTCCTCCCCCTCATGTGGAAGGTGTTGCCGCACGGCGGTAACAGTGACATGCGGGTCCGGATGCTCCTGGTCGGTCTGCTTCTGAAGCGTCTTCCCGCTCGACGTTGGGCGGTCCTGATCGCCGACCGGGAGTTCGTCGGGCAGGAGTGGTTCAGTTTTTTGCGAGCGAGGCAGATCAAGCGATGTATCCGTATCCGGGAAAACACTGTATTGGACGAAGATCCTGCACGCCACTACTTCCAGAATCTCAAGCCGGGAGAGGTTCGTGAACTGCTCGAACGGGTCTGGGTGTACGGCAGTTGGATGCGCGTAGTGGCGACGCTCTCCCCACAGGGAGAGCGCCTCCTCGTCGCCTCGGATTTGTCCCTCTGGAACACACTGACGACCTATCGTTTGAGGTGGGGCATCGAATGTGCGTTCTCAGCCATGAAAACTCGGGGTTTGAACCTCGAGCAGACCCACATGACCCAGCCAGATCGCCTCTCCCGCCTCTTTGGGCTGCTCAGCTTGGCACTGGCCTGGATGGTCCGCGTTGGGGCATGGCGGGCGGGGCAGCAGCCTATATCTACCAAGAAGCATGCTCGCCCGGCGATCAGCCGGGCGAGCTACGGGCGGGAACTCCTGTGCCCTGCCCTTCGGTGGGGAAAAACCACGTTCTACACGTACCTTGACCTGCTTAAGTCCCCTTTTCCCGCTCCTGAACGGCAAAAAACCTAACATGTCAGGTACTGAGCGGGTGGAGGTAACAAGGGAGCGAGGATGGACCATTGCTCGTCTGTCAGTCGCACCTTTTTAGCGTGCCACACGGTCCTCAGCCAAAACAGTGACCTATTTCCGGATGACCTGTAGTAGGTTTTTTTCATACACAATACCCATCTCATGACACCAAGCTATAAAATCAGTATCATTTGAAGAAAACAAACCTTGTAAGTCCAGAACTTCAGATACTTGAAATCTATCATCTACCGTTACGCTAGATTCAATCCAAGTTGGCCCTTTCGAATCCATGAATAAGCATAAGTTTCGATCATGCACTTGGTACGCACCATACTCTTCTGGTGGATACACAGTGTAATCACCAGGATACAAAGTCCTAATCTCATCAAGACTTGTTGCTCTGTGAACCCTACAATCGTTTGTCAAGAAGTCCGATAGTTTTAGCTTCATTCCTCACTCCATTCTATCTCCCAGAAATTATTGAGTCGTGCCCTTCGAGATATGCCGCCTTCCCAACCGAGAGGGTGGGCTGTGTGCTGTGCCGGTACGGCCACAGCTCCCCTCTCGGCTCTTATTGATCTCGGCTGAAGTTTAGGACGGAAGGTAGCTGTGGAGGAGGCGAGCAGGGAGTCGGACATACCGGACGCGCGCCCATCTAACCTTGAGGCGCGCCTTCAATTCCTTCAGTGTCCGTGCACAGAAGTTCCCCAGGACGTTGCGCTTGACATAGGCCCACACCAGTTCAATGGGATTGAGTTCCGGAGCGTACGGCGGGAGATATTGCAGAGACAGCCGTGCTTCACCTGTTGCGAAGGCCGTGACGGCCTTCGATTTGTGGATGCCGGCGTTGTCGAGGACGACCATGACCTCTCCTGGAACGTGCGTCAACACGTGCTGCAGGAAGCGAATCACGTCCGGACTCTTGAACGCGCCGTGTTGCGTGTGTTGCAGGAACTGGCCGGCAGTGGTGAGTGCACCGATAGTCGACACCTTGTCCCAGCTGGCTTTGCCATACACCACGGGCGTGTGGCCGCGCAGCGCCCAGGTGTGCTTCACCGTGCCTTTCAGGCTGAACCCCACCTCATCCAGGAAGACCAGGGTCGCTCCCGCCGTTACTTTTTTTTGATCTCGGGCAGGACGGTCTGAATCCAGGTGGCCACCGCTTCGGGATTCTGTTCCAGCGCGCGTTGATCGGGCTTCTGGCGGGAGAAGCCCAACTGGTGCAGGATTCTCCGCACGTGGTCGCGATGATGCCAGATGTCGAAGTGACGACCGATGACCTCCCGGACGCGCGGGGTCGTCCAGCTCGCGTCGGGGAAGCCATGCACCTGTGCGCCTTCGTTGAGCAGTCGCTTCAGGGTCTCTCGCTGCTCTCCGGAGAGTGCTGGCACTCTCCCCGTGGTGATGGTGGCCTGCAGTGCACCTGGACCCTGGTGCCGCAGGAGGTGCCTCCAGGTGCGCAGAGTACTCATGGAGACACCCAGAAGCTCCGCGAGTTCCTTGCTGCTGTATTGCCCAGTTTCGAGCAGCTTGAGGAAGTGCAGTCGACGTTCTTCAAGTTGAGCTCGCGTCAGGCGCGAGGGCAGCCAACGGTCCGTCATCCACCCATTCTAACGTCCGCAACTTCAGCCGGTATCAATAACCGCTTGACGACCAACACAATTGCTGAGTAGTCACCTATAAAGGTAAGCTATGCGGTGGCAATTTGCCATCTTTTCGAGTCAATATGGTGGCAGGAGGGTGTATGCCGACCAAAGCCTTGTCCCGTGTTCAAGCCCTGATTCAAGGCGTCCTCGAAGAGCGCGCCGCCCGTGGTCTGGGGAATGAACTCCCCGAAACCAAAGTGACCCTGCGATTGAATGCCGCCGACGCCTTCTGGCTTTCTCAACTCGCCGAGTTGATGGACGCCAGCCGCACCCGTGCCGCCTCGCAACTGCTGTCCGCCGCTGTCCGCGACGCGGCCCACGCTGCCGGGCTTCCTACCGAAGGGGAGGCGTTCAAGACTCAATTGAAAGCCTTCCTCGACGCCGAACTCCCTCAGGAGACCCCGCCGATTCACGATAACTGACCTCAGGAGGTTCCATGCTCTACTCCGCGCCCGACCTGATTTTCTTTCCTAACCTCCCCTGGCCTGGACCAGGTTTGCCGCTGTATCGGAAAGGTCCGGGATGAACCACGCCAACCCCATTGACCTACCCATCCTGATCGTCTCGGCCCTGCTGCTGCTGGGCCTACTCGCCAGCAAAGTCGGTGGTCGTCTCGGGGTCCCTGGACTGGTGCTGTTCCTCGTCATCGGAATGCTGGCGGGCAGTGAGGGTCCCGGCGGGATTGAATTCGAGAACTACGGCCTCACCCAAGCGGTGGGCATCATCACCCTCGCCTTCATCTTGTACTCCGGGGGGCTGGAGACGAACTGGAAGCACACCCGCCCCGCCCTACGCGGCGGCCTGGCCCTTGCTACCCTGGGCGTGCTGCTTACCACTTCGCTGGTCGCCGCCGTAGCCCACGTGTTGCTCGATCTGCCCTGGCTGACAAGCTTCCTGTTGGGGGCGGTGGTCTCCAGCACGGACGCCAGCGCAGTCTTCTCGGTGCTCAAGGAGCGCGCTTTGGGCCTGAAGGGCCAGATCAAGCCCCTGTTGGAGTTCGAGTCCGGCGTAAACGACCCAATGGCGATCTTCCTCGTCATCGGGCTCACGTCCCTGATCGGGCATCCGGAGACTCCGTGGTCGGAGATGCTGCTGCTGTTCGTCAAACAGATGCTGTTGGGAGCCGCCTTCGGAGCGGGCCTGGGCTGGTTGGCGGTGCGGAGCTTCAACCGGATTGATCTCCCCTCCGAGGGGCTCTACACCGTCCTGTCCGTCGCGTTGGTCGGCCTGGTTTATGCCGTGACGGCGCTGGTGGGCGGCAGCGGCTTTCTGGCGGTGTACATCGCGGGTGTGGTCCTCGGGAACAGTACTTTCGTTCACAAGCGCTCCCTGCGCCACTGGCATGAGGGACTCACCTACCTGCTGGAGATCGGGATGTTCCTGCTCCTGGGGCTGCTGGTCTTTCCTTCCCAAGTGGTGGGGATCGCCGGTCCGGCCCTCTTGATTTCGCTGTTCCTGATGTTCGTGGCCCGCCCGGTCGCGGTCTTCGTGAGCCTGGCTCTGACCCGGATGCCGGTCCAGCACCGGGGCATGGTCGCCTGGGTAGGGCTGCGTGGCGCGGTCCCGATCATCCTGGCAACCTTTCCGCTGTTGGAGCATCTGCCAGGCTCGCAGACGATCTTCAACGTGGCGTTCTTCATCATGTTGACCAGCCTGTTGATTCAGGGCACCACCCTGCCGTCGGTCGCGCGCTGGCTGAGGGTGGAGGAGCAGGCTTCCGGCCCAAACACCCAGCGCCTGCTGTTCACGCCGACCGGGGCGGGTAAGAACGACTTGGTGGAGGTGGTGGTGCCGCCACAGTCCCGGGTGGTGGGTCAGCGCATTGTCGACTTGCGCTTTCCGGCCGAAGCGCTGATCCTGCTAATCCACCGGGCAGGGGAGTACATCGTGCCGAATGGCTCGACGATCATCCAGGCGGGAGATGAACTGCAAGTGCTGGGGAGTCGCGAATTCTTCGATGAGGTCCGGTCCCGAATTGAACAGCAGGGCGCTCAATCTGCCTGATGGACTCCCTGGGCCTGATGACTCCCGGCTGCATCTCAGCCCGGAGTATCTTTTTCTACGGGTGTACATTAGACCTCTTGCGAAAGTCCTGGGCTAAGGTGGGAGTGTGGAGCGAGACCGTCTGACACGCACGCCAGGGATGAGTCGCAAGCAATTTCGTTGACGCACCGGGGTCTACCCGGAGACCTTAGCCGAGATGGAAGAGGTGCTGACGCGACGCGCAGGAAGGAAGAAGTCTGGCCGCCACGCTGAATGCGGCGTGGCGGAACAACTGCTGCTGACGCTGGAGTTATGGCGCGAGTACCGGACCTTCGCGCACTCGGGTGACGACTGGGGCGTGCATGAGACCACCGTGCGATGCACGGTGGAACGCGTGGGCGAGTCACCTGGACCACACGCACCTGGACGGGACACTTTAAGGCTGGCAGATCACCATGCCTTGGGCAGCTCGGAGTGTGACTTCACAGCTGCGGGTATTGTCATCCGACTTCAAAGTGGCCGGAGTATCGTCGGGAACCCGAGCAATCAGCCCATTGCCCTGGTCGTCGAGAATAGATTAGATCGGCGACACGCAGCCTCCCATAAGCTGCAGGTTCACCAAGTTTCCAGAAGAACTGCACGTGGGGGGTCCCCTTTCAGCTCGGAATGCACCACCAGCCGCGTCCAAGACCAGGGAATGAGTGCAGAAGTCACGCTTGACCCAGCCACGGGGTTTTCAAAACTCTCACCTTTCCTGCCCAATATTTGGACACATCAGTATCAACAACGGTCCGTCCAGGCATGGTGCTACAAGGACGTCATGGATACCTCTTGGCGAACGACCCGTGTGGAAACAGGGCAAGTGCGCATGTCGTACAGCACCACCAACTGGGGCAGTCTGACGTTGCGCGTGGGTTCGAGCGAAGGCGTCGAGGCTACGACGCTCCAGCAGTGGCGGGAACAGACAGGAGCGGAGGTCACTGAAACCTATCCCCTCAGCATGCGCTGAGTCCCTGTCCTGGAAAGGCAAGAGCAGCGTGTTTGTGTCTGGATACTTCCGGTGTTGCTAAGTCAGCGTGGGCGCGCTTCGATTCCTATAAAACGAGTTGGCGTGATGCCGCATCATCGTCGGGCCTTGGGGAGGGTGGAGACGCCTTGGTCAGATCGAATGCCAGATGGTCCAGCCTAGAGTATTTGACATAATAAGAGGATGAAGAAGCGGGTAGGGGCACGCGGGTACAGCGTCGATCTTCGAGAACGGATTGTCGCAGCGGCGCTGAAGGAGAAGGACCATCAGCGGGTGGCCGAAACGTTCGGGGTGGATGTGCGAACCGTTGGGTTGTATCTGAAGAAACACGAGGCGGGCACCTTGACGCACGTCAAGCGTCCAACAGGGCGTCGCCCACGGGTGCAGAGCGAGCATGAGCAAGTCCTCCTCCAGCAACTGGAGGAGGACTTGGATGCCACACTCGAAGAACATGCCCGCAAGTTGGAAGCCGCGACGGGACTGAAGATTAGCTACCGAACGGTAGACCGAATCTTCCGTCGGCATGGCATCACCTACAAAAAAAACGCGGGTCGCGTGCGAACAGAAGGAGGAACTGCGTCAGCAGTTCCTGAACGACCTGAAGCCTTACCTCCAGACCCCAGCCCGTCTGGTCTTTCTTGACGAGAGCGGCTTCCACACTGCCATGACTCGAGGATATGGTCGCGCGCACCGGACACGGCGTGCGCTCGCTTCCGTGCCCCGAAACTGGGGACGGAACCAAACGCTCGTCTGCGCGCTGCAGGTGAGTGGTCCCTTCGCTCCCCTGATCCTGGACGGTGCAGTCAACGGCGTGAGTTTCGAGTGGTACGTGCAAAACATTCTGTGCCCTGCACTGACCCCAGGACAGGTCGTGGTGCTCGACAACCTCTCGGCACATCACCGTGCGTCCGTTCGGACGCACATCGAAGCCCGCGGTTGTATGGTCCTGTTTCTGCCTCCCTACAGTCCCGATTTCAACCCGATTGAAGGCATGTTCTCTAAAGTCAAAGCCCTCGTCCGCGCAGGTGAATGGCGAGACCGGACCGCTCTGCTACAGGGGATTGGGGACGCTCTGAACGCCGTTTCGGTACGAGACGTTTTCGGCTGGTTCACCCACGCCTTCCCAGACATCTTCTTATGTCAAATGCTCTAGGCGTACGCGACGGGCCATGAAGTTGTTCCTGGCTCTCGTTATCGTGGCGCTGCTTGCCCTCGGCTTGACCGGCTGCGTGAACAGCTCTTCTTCACCTTTTTCTCCGCCTGGTACCAACAGTGGTGGGGTCAATGGCAGCATGGTTGAGCTCGCTGTGCCGCAGGGAACCACCCGCACGGGCACGGTTACCATCAACTACGGTCCGGTACCCACGGGCACGCCGCTGATCTGGAGCAAATCCAACGAAGCCGCGGCCCAGAACCCTGATCCCAACGTCATCTTCGTCTCCCCCGAAGGCATCACCTACACCGTTCCAGCACGGACCTTTACCACCGGCCCTTCCCACACCACCACCGTGAACGTGATGGTGCCCTCCACTGTTGCCGCTGGCATGCGCTCCACGGTCATTCTGGACCTGACGCGCACCGACGTGCCTGCAGTCCCCCGACCTGTCGCTTTCGTCATCACCGTGACGGGCTCCTAAAGCATTTGTCATAATAATAGCATGATTCCTGCAGGGAAGACGCCTGCGGACTACAAGCGGGTCACGACCACCAACGCCAGAATTGGGACGTTGGAGAGCAGACAGGCGTACCGCGCCGCCTTTATGAGAGGCTGCCGTTGTGTCGTGCCCCTGTCGGCGTTCTACGAGCCGGACGGCACCCACACTGCCAAGAAGGGCGAGCGTAAACGGTGGCACCGCCTGACACGTCCGTATGGACTGCCCCTCCTCGCTGCTGGCCGCTGGGAACTCACCCAGACCGATGACGGTCCATTGGAAACCGTGACGGTGGTGACGCGAGATCCGGTGCCGGGCCTTGAAGGGGTGCATGACCGGATGCCCGCCCTCCTCATGACCGAGGACCTGCAGACCTGGCTGCACGGCCATGCGCAAGAGGCCCGGGAGGTTGCGATGACGAGCTGGCCGACGGGCTTTCTTTAGTGGACGACCTCCTGAGCCATAAGTCAGGGACGGAGTAGCTCTATTGTGACTTCTCAGCACAACAATGGTTTTGCCACGGGTGTGCTCAGCGCCCCTTGCCTACCCTGACCACACCCGTGGCCGTCCATTCACCTATCGAGCGCACGGTTGGATGGGAGGTGGGCGAGGGGCGGAACCGGGAAGTTGTTTCCCAGTTCCGCCCCTGCCTGTTCGCCGCTTCTCGTGCCCGGTGAGGGTCAGGGGGTGGGCTGGGCCACACCGGAGATGGAGACGGCGACCGGCGTGGTGCTGATGTTGGTGGTTCCGTTGCCCAGTTGTCCAACGATGTTAAAGCCCCAGGCCTGGACCGTCCCGTCGGCCTTCAGGGCCAAGCTGTGATTGCTCCCGGCCTGGAGGCTGACCACATCCGTGAGGCCGGAGACGGTGACCGGCGTGCTGCGGTTGGTGATGGTTCCGTTGCCCAGTTGCCCGGAACTGTTGGAGCCCTATGCCCGCACGGTTCCGTCCGCTTGCAGCGCCAGGCTGTGGGAGGTGCCCCCGCGAGGCTGACCACGTTCGTGAGGCCGGAAACGGTGACGGGCGTGCTGCGGCTGGTGGTGGTGCCGTCGCCCAGTTGTCCGGTGCGGTTGTCGCCCCAGGCCCGCACCGTGCCGTCTGTCTTCAAGGCCAGGCTGTGGCCCCCTCCCCCGGCGATACTGGCTGGTGGGGCGGAATCTGGACGATGATGCCTGGCTTTCGTACTTCCAACTCTGTGCCCGACATGCCCTGTGTAACACGCACCTGCTCCGGGAGTTACGCTTCCTCCACGAACAGCTGGAACAAGGCTGGGCTGGGGAACTGCGGACCGCACTCCAAGGTGTCTGCCATCAACACAAGGCGGCCACTCTCACTCCAGCGGAGAAAGCCGCGTTCCTGGTTCGCTTTGATGCACTCGTGGAAGCGGGGTTGGTTTCCAACCCCGCAGCGGAGCCGGTTCCGAAGCAGCGGGGACGGATGAAGCAGTCCCCGGGGCGTAACCTTGCGCTTCGTTGTCAGAAGCACCGAGACAAGGTGTTACGCTTTCTCCTCGAGGAAGGTGTCCCATTTGACAACAATCAAGCCGGCCTTCAGGTACTTGCGGCCCAGCTGGCGCGGATCGACACGGATCGGCAGGAGTGGTCAGAGCTGCACAATCCGGCAGCGCTGCTCACGGCCCGCTGTCGGCCCGCGTGACCTTCGGCGCAAAAAACGCACCGAAGGCCCCACAGTCCTCCACCGGCCTTGAAGCGAAGGGACCAAGTTAGAGTGACTGCTATTAAAAAAACAGCCCTTTTCTTTGTAATGTGCTTGTCTTATTATTTCGTAATGTATGCACTTCCTCAATTATTTAAAGTGAGTGACTCTGAAATAAGGGAGGTGATTGATAGATCTACAAAAATACAATTGAAAAATTGTATAGCTCTAATAGAAAAAGTGGAATCTGAATCATCTGGTTGCCGAGTGCCAGAATCATATAGTAATATAGGAATTTTTGTAGAATTATATCATAGGGGTGATGATTATTACTTTGTATATCCCAAATCCAACAAACTAGAATTACTCCATTTAAATAGAGGTGATTTTCTTGAGTATCTCAATAAGTAGAATAATCATAACAATTATAGTCGGGATAGTCTGTGTAGTTTCGTCTGTTGAAATTTCTAGAAAAATCGGACTTTACTTAATCGCCTATATGGAAAAAAATGAAATCAATAGAATAAAAATACTTATGGTCCAATGCCTTAAAGAAGAGGAATGTAGAAACAATGATATAACATACTTCCACGATGATAATATTAAAATCGCTTATACCACCTGGAAATCAAAAGCGATTATATATAATGGGGAAGAGTTCAAAATACATAAAATCAGATAGTGAATTCAATTCATAAAAACTATTATTTTTTCATACATAAACCGACTTAGGTAAGATGACTTTTGTAAAAGTTAAATCCGTCTAGATTGATGATCTTGTTAATGCTTGATAATCGCAATCAGGATTTAGCACTAGAAGCTTCTCAACGCATCTACGCACATCGCTAATTAATTGCATGACATCTATAAATCGATATCTTTCAAGATTGTCTTCTCTGTCAAAATAGGGTCCAGCGCTAAATAGATCTAGGACATCTTCGCTGGTTCTCCTAAATACGTCATAATTAAAACTATATGTGCTGCCGACCGATAAATTTTCGAGTTCTTGCTGAAGTTCATCTAATCCATCTGGCATAAAAGGTTCAAATAGGATTGGAAACATATGCGAATATTTTACGTACAAAGAGATGAATGAGTTGGCGATTTCATGGGTAGTTAAATCATATCGACGCTCTATACTAACAAAAGCTTCAATATCTCTGACTTTCATTTTGATCTCCTAAGGCTGCTCGGATGTAATTGACCTGATGACTAATAATGGATTTTATCCAGGAGAGCAGAGGCAAATGACTAATTCTACCCGGATAAAACCCTCTAATTTTGTCTTACCTAACTCCAATTAGAGAAGAAAAATTGGTGGTGGAAAGGTCGAACTATCACTACCTGAGCACGAATCTTGATCTGGGCAAGGAGCCCTGTCGGTGGGGGCTCATAGACTGGTAGGTATGGAGCCACCGTATCCCCGAGTGGTTATTCGCGTTGAGCGCTATGACCCAGAGGAAGTAGGGACCATTCAAGCTTCCACGCATCCCGACACTCCTGAGGGAGCCATAGTGCGAGCCGTCTACTATCAAGAGCTTGAGGCGACTGGGGAATTGGACGTGTACAAGCTTGAAATTGGCTCTAAGGGCTATAAAGGAGAACCTGATGAGCAGGATTCACAATGGTCGCGGTCCTGCCTAGTGCTCCGTATCGTCCACCTCTGGCCAAAACAATGGGACGAAGACGGCGAGACCTTGCTCGATAGGGTAGGTATTTAAGTAGTGCTAGGACGCTGGGCTCCCTTCTTCTCTAAGCCCAGTTAGGGCTGAAAAGAGGAAGCTACTATTGCACAAGTTCGCGGCAGAACGGCCCTTTGAGGTGTGGTGGTATCGGGCTAGCCACAGCCAACTACTCTTGCGAAGCTCTAAATTTTTGGAAGATGTGCCAGACGTTCAACGCACAGATATCTGGTTCAAGGGCGTAGATGCATTGGTCTTACAGGCGACAGCGTTCAGCGGAGAGCTTCAGATTGTGCGGCTTCACGACCCCGAACTGCATCTTCAGCATGTAGGCATACGGCCCCAAGCAGCCCAGTTCAGTACGTTGTTCGCCTTGGATTCGGCTGAGGGTCGATCACTGGTTGTTGCAGGGGCAGTGTTCGTTGCTGAAGACACAGGTTCCCTCTTCGGACCTACCTTCTGGGAGCGGGAGGCAGGGCAACGCGCCAACACATCCAACGAGTGACAAATTCCTCTCAGCCCTAAGGGTATTTAGATTAGAACCGGCACAGCCGACTGTCGCCCAAAGATTCCGGCACTAGGCTTTATAGGTGTCTGAGTCTCCCCCCTTTCCTGCCAAGGCGTTAGCGCTTGCTGAACAGCTCGCGCGTCCGGTGACATTCCTCCAGTTCGAGGGGGAGGGGGAGCCCATAGCTGCCTGGAAGGGAGTGCCAAGTGTGCCTCTGCCTGAGCATCTCGTGGTGACAGATGAGGACCAAATCGAGGATGGCGACTTCTTCGAGCATTGGATCAGTGTCGATGCGAGGAAGCTGCCACACGCGCTACCGGGTTGCCTCAGCGTGTATCTCCGGGCAGGAGGGGATCAGATCGCGCTTTATGACCCTGAGGCGGTCCTGCATGTGGACGAAGGGCAAGCACTCTATGGGTTTCCAAGTCAGCAAGTGCCTCACCTGGATGCCCTCTTCCGACATGGTCCCTCTGATCTTCAAGGATGGGTGGCACAAGAATTAGGGACGCCTGCCGAGGAGATGCTGGAGTGGAGTGAGTTGCCGTTGTGGAAGTCTCCAGTTCTGACGGATCTCGATCAGCAATTGCGGAGTGAGCACCCCATGTGGGCGGACGAGCGTCCGGTTGCGCAGCTGGGTGGCTGGTGCTGGGGCTGGCCAGATCAGACCTGGGACGAACGAGAGAAGCTGAATCAACAGTTGATGCTCGTCACGTACGAGGACAGTGAACCTTGGGTCGAGCTGTGGTGGACTGGCCAAGACTTTGAAGTCGTAGAGCATCTCACTTGAGCAGCCTCAAAAGCTCGCAAACGTGAAGTGATCGAGCCGCTTTCAAGCCCGCCCGTGGGTGGGCTTTTTGGCTGCTCCTCATACCGGATTCTCTGCCCTGGAGAGCTCGCCACGCAAGAAAAGCGCCCTGCGGTCGCTGGCGTGCGGGCATCAAGAACTGACTCGGTCAGGAACCAGCACAGTGCCTGGAGCCAAAAGGAGAAGGCGACCCGGAGGCCGCCTTGATTTCTCTAATATAGGGCGGTATTCACAGGTTGTCAAATCATGCAGCCGAATCTGAGGTGGGTGATTTTTGCCTGTCCAGCACGCGTTTGACTTGTACGGCGTTCCAGGGGCCGCCTTTGCGGGTTTTGAAGCTGTGGGCTTCGAGCTGGACGGCAACGGCGCGGAGGCTAAGCCCCTGCCCCCGGAGTGCACCTGCATACGCGGCGGCACGGCGTCCGTGGTACGGGTGTGCGGCCCTGAGGCAGGGCGCATCACGCAGGAACTCACAGCACAGGGAAAAAAGCTGAACACGAACGTGCGCTGGGTCGAAGTCTACCGCGTGCGCCGCTGGCAATCGGCCTTCCACGACAGCATCTACCAGCTTCGGACGCAGGGCTTCAAACAGGACACCTACCGAAAGTTTCAACTGCAGGGGTGGGACGACGCAGAGACCCTCGTGTACACGAACAGCGCTGGCAAGTACGTGGGCATGATCTCCAGGGGAACCTCCGCAGACGGAGCCTCATCCATCTTCGCGCTGTATGGCAACTAAAGCGCCCTTCGTCCTGGCCCTGGCACCTGATGGTTGCAAATGCCGTCTTTGAAGGGTTTTTCCTGGAAGACGACCCATACCCGATGCATGTCATTGACTTCGCGTGCATTCGGCGCTAACTTAGAGAAATCAAGGCGGCCTCTGGGGTCGCCTTCTTCTTTTGGCTCTCCGCTCCTTCAGGGGTCCTCTCCTCTGTCCTTACCCGGTGCGGTAGCACCTGTCACTCCCCCTCATCCTTCAGCCATGGCGTGCGCCGGAGCGTGGCGCTGCTCGCGTGCTGGGACTGCAGGGGAACCGGGAAGAAGGTGCGGCGGTGAAGCCCAGACCCTACAACCTGGACGCGGACGTCAAGGACACGCGCCACACGCTCGCTGCAAAGCTAGGGTCTAACCACCTCTGGATGCAGTCCGTGCGGCAACCCCTGGAGTACATCACGCTCTTCACCGCTCAGCTGCCTCGCCTCTCCCCACCGAAGCAGGCGACCTCATGCGCGAGATGCACATCAACGTTGCCCAGGCGCAATGGAGTCGCACTCGCGGGGTGTACACGTTCGATCGAAGCTCGAGGAGCCTGCTGAACCGGTGGAGGGCGAGGAGCAGTTCCTGCCTGGGGCTCTGTAAAAGCTTCAGCGCGTAGCGGTGCCGAGTGCCAGGTTCCATGGCTTGACCGGGAAAGACACGGTAACTCTTTCAGGCAAGGAGCGCTTCAAGCTTGGGCCGCTGTTGATCAAAGGTGCCATAGAAGAACTGCTCACCAATAACGGTGATGGGCGCGACACGCACGCCGTACCGCGCTTTGACCTGGTCCGCGACAGCGGGATCCGTCAGGTCACGTTCCTCGAAGGCGATCCCTCGGTGACCGAACCAGAGGCGCAACGCGTGGCAGTCCGGGCATGTGGGCGTGGCGTACAGGATGACCTTTGGCATGCGGAACCTCCAGAGAGCAGGGGGCAGACCCGCTTTCGCCCCTTGAAAATAGTTGCGCACGTGACTTCAGACGTACTTGAAGACGTCCATCAGCTCATCAACGATGGCCTTCTCGTCACCGCGTGTTGCCGCGGTGGCCACATGTGCTTCAAGGTGGCCTCGCAGCACTACCGCTGCAGCGCCGTCCAGCGCACCCTGGACCGCCTTGATCTGCCGCAGGACGTCAACGCAGTACACGTCCGGATCTTCGAGAGAACGGCGGATGCTCTCGAGATGGCCGCGGGCGATGGCGAGACGGCGCGCGGCGCGCTTGCGGCTGTCCTCTGGCATACAGAGGTGATGACCTGTGGAGCAGTGTTCCCCCTCCCCGGGGGTTATGTCCAACGGTTCGGCAGTTGTCCCTTTGGCCATTACGGGTTCGCCACCTGGGCAGCGTAGCCTTCCTCGACGACAGCCGCAATAAGCTGTTGGGGTTCCACGTTGCCCTGTACGACGGCCTTGCCGGTCTTCAGATTCACCTGCGCATCGACGACACCGGGAACACTCTTGAGGGCCTGGGTTACGCCCGACTGGCAGTGGCCGCAGGTCATGCCGGTGATATCCAGTTCAATCTTGGTCTGAGTCATGGTCACCTCTCCTGACATAAAAATATATCCTCCCCCCAGGGGTGTCAACGGTAAACAGAAGAATCCGCGCAGAATAAGGCGAATGTCTTTATGCCTACTTGCCAATCCCCCTCCCTGGGATCTATGATCCGACTATTAGTAATCCTCCCTAGGGGGATAGGAGGAAAGATGATGACAACGATCGAACTCGGCGTGCAGGGCATGACTTGCGCCAGTTGTGTGGGACGGGTTGAACGCGGCCTGAAGAAGGTGGAGGGCGTCGAGAGTGCCAGCGTGAACCTCGCCACCGAGCGCGCCACCGTCACGTATGACCCCAGCGTGACCACACCGCAGGCCCTGCTGGACAAGGTCAAAGACGTGGGCTACGAGCCCATGGTCAGCAGCCTCGAACTCGGCATCCAGGGCATGACTTGCGCGAGCTGCGTGGGCCGTGTGGAACGGGCCCTGAAGAAAGTTGACGGCGTGCTGAGTGCCAGCGTAAACCTCGCCACCGAACGCGCCAGCGTGACTTACCTGCCCTCCAGTGTCAGTCCCGGGCAGCTCAAAGCCGCCATCCGGGAGACCGGGTATGAGGTTCTGGAAGAACAGGCGGGCCTGAGCCGCGAGGATCAGGAACGTGAAGCCCGCGCCCAGGAAGTCGACCATCTCCGCCGCCAGGTACTGTTCAGCACCATCTTCGCCGTGCCGCTGCTGCTGATCGCCATGGTGCCGATGGTCATCCCGGCCGTGAACGACTGGCTGATGAACACCTTCGGCCACGGCGTCATGAGCACGTTGAACTGGGTCATGCTGGCGCTCGCCCTGCCCATTCAGTTCGGCCCCGGGCGGCGCTTCTACCGCCTGGGTTGGAAGAGCCTTAAGAACCGCTCCCCGGACATGAACGCCCTGGTGATGATCGGCACCACCGCAGCATTCCTGTACTCGCTGGTCGCCACCGTGGCCCCCGGCATTTTCCCGGAAGGCACTGCCCACGTGTACTACGAAGCATCAGGCGTGGTCATCACCCTGATCCTGCTGGGGAAATTCTTCGAGGCCATCGCCAAGGGCAGAAGCAGCGAAGCGATGAAAAAGCTGCTTAGCCTGCAAGCCAAGACCGCGCGTGTGGTCCGGAACGGGCAGGAGCTCGAACTCCTGACCGATGAAGTGCTGGTCGGTGACCTAATCTCCGTCCGCCCTGGCGAGAAAATCCCCGTCGACGGAGACGTCGTCCACGGCGCCAGCTTCGTGGACGAGTCCATGATTACGGGTGAGCCCATTCCCGTCAGCAAGCAGCCTGGTGCTGGCGTGGTCGGCGGCACCATTAACCAGAACGGGGCCCTTACCTTCCGCGCCACGCGCATCGGTGCCGATACGGCTCTCGCGCAGATCATCAAGTTGGTCGAGACGGCCCAGGGCAGTAAGCCGCCAATTCAGGGCCTGGCAGACCGAGTCGTCGCCGTGTTCGTGCCGGTTGTGCTGGGCATCGCCGCGCTAACCTTCCTGCTGTGGCTGATCTTTGGTGGTCAGACCGCCCTCAGCTTCGCCCTCATCACGACCGTCGCGGTGCTGATCATCGCCTGCCCCTGCGCGATGGGTCTGGCCACGCCGACCAGCATCATGGTCGGCACCGGCAAGGCCGCGGAACTGGGCGTGCTGTTCAAGGGCGGTGGCGCCCTGGAAGGGCTCCAAGACGTGCAGGTGGTCGCCATGGACAAGACGGGTACCCTCACCAAAGGCAAGCCCGAACTGACCGACCTGGTCGTGGCCGAGGGCTTCAACCGCGAAGGCGTTCTGCGTCTGGTGGCTGCCGCCGAGGAGCAGAGCGAGCACCCGATTGCCCGCGCCATCGTTGATGCTGCCAAGCGCGCGGGTGTAGCCCTGCTCAAGCCCGAAGCGTTCGAAGCGGTGCCTGGGTATGGTCTGGAAGCGCGCGTCGACGGGCACCTCGTCCAGGTTGGTGCCGATCGGTACATGACCCAGTTGGGCCTGGACATCAAGGTCTTCGCAGCGCAGGCAGAGAGACTCGGCGACGAAGGCAAGAGCCCCCTGTACGCGGCGGTGGATGGTCAGCTGGCCGCCGTGATTGCCGTAGCCGATCCCATCAAGGACGGAAGCCTGGAAGCTGTGGACGCCTTGCACCGTATGGGCCTGCGGGTCGCGATGATCACGGGGGATAACGCCCGGACGGCGAACGCAATCGCCCGGCAGCTGGGCATTGACGAAGTGCTGGCCGAAGTGCTGCCCAGCGGCAAGAGTGACGCGGTGGAGGCTCTCCAGGCGAAAGGTCAGAAGGTGGCCTTCGTGGGCGACGGCATCAACGACGCGCCCGCGCTCGCCCAGGCGGACATCGGTCTGGCCATCGGCACCGGCACCGACGTTGCAGTCGAGACGGCCGACGTCATCCTAATGAGCGGCGACCTGCGCGGCGTACCGAACGCCTTTGCCCTCAGTCGCGCGACGCTGCGCAACATCAAGCTCAACCTCTTCTGGGCCTTCGCCTATAACATCGTCCTGATTCCCGTCGCAGCTGGCGTGCTGTACCCGACTTTCGGCGTCCTGCTCAGTCCGGTCCTGGCGGCGGCCATGGGATTTTCCAGCGTCTTCGTGCTCAGCAACGTGTTAAGGCTGCGCCGCTTCAAGCCGCCCGTGAAGTCTGTCACCGTCACGGCTCAGCCCCTCATTCCCGCTCAGGCCTGACAGCCTCTGCGCAAGGAAAACATCATGCCCCAAGATCTCAAGCCCTCCCCAGACCCTGCCAACCGCCTTGGTCTCGCCCTGCTCGTGATCGCCGCCGCCCAGCTGATGCTGGTCCTGGACGACTCCATCGCGAACATCGCCCTGCCCACTATCCAGAACGAGCTGGCCCTCTCTGCTTCCAACCTGCCGTGGGTTGTCAATGGCTACATCCTGACGTTCGGCGCCCTGCTTCTCTTCGGTGGTCGCGTGGGGGATCTCTACGGCCGCAAGCGCGTCTTTCAACTGGGCCTCGCTTTGTTTACCCTCGCCTCCCTGTTCGTCGGCCTGGCGCCCAATGGTGAACTGCTGATCGCCTCCCGCGTCCTGCAAGGCCTCGGCGCCTCACTCACCGCCCCGAACGCCCTCGCCCTGATTGCCACCACTTTCCCAGCTGGAGAAGCGCGCAACAAGGCCCTGGCCATCTATGGCGCCATGTCAGGCCTCGGGATCGTCGCCGGCCTGCTGCTGGGTGGCGTTCTCACCGGCACGGTGGGCTGGCGCTGGGTGTTCTTCATCAACATTCCCATCGGGCTGCTGGTCCTGGCTGGCACGCGCACGCTGGGGGACGCGGGACGTCATCCCGGACGGCTGGATCTTCCCGGCGCCCTCACCAGCACTGTAGGCATGGCGGCCCTCGTCTACGCCATCACCCGGGGGGGGGAGCACGGCTGGACCGACCCGCTGACCCTGGCGTTCCTCGCAACCGCGGCCACCCTGATTCCGCTGTTCCTGTGGATTCAGACGCGCAGTGCCCAGCCGCTGCTGCCCCTACGGGTGTTCCGTGACCGCAAACCGCTGGGGGTCCTACCTCGGCATGCTGCTGCTCGCTGTGGGCCCCATGGGCACCTTCTACCTGGTGACGCTCTACATGCAGCACATCCTGGGGTACAGCCCCATGCGCACCGGGCTGGCATGGTTACCCTTCGCCGTGGGCATCGCGCTCTCCTCGGGCGTCGTGACCAAGCTGGTCACCCGCATTCCCCCCCGCGTGCTGGCCCCTGTGGGCATGCTGATCGCCAGTGCTGCCGTCTTTTGGCTGTCCACTATGGATCGTGACGCCAGTTACGCCCTGCACCTCCTTCCGGGCATCTTCTTCACGGCCTTCGGGTTCGGAATGGGCTTCGTGCCTCTGACCCTCACCGGAGTGCACGGCGTGGCGTCCCAGGATTCCGGAATCGCGTCGGCGCTGCTGAACGCCGCGCAGCAGATCGGCGTGGCGCTGGGCTTGGCGCTCCTGGCCACAGTGGCGGTGACGACCACTGCCCATCAGTTGCCGGACGCCCTGGCTGCGCTGTATCAGGGTCGGACGAGCGGGAATGAGGAACTGGTCACCCGGGCCAGTGACGCGCTGGTCCAGGGCTACAGCAGCGGACTGGCGGTCGGGGCCCTCATCCTGGTGGTTGCGGCGGTCATCACCGCGCTGGTCATCAACGCCCGCCCCCAACCGAGCGCTGAGGAACCCACTCAAACGCCCACCCACTGACACCCGCCCTGACTGCACCCTTCCGGGATCTCAGTGCTTGTCACTGGGATCCCGGTTCTCATGGTGGTAGTCGAGGATCACCTCCCGTGCCCGTTCCTTCGGCTCTTTCCGGAAAGCCTCCAGGGCGTTCGTCACGCACCTATGCAGGTCCAGCAACCGGCGTTCGAGCCCCTTACTCATGCTGTCACCCGGGTTCCAGCCCTGCTCCAGCAGCGCGCTCGGCGCGAGCAGCTCCGCGAGGTCCAACGCCCGGAACAGCACGTCCCCGAGCCCCGGTTCCTCGGGGTGAGGTCCGACTCGTCGTCCGCCTCCACGATCTCCGAGTGGATCAGCGCGATGTACCCGGGCACGTCGCCGTACGTGAACTCCAGGCCCCAGCCGTTCGCGGCGTTGACCTGGCGAGCAATCCCTGCGATTCCACCCAGGGAAAGGTTGAGGAAAGGACTTCTGCGCTCGGCATGGTGTGTTCCGTCATACGTACCTCAGTGGTGGAAAGAAACGGTGAGCGGTGCGCCCTGGACCGCGCCGCGTGCACGAGGGCCACAACCTCCACCCACAGGCGGTCTGCACGTTGGCTGGTCAGGCGCCCCCGGCCCTCCCCGCATCGGTAGGACCAGAGCATCAGGTCATCCACGCCCGAGGCCACGGCCGTTTCCAGCCCTCGCAGGACGTGCATCTCATACGCGGGCGTCACGCCGAATGCCCGCAACCACAAGTGGGTGCCAGTACGTGTGCCCGTCACCTGGGTTTGCAGTTCTGCCGCGGCCTGCAGGTTCGCCTCCCCCTGCTCCTGCGGCGTGCCCCGTCAGTCGTAATCCGACGTCCCCCCAGCAGCGGGACCACCGACGCGGGCGGTGTGCGATGCCGCTGCTGCGGATGGCCCGGCCAATGGCTTCTTCGTTCAGGTAGGTGGTGGCCGTGTCGATCAGGCGGTAACCAGCCTCAAGGGCATCTGTGACGACGCGCTCGCACTCCGCTGCTTCGGGAATCTGGTAGACCCCGAAACCGAGAATGGGCATGAAACGTTGTTGTTGAGAATGACAGTTCTCATGGTGGAGAACCTCCTTAGAGGATTCGAACAGGAGAGAGGCCACGGGGCTGACCAGTACGGCACGTCTCCCCGGTGCATGACCTTGCAGCGCGGTCAGGTATTTTCAGAGAGTGGCGAGCGGCTGACCTCCGGGTTCGCGTAACCGGGCGAGATCCTGTGAGGGGGTAGACCCGAATAGCCGGCCGTACTCCCGACTGAATTGCGAGGCACTCTGGTAGCCCACCTGTCGACTGGCGGTCGTGGCATCGACCGGCGACGACATCAGCAGGCGGCGGGCTTCCTGGAGTCGTACGTGCTTCTGGAATTGCAGTGGACTCATCGAGGTGACGGCCTTGAAATGGGCGTGGAAGGTCGAGACGCCCATGTGCGCCAGTTCGGCGAGGGCCTCGACTTCCAGTGGTTCGTCGTAGTGCGCCTGAATCCAGTCGATGGCCCGGGCAATTCGCCCCACCCGTGATTCAGCCTGCCCCAGTTGGGCCACCTGCGCGCCGACCGGACTCATCAGCAGGCGGATCAGGAGTTCGTCCACGACCAGCGGACCAATCAAGGCCGCTTCCCGGTCGTTACCCATCACCTCCAGGAGCCGGCTTGCGGCGTTCACGACGGCGCCATTCGAGTGGGTCTGGTGAACGCCACGGTTCTCCTGAACGCGGTGCACTCCGTCCGGGAAGATTTTCAGGCTGAGGCTGGCAATCCGCCGGGGGTCCAGGTCCAGTTTGAACGTGAGGAACGGTTCCGCCACACTGGCCTGCGTGACCTGAAACGCGACTGGCAGCTGAACGGAGTACACCATCAGGCGCTGGGGATCGTACTCGTACTTGTCCGGGCCAATCCGCACGCTCTTGTTGCCCTGCGCCACCAGGCAGAGGGCCGGCTGCTGCACGGTGTGCTGAAGGTGTTGGTTCACATGGGCGGAGCGGGCGACCGCCACCCCCGGCAGCCGAAGGGGGAAGTCACCGTCATAAGGGGCGTATGTCCTGATCAGGCCCGCCAGGCGAGACAATTCTTCAGGTGATGGGGCCAGATGCACGGCTGAAGGGGTCATGGAGTCTCCCTGTTCACGGCCCCTGGTACTCCTCATCAGTGACGTGCTCCAACCATTCGACCGCTTTGCCGTCCAGCGCTTCCTGAATGGCGATGTGCGTCATGGCCGTCGTGGGTGAGGCCCCGTGCCAGTGCCGCTCGCCAGGCCCGAACCACACGACGTCCCCTGGGCGGATCTCCTCAATGGGCCCCCCATCGCGTTGCACCCACCCCATACCGGCCGTGACGATCAGCGTTTGGCCGAGGGGATGGGTATGCCAGGCCGTGCGCGCGCCAGGTTCAAAGGTCACAGCGTTGCCAGCGGCGCGGGCGGGCTCATGGGCCACGAACAACCCGTCGATCCGGACCGTTCCGGTAAACCAGTCAGCAGGGCCTTTGTGAGAGGGTTGGGTTCCGACACGTTGAATGTTCATGGTGGCTCCTGGTCCTCAGGTGGCGTGGTGAACGAATGGACTCCCGAAAGGTAAGCCGTCCGTGTTAGGGGCGCAGCATGGTTTTGATGGCGCGGCGCTCATCCATCGCGCGGTAACCCTCGGCCACCTGCTCCAGTGGCAGCGTCTGGTCGAACACCAGGCCGGGGTTGATCTGGCCCTTGAGCACCAGGTCGATCAGGTGCGGGAGGTAGCGGCGCACAGGCGCGGGGCCACCGTGCAGGTGCACGCCGGAGAAAAACAGCTCCAGTCCGGGCAGTTCCACACCGTGCGACACCCCGACGTACCCGACGTGCCCACCAGGACGGGTGGCGCGGATAGCCTGCATCATCGACTCCTGGGTGCCAACCGCCTCAATCACCGAGTGCGCGCCCAGGCCACCGGTCAGCTCCTTGATCTGGGCCACGCCTTCGTCGCCGCGTTCGGTGACGATGTCCGTCGCGCCAAACTTCAGTGCGAGCTGTTGACGGGCTTCGTGTCGGCTCATCATGATGATCCGCTCGGCACCCATCTGTTTGGCGGACAGCACCGACAGGAGGCCCACCGCGCCGTCCCCGACCACGACGACCGTCTTCCCAGGTTTGACCCTCGCAGCGTCCGCTGCGAACCAGCCGGTGCCCAGCACGTCAGAAGTCGCCAGCAGACTCGGCAGCAGGTCATCGGCCGGGACTTCCGGTGTGGCGACCAGCGTGCCGTCAGCCAGGGGGACACGCAGCAAGGGAGCCTGCGCGCCCTCAGCGCCGATCGGGCGGGCGTCCACGCAGCGGCTCTGGTACCCGTCGTTGCAGATGGGGCAGGTGTTGTCCGAGGCGAAAAAGGAGCCCACCACGAACTGACCGGGTTTGAGGTGACGTACGTCGCGACCGACTTCCTCAACAATCCCGCAGTATTCGTGGCCCATCGGCATCGGCTGATCGCTCACGTCGTCGCCCCGGTACGGCCACAGGTCGGACCCGCACACGCAGGTAGCGCTCATGCGAATGATGGCGTCGGTGGGCTCGATGATGGTGGGGTCAGGGCGGTCCTCAAAGCGGATGTCCCGGGGGCCGTACAGCATGGTTGCTTTCATGGTGAATCTCCTGGTTGTTGAATGGTTCCCCTGGCCTTCGGGCGAGGATCAATGGCCTTGCTACGGTCTGTGATGCAGGGGAAGTGCATCCAGGTGTGGCCATCACGTGTTTGGGGCAGCGCTACCTCAGCGTGAAGGTGATGGTGACGTCCCCGGAGCCCGGGGCCACAGCCAGGCCCTTGGGATCATGGATGCGCTCAAGGCGCGTATAGCTGTAACGGGTTGGGAAGGTCCGGTAGAACAGGACGACGGTGCGGTCGCCGTACAGCATCAGGTCGCCCTGACGGATGGTGGCGGGATGGACGGCTCGGGTGGGCAGCCCCACCGGTAGGTCAACGAACTTCTCGTTCTGGTGCAGATCGCTCATCCTGAGCGTGAGGGGCAAGCGGGCTTTGAACGCTTGGCCCGTGGGCGTGTCATCCAGGGTCGCGGTGAAGGTCGCGGTACCGATTTTGATGTTCATCTGTTGGCTCCTCGGGGCAGCGCCAGCAGAGAAGGCCAGAAGTGTGATCAACAAAAAGGAATTCATACGTGGACTTCTTGCTGGCGAGTCCTTTTTGCGGTGGCGTGAGACCGGGCTCCTACCCAAGCGAGGAGTGCCGATGCGGCGAGCATGGCCGCACTCAGGGCGAAGGTCATGCGGTACCCACTCAGGTCGTACAACACGCCGCCCAGCGTGGCGCCTAGGGTAATCGCGAGCTGAATCACCGCCACCATCAGGCCACCTCCCGCCTCGGCGTCGTCGGGAAGCACCCGGCTGAGCCAGGTCCACCAGCCGACGGGCGCGGCTGTGGCCAGCAGTCCCCAAACAGCCAGCAGGACGCCGACGAGAATGGGTACGTTGCCAAACACCATGAGTGCGATCGCCACGACAGCCATTGCCAGCGGGAGCACGGTCAACACGCTGTACAGCCGGGTGCGCAGCACCGTGCCAATCAGGACCGTGCCCACCAGACCAGCCACGCCGTTAATCAGCAGGAGCAGGGAAAGCGTGGAGACATTGACGCGCGTGACGGTTTCCAGGAAGGGGCGCAGGTAGGTGAACAACGCAAACTGGCCCAGGAAGAAGAGCAAGACGGACAGCATTCCGAGAGGCACCAGGGGCCGGCGCAGCACCTGAAACACCGAATGACCCCCTGGGCGGTGCTGGGAGGGCATGGAGGGCAGGCGGGCGAGCAGCCAGACCAGGGTTAGGGTCGCGGGCGGGACCACCGTGAAAAAGGCGCCATGCCACCCGATGGTCTGCCCGAGAAAGCTTCCCAGTGGCGCAGAAAGGACTGTGGCCAGTGCGTTCCCGCCATTGAGCAGGCCCAGCGCGCGCGGAACGTCCTGTTCAGGAACGAGGCGCATGACGGTTGCGGCCGACATCGCCCAGAACCCACCGATGACAATGCCAATCAGAGCGCGGCCAAACATGAACACGGTAACGTTCGGCGCGAATGCCACCATCATGCCAGACGCCATCATCAGCAGGGTCAGCCCGAGCAGGACCGTGCGGCGGTCGATTCGGCGCGTGGCCGAGGAGACCATCAAGCTGGTCAGGACGGCGAACAGCCCGGAGATGGCGATGGCCTGGCCAGCTCTGCCCTCACTGATGTTCAGGTCGTTGGCAATCGGCGTGAGTAAGCTGACCGGCATGAACTCGGACGCGATCAACGTCGCGACGCACAGGGTCAGGGCGAACACGGCACTCCAGTTCGGGGTGGTCACGCTGGGGAAGGTGCGCTCTGCAGCAATTTGGTCAGCCATAAGGCCTCCTGTGAGCGCCTGAACGGGCGCCGTAGCCCGGCGTTTGAGGGACAAGTTACGGAGTGGACTTCAGGTTCTCGGAGAAGAAGCCTTCAAGGCGGTCAAACGGAATGACCTCAGTGCGGTCATACAAGTCGATGTGGCGTGCGCCGGGAACAACCACAAGCTCCGAGTGTCCGGCCGCCTGCTGGTGGATGGTCTCGCTGAAGTACCGGGAGTGGGCCTGATCACCAGTGATGAGCAGGATGGGGCGGGGCGCAATGTCTCCGATGTGCTGGAGGGCGCCAAAGTTGATGTGTGCCGCAGCGCTGGTCACGGTAAAGCCGCCGATGGACCGGGGATGGTGTCCACGATCAGCGACGTAATACTCGAAAAACTCGCTGGTGATGGGGTCGGGGCCCTCAGCTGGAATGTCCGCGGGGAAGGTCGGCGTGAGCGCGGGGTGTCCAGCGTCAACATCCGCCCAGCGCTGCTGTGCCACGCGGGCCAGGTTCTGGCGGCGGTCGTCGTCGGTAGCGCTGCCTTGCCAACCGTCGCGGTTCACACCACTGATGTCGTACATGGCGGTGGTGGCGACCGCTTTGATACGCGGGTCGACCTGGGCAGCGCTGAGCGCGAACCCACCGCTGCCGCAAATGCCGATCACGCCGATCTGCTCACGATCAACGTAAGGGAGCGTACCCAGGAAATCCACGCCAGCACTGAAATCCTCAGCGAAGAGTTCGGGGGACGTGATGTGTCTCGGCTCACCGCTGCTCTCGCCGTTGTAGGAAGGGTCGAAAGCAAGGGCTACAAAGCCGCGCTGGGCCATTTCCTGAGCGTAGACGCCCGGGCCCTGCTCTTTCACCCCGCCGTGAGGCGGGCCGATCACAAGTGCCTGGTACTGGGCAGCTTCGTCGAAATCCTTCCTCTGGTACAAGTCAGCCGCAAGCTCAATGCCGTAGCGGTTCTTGTACCGCATGGGCGTCCGCGTAACTTCGGCAGCAAGGGGAAACGTGTAGTTGTCTGGTTGTAAGGGCATGGGGTCTCCTGGGCTTTGTCGTCTCTGACAGGTGCGGACTGGGGTCAGCCGCGTAAGGGAAGTTTATGAACCCAGGGGGGCGGGCGCTTGCCTAAAACTCTGAATTTCTGTCCTAAATCTCTTGATCGGAAGTGGAGGTCTGACCTTTGGTCAGGTCGTCCACCTTCGAAGGTCTTCACTGGAGGTGGCGCTGCGGTTTTCGTCTTCCGCGTGGGTGGCCTTCACTCCCCCCGTTGGCTTTTTATTGGTACTCCGTTGGGTCTGGAACTGCTGGCGAAAAACACGGTGGATTCCCACTCTTTGTGTACCGCGCTGACCCCAGAAACAGGGGCGCCATCCATCAGGTTCCCGCCAGTCAACGGAGTACCATTATTGATCTCGGCTGAAGTTTAGGACGGAAGGTAGCTGTGGAGGAGGCGAGCAGGGAGTCGGACATACCGGACGCGCGCCCATCCAACCTTGAGGCGCGCCTTCAATTCCTTCAGTGTCTGTGCACAGAAGTTCCCCAGGACGTTGCGCTTGACATAGGCCCACACCAGTTCAATGGGATTGAGTTCCGGAGCGTACGGCGGGAGATATTGCAGAGACAGCCGTGCTTCACCTGTTGCGAAGGCCGTGACGGCCTTCGATTTGTGGATGCCGGCGTTGTCGAGGACGACCATGACCTCTCCTGGAACGTGCGTCAACACGTGCTGCAGGAAGCGAATCACGTCCGGACTCTTGAACGCGCCGTGTTGCGTGTGTTGCAGGAACTGGCCGGCAGTGGTGAGTGCACCGATAGTCGACACCTTGTCCCAGCTGGCTTTGCCATACACCACGGGCGTGTGGCCGCGCAGCGCCCAGGTGTGCTTCACCGTGCCTTTCAGGCTGAACCCCACCTCATCCAGGAAGACCAGGGTCGCTCCCGCCGTTACTTTTTTTTGATCTCGGGCAGGACGGTCTGAATCCAGGTGGCCACCGCTTCGGGATTCTGTTCCAGCGCGCGTTGATCGGGCTTCTGGCGGGAGAAGCCCAACTGGTGCAGGATTCTCCGCACGTGGTCGCGATGATGCCAGATGTCGAAGTGACGACCGATGACCTCCCGGACGCGCGGGGTCGTCCAGCTCGCGTCGGGGAAGCCATGCACCTGTGCGCCTTCGTTGAGCAGTCGCTTCAGGGTCTCTCGCTGCTCTCCGGAGAGTGCTGGCACTCTCCCCGTGGTGATGGTGGCCTGCAGTGCACCTGGACCCTGGTGCCGCAGGAGGTGCCTCCAGGTGCGCAGAGTACTCATGGAGACACCCAGAAGCTCCGCGAGTTCCTTGCTGCTGTATTGCCCAGTTTCGAGCAGCTTGAGGAAGTGCAGTCGACGTTCTTCAAGTTGAGCTCGCGTCAGGCGCGAGGGCAGCCAACGGTCCGTCATCCACCCATTCTAACGTCCGCAACTTCAGCCGGTATCAATAAGGGGTAGTTTCCTTGGTGATAAGCGTGGGAAGGGTAGTCGTCACCCGAGATGTTATTTTGTGACCACCCAACTTCCTTCGTATTGGTTGCCACCCTCGGCTGAGAGAATAGAGTACTTTGATCCAGGTGCTTTTTTGTCTTGATTGTACGTTTCTATGAAATGAACCATATTCCATCCAGGTTTTAGTGCAATGTCGACGGTGTACGTTTCCGTAAATCCATTCGAGGACTTGCATTTTTTCGCTACTCCCTTCATGCTACCAGGTTGAAGGGCAAACATGAATGCGTAGTGAGTTGTGGTAACAGTAGACCTCTTGCGAAAGTCGTAGGCTAAGCTGGGAGGGTGGAGCGAGACCGTCTGACACGCACGCTGAAGATGAATCGCAAGCAGTTCCGTCGACGCACCGGGGTCTACCCGGAAACGTTTGCTGAGATGGAAGAGGTGCTGACCCTACGCGAAGGACAGAAAAAGAAATCAGGCCGCCCCGCCGCGCTCAGCGTGGCGGAACAACTGCTGATGACCCTGGAATTCTGGCGCGAGTACCGGACCTTCGCCCACCTGGGTGACGACTGGGGTGTGCACGAAGCCACCGTGCATCGCACGGTGGAACGCGTGGAAGCGGCTCTGATTGCCAGTGCACGGTTCCAGCTGCCCAAGAAACGCGTGTTTCAGGAAGCACAACTCGTGTACAGCATCGTCGCGGTCGATGCTTCCGAAGTGCCCTGTGAACGGCCCAAAAAAAGCAGCGCGCGTGGTACAGCGGCAAGAAAAAGCGGCACACCCTGAAATTTCAGGTGCTGATGTGCACAGTGACGCAGCGCATCCTGGGCACCGCCACGAGCGCTGGGGCGGTTCATGACCTAAAGCTGTTTCGTCAGTCAGGCGTTCGTTTTCCTCACCAAACGGCGCTTATTGGAGATGCAGGGTATCAGGGCCTGTGGAGAAGCCACAGGCACGCCCTTACCCCCCATAAGGCGACGCAGGCGTCGCCTCTGTCCGCGGAGCAGCGCCAGGACAACCGTGTCCTCGCGCATACCAGGCAGGCAATCGAGCATATGATCCGTCGCATGAAGATCTTCCGTGTGCTGAAGGGCGTGTACCGACATCGGCGGCGTCGGTTTGCACTCCGGGTTCAGCTCATCGCAGCGCTGTGCAACCTCACCCAAGCCTGCCGATCGTGACTTTCGCAAGAGGTCTAGTACTGTCTATTTTGACCGTATTGCTTTGCACATTAATATATCTTGTCTTCCCCTCACTATCAGTAAACGTAAGGTTGCCGATATGAGCGTAGGGGGTATTATTAACAATTATTTCGCTGGTATCGCAAATACTTGAAAGTCCTTCCTTCAGTCCAGCCAAAGTAGAACTCATAACTGATTTGGCAGCCTCGGAGGTCACTTGTACGTTGATGGTATTATCTGACTTGATAGTACCAACATCACTCCACTCTTTACTAAAGCGAATAGGATAATCCTTGTCCGCGCTATATCCCTCTACGGTACCTTGACCCATGAAGCTCAGCGTAGTGGGCGCCACGGGCGAGTTCGTGCTCCCACAGGAAGTGGCCAGAAGGGTTGCGGCGAGGGTGCCCATCAGCATTTTGGTCTTGATATTCATGGTTATCTCCTTGAATTGCTGAAGGGCAGGAGGTTTGCGTCCCGCTCTCTTTGCTTAGGACAACATTAGGAAAACGGCCGTGAACGACAGATGAACAGGCGGGTTTCTGGAAGTTATCAGGTACTGTGGGAGGATGAAATATATACGATAAGTTATTTCTCAAGGCCCCCTTGGTCCTCTCGGCCGCTTCCCTCCCCTGCCCCGAAGTGTTCCAAGCCCCACGTCCCCGGCCTGTTCGCATCTCTCCGTCAAAGCGTTCGCTTAATGCGCGTGCGGGCGAGTTCTGGATGGCCTGCGCCTATGCTCTTGGTCCCGGAACCCCAGACGAGGGCCTGCCTGCGCCTTCATGCCAGTGACAGTAACAGTACGATTAATCGTGACGACCAAACATAGCCTTGTGTTGCTCCCCGGAGCGCTGCAGTCCAGTGCTTTGCTGGCTCCATTGGCCTCCGCCTTGGCCCCTTTTGCCGATGTGCTGTCCTTGGACCTTCCCGGTCATGGAGGCCAGCCCATCCCGGATACCTTGAATGCCCACGAGCTTGCTCAAGCTGTCAAGGTTGAACTGGACGCCCGGAACGTGGCGCGGACTCACGTGTTCGGGTACAGCTTAGGTGGGTACGTGGGACTGCTGCTTGCGCAGGCCCATCCTGACCGGGTGGCTGGCGTGTTTGCTCACGCCACAAAACTCTCCTGGACTCCAGAGGTGGCTTCACGTGAGGTCCGTGGGCTGGATCCTGACCGCATCTTGCAGAAAGCCCCAGCCTTCGCCGCTACGCTGGAACAGGTACACGCTCCTCAGGACTGGCGGCTACTCACCCGGCGTGTTGCCGACCTCTTGACGCAGCTTGGTGACAACCCGGCAGTGACCGATGCTGTTTTGCGCGGCCTGACAGTTCCCGTACAGCTCTCCGTCGGAGACCATGACCGGATGGTCACTGTGGAAGAAACCGTAGGCGCTTACCGGACGCTGGCGCGGGGTCGCCTACTCGTACTGCCGGACGTGACGCACCCCCTTGAACACAGCGTGCAGGAGCGCCTTGCGCCGGAAATACACACGTTCCTCCAGGCTACAGGCGGCCACACGTAAAGGATGAAGTTCCACCTACCACCTTCATTCCGGTTGCTGAGGACACAGGTCTGATTATTCCGGTTGGGCAGTTCGTTCTACGCAACACTGACGACCGCGCCAACGGCGCTCATCTGGCGTGACCGACTCTCCGGGGCAGAGAATCCAGTATTGAGAGCAGCGAAAAGGCCCACCGAGAGGCGGACCTATAACTCGCGATTCTTCAGTTTGCAGTCTGAAAGAAGTCCTAACAGCCAAACCAAAAGACCATCCTCAAGTGGCGCGGATCCTCCACTCGAGACACCAGGTAAGGCAGGGTACGTTGAGAAAACGGAGCCGTCACTTCGGAGCACCGGACCGGAGGGTCGTAGCCATCCACATCTTCGAGCCATTGCTCCCAATCAAAGGCAAGGAGTTCATCCAACGTGACCCAAGACGGTGCCGTGATGCTCGGATCATCGCGCACAGCCTGCCAACGCGTCCGCACCTCAGGGCTTGCGTCTTCTGGTATGCCACGGCAGCAGGCAATGGGATCCAAGGTATACGGCCCACCACGGGCAAGAATGGCGAAGAAGGCGGAGTTGCGATGGAGTTCGGCAGGATGCCACCTCTCCCTCTGCATGTACTGAGATGGAACAGGATCAGCAGCGAGATCAATGTAGGTCCACCGCCCGTCAAGGCAGATCTCATAGCTTTCAAGAATGTCCAAGCCCATGATTCCGTCTCCTCCTTTCCCGTACTGCACAGCCTGCTCCCTGCTCTAAATACCCTTTGGCCAAAGGGAAGGACAGTGGATCAGAGGTCGGCAGCGGCACGAACGCCACGCGCGATCAGCTGAGGATGACTCACCCCAGCTCGCCCGCTGACGCGCTGTCCCGTAATGAACTTCCCCTTGTAGAGACTCACCAGATGCTGATGGACAGTCTGTACGTCAATGACCTGACCCTTCTCGACTGCCTGTTGAACAAACCACTCGGCGAAATCTTCCCGTGTGTCAGTTTGAGCGTATAGCGTCAGCAGGAGCGCCTCGGGTAGATCATTCATACCCTCAAGTGTGCTGCACATAGCAGCCCAACCTGGCGGGAGCTTCTCCGCCCTAACTGGGCTTAGGGGTGAGTCCTCCTCATCTTTCCGAGCGCAGCAACAGAACAGGATGAAGACTGTCCTATCAGAAGCTTGAAGGCTACAAAAAGACCCCTGCACACTGAGGGGATGAATGAGGGTGTGGCGGTGGTCGGATGGGGCTGGGATTTGGAGACGCTGGAGGAGAGGAGAAAGCATGCTCATGTACTGCTTGAGCAGGTAGTGCTGATCAAGTCGCGCCAGATGGAGTGGGAGGTGACCCGCGAAGAGAGGAAATGGCGAAAGTTGAACCAGCGCCGGAATGCTGACTCTCTGTCCTAATTGGCCTTAGGTAAGGCATAATTGAGGGTTTTATCCGAGTAGAAGCTAGAACAAATTCTCCTATTGTGTGTAGGCCGAAGTGGTGAGTAGCACGTCTCCGAACATTCCTCGCCAGTGTCACTGGTGTTGGTTTAATGACAGGACCTTACCAAATTCCCCAGCCTCATGCACGCGTGGACCGTCTGGCTCGCAGGTTTTAGGACTCCCGTGTACGCCATGAATCTCTTCGGCTGGGATGATCCGCTCAGGTAGGTGATGTTCGGTGATAAAGAGTGTCTCACGCAGGCTAGAGGGTGAAAAGTGCCCATCCAAATAGAAGGTCTGGTTCTGTGACGAGCGAACAAACAGGCTGAAGAAGTATGTGTAGGACGTTTGTTGATGACGAGGTAGCCGCACTCCCTGTTCCGAGATTCCAAACCCAGCCTGGCAGCAGAGAGCTGGGAAGGGTGCTCGAAGTTGACCAAAGGTTTCTCCGCTGACCAGCAAGAAAACAGGCTCTGGGTTGAGTGTTTACGCAAATACCACAATCAGGTCGTTCAAGTTGGATTGTGATCTTGGTAGCCTCTACACCCTCACAGATGAACATGGACGAAATCCTGAACTCTCTAGCCCTGGAGCTTTTTGGAGCACTACGGTTGAAGGAGGAACGCAAAGCTTGAGCGGGGGATTTGTGACGCCGCTTCTCCTGTAGGTGTCTGGCGCATAGGCCACGGCAGAAGCGGGGAAAAGAGGAAAGACCACGAGGGAAGAAGGGGCACGAGGGCTTTTCCTTTCGTATATATTATTTTTGACGCTTACAGTGCGCCTGTTTGAGGTTTATGCAGCACACCGACGCACATTTCATCCAGTGGCGCAGATCCTCGATGAGGAGGGGAGCAAATTTGATGTTCCACCGCCGAAGGGTCTCGTGACTGACCCGAATACTGCGTTCGTGGAGCAAGTTCCTGAACATCACGTTGGCTGAGGGGGAAACGGTGGCGGTAGCGCTTCCGGTCACTCACAGCCCACCAGCCTACCGGCGTTAAGTTGCCGGAACCCTGGAGATGCCGTCTGGATCGGACCGTCACGTCGAGTCTACCGTACGACCGGGAATACAACCCTGAGATGCAGGAGGGATGGCATGAAGAAGTGTTGCAACCATCAACGTTTTTCTGAATCAGACCACTAAAGTGCGTCTGAAGCAGGTCAGGGTGGCCCCTTGGCCAAGCGGTGGACCATCAAGCGGATCATGGATCATCACCTCGTAGACAAGGTTCTCCGCTGTCTCCGGCAGCGCTTCATCGTCCTTGGCCATGCACCTGGATTTTCCCAGCCAGGCAAAGGTCCGCTCTACCACCCAACGCCGTTTGGACACCACAAAACCCTTGGGCACCTCCACGTGTCGTGGAGGTGCATCTTTTGGTGCCCAGGTGCTCTGCTGTCCTGACCAGGGATGCTTCACGATCTCCAGCGTCCAGCCGAGAAACGTTCCCTGTTCTCCTGCCAGTTTTCCGGTGTATCCCGCATCTGCCCACAGGTGCTTCATTCGCGGAAAGACGTTCGGCGCCCCCTCGCAAGAGGAGGACCGCGCCTGCGCGGGGGAAGAATGTCCGCTTCATGTACTTTGATCGCCATGACGAGGCAGGGCGTATCCACAAGCAGATGACGCTTCCGTCCGTTGACCTTTTTACCGCCATCGTAACCACGTAGTCCACCTGCCTCTGTTGTTTTGACCGATTGACTGTCTATGATTCCAGCGCTTGGTGTCTCAGGATGTCCTTCTCGCACTCGGACCAACTCACGCAATTGGGTATGCAACGCTTCCCACACGCCTTGCAGCCTCCACATCCTGTGGTAGTGGTAGATCGTCTGCCAGGCCACGGCCTCCGCGGAGGACGGAGAAGATGCTGTCCAGAATCTCCCGCAAAGACCACTTGCGGGGCCGACCCACAAGAGACTCAGGAGGGGTCAGCGGCTGAAGGACGTTCCACTCGGCATCGGTGAGATCGTTTGGGTACGGACGCCCCAGTCATGCGCGCACCACCTCCGCCCTATCATCCCTCCTTCCTCTAATCAGGCAAAACCCGCTCCCACACGTTTTTCAGACGCACTTTAGGCCTGCGCCAGGCTGACGCTGCTTCACTGCCGGCCCTCCAGCAACTCGTCCAGCCGGTTCACTATCCGCCGTCTGGCGAAGACGGTGGCCCGGATGATGGGGCTGGGTTGGGCTGAAGCCTCTGGGCCCCTCAGCTTACCCGGCAGACATATTCGCCGTCGTCGAGCTTGAAGCGCATGCCCAGCAGTCGCCAGAAGCCCAGCAGGGCGTTGAGGCTCAGCCCGCTGAAGGACTCCCCCCGCACCACATAGCGGTTGTAGTAGTTCTGGGTGGTGGGGAACTTGCGGCCCTCGTCCAGCACCTGCTTGGCCTTCTCGTTGAGTTCCATGCGCCCGACGCGGTACAGTCCGCGCTGCTCGGTCAGGTACACCTCGGCCAGCGTGTCGGGCTTGCCGCTCGAGACGCACGCCACGTGCTTGACCGTAACGGGCAGGCCGGTCATGTCGTGAACCTGCTGCACGTACTCGCGCGCGGTCTGGGATGAGGACGTCCTGGGGATGCTCTGCGCGCTCACAGCCCCCAGCATCAACGTGAGCGCCAGCACGCCGCGCTGGGTCCAGCGTTCAGCGCACGTTTTCCCCCTGCCCGAACACGCCCGGCTGCCCCCTAACCCAATTTCCCAGGACATTTCGAGGCGATTGTCTCACAGACCGCGTCCACCAGGGTCTGAGCGTGCGGAGCAGCAGCGGAGCCTGGCCTTGAGCAACCCTTTCGGAAACGGGGTGTTCCCCGTCCGACTCGGGCACGTCTCCCCTGTTTACCACGTCTGAAGGGCGGGGCCCAGGGCGAAATTTTGGCTCAAACCCCGCTATCCTGGGCCGCAAGTACGGAGGAGGCGAAAGGCATGAGATACGAACCCGGCAGCCGGTTCTTCGATGAGATGTTGGCCCCCGAAGGGACCGTGCGGCCTCACTATCAGGGCGTGCAGGCGTATATCGACCGCCAGGGCGTGGGCGAATTCGAGCGCCGCCGCCAGTTGCTCGACCTGGCCTTTCGCAACCAAGGCATCACCTTTACTGTGTACGGCGACGCTCAGGGCACCGAGCGCACCTTTCCCTTCGATCCGGTGCCGCGCGTCATTCCCGCCTCGGAGTGGGCGCACCTCGAAGCGGGCCTGACCCAACGGGTGCGGGCACTGAACGCCTTTTTGCGCGACATCTACAGCGAGGGGCAGATTCTGGGTGACGGGGTGATTCCGGCGGAACTGGTCTACACCTCCGCCCACTTCCGGCGTGAGGTCCACGGGGTAAAGGTGTCCCAGGACCTCTACACGCACATCGTGGGCACGGACCTGATCCGGGACGAGCGGGGCGAATACCTCGTGCTGGAGGACAACCTGCGTTCGCCCAGCGGCGTGTCGTACCTCCTCGCCAACCGTCAGGCCATGCGGCGCATCTACCCCGGCATGTTCGAGGGCCAGGGGGTCCGGCCCGTGGGGCACTACGCCACCGCGCTGCTCTCCCTGCTTCAGTCGGTCAGCCCGCGCGAGAACGGCACGGTGGTGGTCCTCACCCCGGGCATGTACAACTCGGCGTATTTCGAGCACGCCTACCTCGCCCAGCAGATGGGTGTGGAACTCGTGGAGGGCCGGGACCTCTTCGTGGACGGCAGCCGGGTGTGGATGCGCACCACGGGCGGGCGGCGGCAGGTGGACGTGATCTACCGCCGCATCGACGACGACTTCCTCGATCCGCTGACCTTCCGCCCTGACTCGGCGCTGGGGGTGGCGGGGCTGGTGGAGGTCTACCGCCAGGGGCGCGTGGCCATCGCCAACGCCATTGGCACGGGTGTGGCCGACGACAAGGCCGTGTACGCCTACGTGCCCGACATGATCCGCTACTACCTGAACCAGGAACCGCTGCTGAACAACGTGCCCACTTTCCTTGGCTGGAACCCGGACCACCTCGAGCACATGCTCGCACACGCCGACGAGCTGATTTTCAAGGCGGTCGGTGAGGCGGGCGGATACGGGATGCTCCTGGGGCCGTATTCGGACCGTGCGGCGATCGGCGCGTATCTGGACAAGGTGCGCGCCAGCCCGCGCGACTTTATCGCCCAGCCCATCGTCGGTTTATCCCGCCACCCCACCTTCTACCCCGACACCCGGCAGTTCGAGCCCGCCCACGTGGACCTGCGGCCCTACATCCTGTGCGGCCCGGAGGTCACCATCGTGCCCGGGGGCCTCACGCGGGTGGCCCTGACGCGCGGCTCGCTGGTGGTCAATTCCAGTCAGGGCGGCGGCTCCAAGGACACCTGGGTCCTGGACCACGACGGTCCCCCCACGCCCCAGGGCATGAGCCAGTTGTGGCACGGAGACGGGGGGCAATCTGCCGAAACGGTCCGGCAAGGCCAGAGCCAGTACCAGGGCGGCCTGGGCTCGGCTCCAGGCGCGGAGCGGGAAGATCAGGCGGAGCGTTACGGCGACGTGCGCGAAGCGGCGGAAGAGGGCGGGCCCACCCCCGACGCGCCGCCGTCCCCCGACACCCCAGGCCAGCATTCCTACCAGCAGGAACTGGAAAAAAATGAACTGGAGGGCGAGTAATGCTGCTGCTCTCGCGCCTGGCCGAGAACCTCTTCTGGATCGGGCGGTATGTGGAACGCGCCGAGAACACGGCCCGCCTGCTGAACGTGAACTACTCCGCCTCGCTGGAGATGCCGGGCCGGGCGCGCGACTCGTGGCGGCCCCTGCTGGAACTCACGGGGGGCGAGGCGCAGCTGCGCGCCAAGTACGGCCGGGTGGACACCCGCACAATCAGTGCGTGGCTGTCTTTTGACCGCGACAACCCCTCCTCGATCGCCAGCAGCGTGGCCCGCGCCCGCGAGAACGCGCGGGGCCTGCGCGACCGCCTGCCGTCGGAGATGTGGGAGGCAATCAACCGCACGTACCTGGGCCTGTGCTTCCAGAACGAGGACCTGCTCTCCAGAGACGGACTGACGGAATACTGCGACTCGGCGCGCGACGCGTCCCAGTTTTTCTTCGGCATCGCCTTCGCCACCTTTCCGCGGGACGAGGGCTGGTCGTTCCTGCGCGCCGGGCAGATGCTGGAGCGCGGCGACAACATGCTGCGCGTGCTGCAGAGCACCCACCGGGGCGAGGACCGGCAGGCCCTCTCGGACCCCAAGCAGCACGCCGTGCAGGACCTGCGCTGGGTGAGCGTGCTGAAGGGCGCGAGCGCTTACGAGGCCTACCGCAAGCGGGTTCACACAGGCATCGTCCCCGAGCGCGTCGAGGAATTCCTGCTGCTGGACGAGTTCTTTCCCCGCTCGGTGCGCTACAGCGCCGAGAACCTGGACGACGCTCTGGCGCAGATCGACCGCCACCATCCCGGCGATCACCCCGAGATTCTGCGCCTGTCGCGCTGGCTGGTGGCCCGGTTGCAGTACGCCCGCGGCACAGTTTCGGCAGGGGTGGAAGGGGAGGAACGCCTGACCCTGGAGGGCCTGCTGGGCGATTTCAACCGGGTGGGCGGAGCGATTCACGCCGCCTACTTTCAGGAGGAGTGATTCGCTGCGTCGGGAGCGTGTTGCCCTCTCGCCGAGCCGTTTCGGTCCCGTCAGGCTGTACCCGTCACCCCGGCGGCTGTCCCACGCCGGGAGAGGGGCGAGCTGAGGGCAAAGCGCCGAAAGCTCCCTCCTGACCTTTTCCCCCGCCCATCTGTGGCAGACTGCCCATTAGCGGCTTTGTGCCCCGAGGCTTTCCTATGCGCTGCGAGATCCGACATATCACCGAGTACCGTTACCCCAAGCCTGCGTGGGACTCGTTCAACGAGGTGCGCCTGTATCCGGCGTCGGGTGAGCGGCAGACGGTGCGGTCCTTTCACCTGCTCGTGGAGCCGGAGGCCGAGGTCTATACCCACCGCGACTACTTCGGAGCGCTGGTCCACCACGTGCACGTCCACGCACCGCACACCTTCCTGAAGCTGCAGGCCGAGGCCATCGTGGACACCCACGCGGTGCCGGACCCCGGGCCTGTTCCCTTCTCGGCCTTACGCGAGGTGAGCGGCGTGGACCGCGAGTTCCTGACCTTCACCGCTCGGGTTCCGGCAGGCGACTGGCCCGAGGTCTTCGGGGTCAAGCGTCCCGCACCCGGCGATGACCTGCCCACCTTCCTGATGGACCTCACCACCCACCTGCGGCAGCGGTTTACCTACTCGCCGGGAGCGACGGCGGTGAACACACCCCTGGCCGAATTCGCCACGCATGGCCGGGGGGTGTGCCAGGACTTTACCCACGCCATGCTCGCCATCACCCGCCGGCTGGGGATTCCCGCCCGCTACGTCAGCGGCTACCTGTACAGCGGCGGTGAGCTGCGCGGGGCCGAGGCGACGCACGCCTGGGTGGAGTGCCTCGTGCCCGGTGTGGGGTGGGTGGGTTACGACCCCACCAACGATTGCCTGGCACGCGAACGCCACGTCAAGATCACCCACGGACGCGAGTACACAGACGTCTCCCCGGTGCGCGGCACCTACTACGGCGGCGGACGCGGCGAGCTCGACGTGGACGTGCGGGTGTACGCCGAGCAGTAGTCAGGCTGCGACCGGGTGGTTGGACCCGCGGCGCTGTCCTCAACGGGGCGGCAGCGCCCGTCAGTAAAACGTGACGTGATTCGCTGCGCTCTCCAGGGCCCGGTACGTGAAGAGCTCCGCTCCGTCCGCCGATGATCCGTGTCCGCTGAGGTGCCAGGTGCCCAGGGGGACGCCGGCAAAGCCCCGGGGATCGGCGGGGGCCTGGCTGCCGCGCGTACATTTGACCGTCACCGACTCGGCCGAGACGCTCAGGGGAACGCAGACCGCCTCCACGCGGAGCGTGAGGGGCGCGGTGGTGGCCGACGCTCCGGTGCCGAGCAGGGCGAGGATCAGCAGCGCAGAGAGGCGTTTCATGCCCGTCAGCGTAAAGGGGACGTTCTGAACATTCTCTGACGGACGGCGGGAGAAAACCGCGCACGTGAGTTTGAGGCTGCCGGGCAAGGCCCCAGCAACGCCCCGGACTGAGGTGTGCACGCCGCTGCCAGGCTGTTAACGGACCGTTAATGCCAAGAATCTTACAGTTTCGTCACAGCAAAGAAACACCGACAGGCACAGGGCCGAGCGGGGAAACAAGTTCTTGGCTGCGGGGAGAAGACCATGAAAAAGACGATGATGATGGCGGGCGTTCTGGTATTCGCGGGTGTGGCGGGAGCCGAGTCGGGCAGCGGCAAGGGCACCATCACCGCGCCCCTGCAGGTGGGCGTCGGGAACGTGTGCGCCTACATGCCCTCCGAGTTCGACCACAGCGACCTGAACGGCGCGAACTTCACCCAGACGAACAACGGTGACAGCAGCCGCCCCATCCTGAGCGGCAGCTACTACGCCACCAAGGACCTCTCGGGCGCGGCCACCCTGCGGATCCGCTGCACCAAGGGCACCCAGGTCAAGCGCAGCTTTCCCGCCCAGGTGCTGCTGCTCAAAGATGGTCGGGGCGGGGGCGACTACCTCAGCGTGAACGTCAGCGAGAGGTTCACCCTGCTGGGCTCCAGCGGCCACCTTGTCCCCGACGTGCACCAGAGCGCCATGACCTTCAAGATCCCCGCCGGACAGTGGGGAGCGAGCAAGGGCAACTACCTGGGCAACTTCGTGATGACCTACGAGTACAAGTAAGCGCGCAGAGGAGGCAGGCCCATACCGCTTTGGGGCCTGCCCCCACCCTTTGAGAGACACCACCCAAACGCAGAACTTTTTTTGGAGGACATCAGGTATGGCAAGCATCTGGAGGCGGAACATCACCCGGGGCGCGGCGGCACTGCTGGCGCTGCTCGGCGCGGCGGGCGCGTGCGACGTCCAGACCGGCCTGGACCTGAACTACCGGGCAGACCGGGCCGAGCGCGGCCACCTGTGGATTCGGGTGCGCTGCTCGCCTGGAGCCGCTCCCTACCGCCTGTCGTTGCCCACCACCCACTTTCAAGGGGGCGACTGGGCGCTGCAACTCACGCGCGGAGGGCAGGCGCTGGACCTGCGCGTGCTGGCGGTCCGGCCGCTGTTGGGCGACGCCCTGTGGCCGGGCCAGGTGCTGCGGGGCGATCAGCAGCTCGTGTTCGAGGTGGACGCGCCCGGCGGGCAATGGGCCTCGCCCGCCGGGGAGTACCGGGGGGACCTGATGCTCTCCCTGCAGCCAGAGGGGCAGCCGTGAGGCGGGGCAGATGGACCGGGCGTCTGGCCGGACTGCTGGGCTTCGGGCTCCTCGCCCTGGGGAGCGGCGCACACGCGCAGCAGGGCTTCAACCTCAACCCGGTGGTGGTGAACCTGGACCCGGCGCGCACGCTCAACGGAGCGCTGACCTTTACCAACACCAGCACCGAGGCGGTGACCGTACAGGCCAGTGTGGTGGAGTGGCAGATCAGGGACGGCGAGGACGTGGACCTGCCCACGCGCGACGTGCAGCTCAACCCCACCCGCTTTACGGTGGGGCCGGGCGAGAGCCAGGTCCTGCGCTTCGGCCTGCGCCGCAAGCCCACTGCCGGTGAGCTGACGTACCGGATCGTCCTGGCCCAGCAAGCGCCCGAGGTGAAGGCGGCCGGAGTCAGCGATCACGAAGTCGGGGACCCCACGCGCCCCGATTCGGCCCCCGCCCTGTCCATCCAGCTCAATGAACTCTTTCTGGTGCGCCTGCCCCTCTACGTCACGCCCCAGGGCACGTCGGCCCAGATGGGCTATACGCTGGAGCGTCAGGGCGACGTGCTGCGCCTGCGCCTTACCAACACCGGCAACCGGCACCAGACCCTGTATGACCTGACCCTGCGCCGGGGCGACCAGGTCCTCGACTTCCCGCCCAACGCGGTCCTGTCAGGCGCGCAGCTCACCTACCAGCTGGCGGGCTGGGGCGCCCTGGGTGGCCCGCTGGACGTGTCGTACCGCAACCAGGACGGAGAGCAGATCCGTGTGCAGCCGCCGCTTCCCTAGGAAGTCCGCTCCCCTCCGGGCGCTGCTGGGCCTGGCCCTGCTCGTGGGGACCGGACAGGCCCGCGCGCAGGCGGCCTCCGACGCGGCCCTGTGTGCCCAGGACGCCGAACTGCTGGACGTGAGCGTCGGCGGTCAGGCCCGGGGTGTCCACGAGGTGCGGCGGGGCGCGGGAGGCACCTTGCTGGACGGCACGGCCCTCGTGGACGCGGAGGCCGGATACGTCGCCCGGGAAGTGACCTGCGACGGTCAGCCGTTTGTGCGTCTCAGGGACGAGCTGGACGTGACCTACGATTCCAAGGCCCTGAGCCTCAGCGTCGCGGCGCGGCTCTCGCTCCTGCCGGGCGGGACGCTGGATCTGGCCGGGATGGGGGCCGCGGGAACCCCCAACGCTCCGGTGTTCGGCGTGGCCTACGCCCTGAGCGCCTCCCACGCCTGGGCGGGCGGAGCGGGGCGGGACCTGCTGGCCCTCGACGCTTACGGGGCCTTGGGGCGCTGGAGCGGTTTCGCCGGAGCGGTGGCCCGCCGAACCGTCGGCGAGACTGACGGCGGGGTCGAGCTTCAGCCGCGCGCCGCGCTGACCTCGGACCTCTCTCCCGAGTGGCAGGTCAGCGCGGCGTACGGCACCCTGCCTTTCACCGACCCCGGGCGGCTGTCGGGCGCGGACTTCTGGGGGGTGGGCGTGCAGGGGGGCAATGCGCAGCGGCGGCTGGAACGGTTGTCGGTGCCGCTGCCGCTGGACGCCCGGGTCACGGTGGCGGTGGACGGGGTCCCCCTCGCCACCGTCGACGCGCGGGCAGGCGAACTGCTGCTCAAGAACCTGCCCCTGGACGCCGGGCTGTCGCAGGTCACCGTGACGGTCACCGACGCCAACGGCCAGCGGGTGCTCGAACGTGCCCAGGACGCCCTGCCCGGTGCCCTGCCACGCGGTGCCTACGGGGTGCAGCTGATCGCCGGACACCAGCCGGAGGGCCTGACCGTCCGGGGGGCGGGCGTCTACGGGCTGAGCGAACGCTGGACGCTCGACGCCTCCGCCCACTGGCTTCCTGGCGACTGGTCCGCCCAGATCGGCGCGAGCAGCGTGCGTGAGGGGCGGCAGTTCTCGGCCAGTGCCCAACTGGCCGGCGATCGCCTGACCGGCGTTTCACCCGGCGCCGCTGGGCAGACGCCGGAGCTGACCCTGCGGGGGAGCTACGCGCAGGTGGTGGGGCAGCTGGCGCTGGGCGGTTCGGCCGAGGTTCCCGTGCAAGATCCCCGCCGCAGCCGCGTCACCCTCAGCGCTCTGGGAAGTTGGGACAACACGACGCTCTTTTTGCGCTCCTCTTTCGCGCCAGGACGGGAGGCGGAACGGTGGGCCGTCTCCGCGGGAGGCTACCGCCGGCTGAATGAGCGGTGGACCCTCAGCGGCCTGCTGCAGGGCCAGCCGGGCGGCTGGAGCGCGGGCCTGCACCTCACCTGGACCCCACAGGCGAATCTCACCGTCAGCGGCGGTGCCGGGTGGTCCCGGACGGCGAATGCGGCAGACGAAGCCGACAGCCCTGCCTCGCGCGCCGAGGGTGACTTCAGCGTGCAGTACCGCCCGGCACCCGGTCACACCCTGGGAGCCAGCGTGGGTGCGCGCACCTGGCAGAACTCGCGCCTGAGCTACGCCTACGAGGGCCCGGCCAGCGCCGAGGTGAACCTGACGCCCAGGGGGGCAGACGTGAGCGCCTCGGGCGTGGTGGGCCTGATCGGCGGCTCCCTGATTCCCGGACGAGAAGCGGGCAACCGCAACCTCCTGATCCGCACGGGGGTACGCGGTGTGCCCCTGCGGGTCAACGGTCTGCCCACCGTCACCGACGCGCGCGGCGACGCCCTGGTGGCCCTGCGCAGTGGCGAGCGGCAGGTCAAGGTCACTGTGGACAGCGACGACCTGCCGCTGAACGTGGCCGTGACCCAGGACAGCGCGGTGCTGAGCGTGGGGGGCAACGGCGTCGCCACGCTGAACTGGCAGACCAACTTCGAGGTCAGCCGCTGGGTGCGGCTGTACTGGAAGGCCGGGGAAGTGGCTGCCGCTGCGGACCTTCACCTGGACAACGCGGTGTTGCCCGCCGACCCCGACGGCTACGTTCTTCTGGGTGGTCGCCAGAACACAGCGGGTGCGCGCATCGCCTCGCAGGACGGCACCCGCTCCTGCCCCGTCACCATCACCCCGGCGGAGGTGACGGCGTGTATGCCCTGACTCCAGCGCCCCCCTTTCCCAACGGGGTGTCCTGGCATGGGGGAACGCTGGGCATCTGCGGAGACCGGCTCGTGCTGCTGACCCCCGCGGGCGCGCTCACGCTCTACCGCTTCATGCCGCTGCGCCTCGCGCTGCTGTGCGGGCAGACCGTGCCCTTCGCCTCCCACTGGCCAGAACACCTCAAGCCCTTCGTGTACGGCTACACGCCGCTGCCCTGTCCCCCACCCGGGGCCAGCATCGGTGAAGCCCTGCGCCTCCACCTGGGTCAGCGGGTTCGTCCCCGCAGCGGCCTGCGCCCCTGGGACCAGGCCACCTACCGGGGCTGGCCGCTCTACCTGTTCGCCGGAGACCGGCCCGGCACCCCAGCTGGCGGTGAGGTCGAAAATCTGTTTCACTGTGTGCCGGAGAATGTGCTACCCCTCTCTATTGGAGGAGGGGACGGTTTCGGTCCCTGAACATCCGTCTGCCCCACCCTCCCCATGCACCACCTCAAGGAGAACCCATGACCGATTCCAGCGCCACCGCCCCGAAGATCATCGCCGTCACCACCCTGGACGGCTACCTGTACGCTGTCAGCAAGGCGGGCTACCTGCTGCCCCTGTACTTCTACGGCCCCATCCTCAGCCACCTCGACGGCGGCACCACACCCCCCGTGTTCGACGTGCCCTTTGTGGATGGCTGGCCCCCCTACACCCAGCCCTTTGCCGAGGGCTACGTGCCCGTGCCCAAACTGAACAATAAGGTTCTGCCCGACGACATCGAGACGTTTTTTACGGAGCAGGAACGCTCCCAATCCAAGCGGAACTGGCAGCAGCTGGTGTTCGGCGGCTACCCCCTCTATATCTTTGGCAACGGCGAACAGCCGGACCCCGTTGGAAGTGATGTGCGCGAACATCCCACGGCCCTGTTCCGCCAGGTGAAGGTGGATTTTCGACATGGACCGATTACTGGGGTGAAGGATGGACCTACTATGCCCCCGGCGTATGTTGGACCGTAACAATTTACTCTAAAGCTTATGTTTTTAAATCTTGTAGCAATTTTATTAAATGCATAGCTATATCTTTAAGATCATTAAATTCAATCTTATCGTGTGAGTCCCTCTTTAGTTTATCGGCCCTGGTCTTCAACGACGCATCGGCCTCATTGTTACTGCATAATTGTAAAATGTAGGAATTTATGGTGTCGGGGAAGTAGTTGGATAAATCTTCTGCGCATATAATGAGACCCTTCCATATATTCATATTATTATTATTGCGTTGTTCTAAGGCAATTTTTATACCAGCTTGAACCCTAGATCTAGCTTGTGGAGTTCGTCCTAGGGCATATAGAGCTTGTGCTTCAAGAAACATTGTATGGATGGTATTGTCCAAGTACTGATGATCTCGCGTAAGATCGGTAATTTGGCGTGTACATATCAGGGTCTTTCGAGGCTGTCCTATGCCTAGATGAGCCATTCCTAGATATAACAATACCTGCAGTTTAGAAAAAAGGTTTCCTGTGTTTTGAATTCTGCTTAATAGTACGTTCGCCTCAGACAATATATTCTCGTAATTCGGGGAAGGCATTTCTAATTGAACCCATAGCAGTGTTTCCCCTAAAGTTAAGCTTGAGCCGTGCGGAAGGAGTTTTTGAGCTTCGGGTAACAATTCCAAAACTTCTTCGAACTCTCCTAGGCGGGTTAGCCCGCCCAGGAGATTCGTAAGGTACCCCGCTTGTCTATTTAAGTCTTTAGTGTCTCGTGCTATCGCTAGGGCTTCCCGTGTAAGGGAGACTGCTATGCGGAGTTGCCCTTGCTCGCTACGAACTACTGCCAGCGTATTCAGCACCCGCATCCTGTTTCCTCGGTCATCCGCCAGCGGCCCGCTTAAAAACCTCGTCGCCAACGTTTGGGCATCCAGTAACCTGCCCGCCCGTTGTGCCAACCACATACAGGCGATCTGCCCGGCGGCCTGCACCTCGGGTGGAGCCTGCACGTCCTCGATCAGGTCACACAGGCGCTGAAAGACGTCCGTGCCCGTCACCGCCAGAGCCAGCCCGTCGTAGTGCGACATCAGGTGGTAGAGCAGCCCAGCCTCCAGCGTGCCCGCCTGGAGTGCGGTGCGGATGGCGCGGAGCACGTTGCCCGATTCCTCCGCCACGGCGGGATCGGTGGGCGAACGCGACCCGAACCACTCCAGGTAATGCCGGGCGTGCTCGCCGCGCGCCTCCTCCAGCAGCGCCGCGTGCACCGGACCGTGCGTGTGCACCAGGCTTTCCAGGGCAGGGTAAATGCGCAGCCGCTCGCTGCCAGGCCGGTGGGCTTCCAGAAAGGAGTGGTCGAGCAGGGCGTTCAGGTCCGCCTCGGGAATCCCCAGGGCCAGGGCATCCGCTGGGTCGAAGTCCGCGAACACGCTCAGGCGCAGCAGGGCCCGCTGCTCGGACGCCTGCAGCAGCGCCCACGAGCGCTCCGCCACCGCTGCCAGCCCCCGTTTGCCGCTGCCCACGTCGTGCAGGGTGGCGCCACTTTGCAGGATGCGCACGTACACGTCTTCCAGCGGCTCCACCCGCAGCCAGGAGGCGGCCAGGGTCAGCGCGAGTGGGTGCCCTTCCAACCGCCGGACAAGCCCCGAAAGCAGCGCCGCGTTGGCAGGCGCCACCGCAAAGCCCCGCTGAATTCGCCTGGCCTCCCGCACGAACAGGGCCACGGCGGGACTTTCCTGCACTTCGGGGGCTTCGGCCTCGGGCGGGGGGCACTCCAGCCCGCCCAGACGCAGGGCCAGCGCCGCCGTACCGGATTCGAGGGTGGTGGGGGTGGGACCCGCCAGACCGCGCGGCAGGCCCAGCCGCCGCCGTCCGGTCAGGACCCAGCGCACGTCCGGCAGGCTGCGGCCCACCTCGTGCAGCAGTTCGGGCAGGTCTTCCAGGGCGTCCAGACCGTCGAGCAGCACCACCGGGCGCTCGCCCAGCACGCGGCCCGCCGCGGCCCAGCCCGTGGGCGCGGCGTGGCCTGGGGCACGCACGGCGGCCAGGCGCGAGAGCAGTTCGCTGCCGTAAAGCGCGCCCTCGGCGTCCACGTGGGTCACGTCACGCCCCAGCGCCTGCAGCTCGCGCAGCAGCTCGCGCCCCAGTGTGGACTTTCCGATGCCGCCGGGACCGCTGACCGCAGCGACGCCCCCACCCGGAAGCGTGGCCCAGGCCAGCAGGGCGTCGAGTTCCACCGCCCGGCCCAGCATCCGCCGGGTGCGGATCGGGGTTGTGGCGGCGCCCTCTTCAGGGTCCTCGAAGCCCTGGGCCTCAGCGCGCAACTCGGTTTCCAGTGCGCTGCCGGGCAGGCTCAGGGGCAGCAGCCGCCGCAGCATTTCCGGCTCGGGTGGGGGCGCTCCCGGCAGCCGGAAGACCTGCTCGGCCAGCGCAGCGGCCCGCGCAGGTTCGGCCCGCTCGGCGTCCGTCAGCAGTTCGGCCTGGACGTGCCGCGCCAGCCGCTCGCGCTGGGTCAGCACCCATTCTTCGAACTCGGCGGAGGTGCCCTGCAGGTCCACCCCATGCAAAAAGGGGCCCGGGTACGCCGCCAGCACGTCGGGCCCGCTCAGGGTCAGCAGCCGCGCCGCGTCGCAGGGCAGGCCGCTGTCCACCGGGTCCTCCGAACGCAGGGCGCCCGCGTTCCGGTCGCGCAGGGCGTGCAGGGCCACCCGCAGGCTGGAATCGGGCTGCTGCGCGCCGGGCCAGAGCAGCTCGGCCAGCCTGCGGCGCGGCGTCGGGCCTTCGAGGGCCACGAACGCCAGCAGCAGCAGGGGTTTAACCCGCCGGAACGTTCCCAGTCTCAGTCCCCCCAGCGTCTGGAGTACGGCCCGTTCCTCAGCTGTCGCCACGGCGTTGGTCATGATTGGCCAGTATGACAATTCTCACACCCCTCATGGACAGACCTCAGCGTACTGTCCCCAGCAGCGTCAGCCTTGAGCAGGCGCACCGCCAGGGGCAACATGCCGGTGGGGTCGTGTCGGGAGCCTCGGGCCAGTCTCGACCTCCACCCCACCGCCACGCTTTCGCCGCGCCGGGACCCCGGCCTGGAGTCCTCCCCGGCACGCCTTGAGGTGGTGGGTTCGGACGTCCCCCATTCCTTTATCTTGAACGCGTGATTTCTGTAGAACAGCTGGCGGAGAATCTGCCCGAAGGGTTCATCGCCGTGGATTCGGACTGGCGCGTCAGGTATGTGAGCGCCCGCGCCCGCCACCTGCTCCGCAACTCCGGGCTGCAGCTGGGGACCGATCTGCACGACCTGTTGCCCGACGCGCCCGGCACCAAGGTCTGGTCGGAACTGAACCGGGCCCACCAGAAGCGCGTGATGGTGGAGTTCGAGGTGTTCTACCCGCAGCTGTTCGTGTGGCACGAGGTCCGCGCCATTCCGGACAGCGAGGGCGGGCTGGCCCTCCTGTTGCGGGACGTGACGGACCGGCAGTGGGTGATTCAGAAAGACGCCGAGCACGCCTACTTGCGCGGGCTGTTCGCGGACGCCCCCCTGGCCATTTCGATTCTGCGGGGCCCCAAGCACCAGTTCGAGTACGCCAACGACTTTGCGCGGAATCTGGTGGGGGGACGGCACCTCGAAGGCCTGACGGTCCGCGAGGCCTTTCCCGAATTGCAGGGACAGGGCTTTTTTGAACTTCTGGATCAGGTGTACGGCACGGGCGTCCCCTTTCACGGATCGGAGTTGCCCGCGGTTCTGACGTCCCCCGACGGTCAGACGCCCCAGGACCTGATCGTCAACGTCTCCTACCTGCCGCTGCGCGGATTTGACACCGAGGTGAGGGGGCTCCTGTCCCTGTCCACCGATGTCACGCATTACGTGGGGAAACGCCAGGTGGCCCAAAGCTAAAGCGGAACCCCCGGTGCGCCTGAGCGCTCGGCCTTGCTCCAGTGGCTGGCGTCAGTCACGGGTCGCCCTCAGAACGCTTGGTCTCCAGCCCACCCACGAGGGCGTGAGGGCCTGCAACCGGCCACTTCCGGCTTCAGAACACCCGCGGCTTCGGCGGATCGTCCAGCGTGGTGCCCTCCCCCGTCTCGTCCGCCCAGACTTTCATATGGGTCAGGCGGGCCGCCCCAAAGGTGGTGGTAAACGCCACGTCCGAAGCGTCGCGCCCCTGGGCGATCAGCAGCCGCCCGGCGCGGGGCTTGTTGTGACGGGCGTCGAAGGTGCGCCACTCGCCTCCCAGGTACGCCTCGAACCAGGCGTGAAAATCCATGGGCACGGGGTCGGGGGTGATGTCGATGTCGGGCAGGTAGCCGCACACGTAGCGCGCGGGAATGTTCAGCGCCCGGCAAAACGCCACGCCCATGTGGGCGAAGTCCCGGCACACGGCCCGCTTGCTGTCCAGCGCCTGCCGGGCCGTGGTCGTCGACGTACTGCCCGAGCCGTACACGCATTCGTCGTGCAGGAAGTCGCTGATCGCCTGCACCTGCGCCCACCCACCCGCGATGTGCCCGAAGCGCTCCCAGGCCTCGCCGCTCACCAGGTCGCTGTCCACATAACGGCTGGGCAGCAGGTACTGGATGGTTTCGTCGGGCAGGTCCTCGACGCGGTGCTTGGGCAGGTCCGGCAAGATGGGGTCCGGGCGGCGGGTAACTTCCGCGATCAGGTCGTGCCCGACTGTAAATTCGCCCGGCTGCGCCAGCGTGCGCCACACCCTGTTGCCGTGAATGTCGGTGTAGCTGTGGATGCCCTGCGCTGCGCCCAGGGGCCGCTCGTCCACGATGCGCTGGCGGGTGCCGGTGGGGTAGAGGCGATCTACGGGTTGCACCACGAACAGCATGGGCGTGGGATAGGGCACGTCGAAAGTCAGGGAGAAACCGGCGCGCACACGCACGGGCTGATCGATGGAACTGGGCACCGCTGGAGTCTGCACCATGCGCCTCAGTCTGCCGCGTTTGCCCGTGCCTGTGAAGGCCACCCGGGTTCTGGGTCTCGCAACCTCAGGGTTGAGGGGGCTCAGGGCGAGGGCCGCGCGGGCAGCGTGACCGTGAGGCGCGCGCCGCCCAGAGGACTTGCCTCCGCGCTCGCGCCGCCCCCATGCGCCCCGGCCAGCGCGCGCACAATCGACAGCCCCAGGCCACTGCCCCCGGTGTGGCGCGAGCGGCTCTCGTCCAGGCGGGTAAAGCGGGTAAAGACGGCCTCGCGGCTGGCGGGCGGAATGCCGGGACCGTCGTCATCCACGTGCAGCCGCACCACTTCTCCGCCCGGCTCCACCCGCACGTCCACCCGCGAGCGCGAGTGAACCAGGGCGTTTTCCACCAGGTTCAGCGTGACCTGGCGCAACCGGTCCGGGTCCGCGTGGAGCGGCGCGGCGGGGCCTTGCAGCTGCAGCGCCACTCCGCGCGCCGCCGCCCGGTCCTTCAGGTCGCGCACGACCTTCTCGGCCAGCGCCGTGAGGTCCGTGGGGCGCAGGTTCAGCCCCAGGCGGCCCGCGTCGGCCAGGGTCAGCGTCCGCAAATCTCCCACCAGCCGCGTCAGGAGTTGCGTCTGGGTGCTCAGCAGTTCGATCTGCCCCGTGTCCAGCGGGTACACGCCGTCTTCCAGGGCGTCCAGCCGCGCCTGCATCACGGCGATGGGGGTGCGAAGCTCGTGGGCGATGTCGGCCACCGCCTGCTGGCGCTCGCGCTCCAGGGTCTGGAGGTTGGCGGCCATCTCGTTGAAGGCCCGCGCCAGGTCCGCCACCTCCCGGTCTCCGCGCCGCACAGGCGCGCGTGAGCCGAGGTCACCCTGCGCCAGCCGGTTCGCCGCCTGCGCCACGGCGCTCAGGGGCCCGGACACCCGCCGGGCGATCAGCAGGCTCAGCAGGGCGGCCAGTCCCGCAGCCACCAGCCCGCCCTGCACCAGGCTGCGCTGGACGTCACGCACAAAGCTCTGGGTGCGTGGGCTCAGCACCGCCGGGAAGTGGCCACCCCGGTTGCGCCGGGCGTCGTTGCGCCGGGCGTCGGCGGCTTCGGCTTCGGCCGCCCGCTCGCTGTGGGCCCGGCTGGGCGGCGGTGGGAGCCGGGGCAGCGGCTCGCCCTTGCGCTCGGCCTCCTGCCGCGCCCGCAGGTACGCCTGCACCTCGGGCGGCAACCTCTCGACTTCGCGCCGCACCGCCAGGTTCGAGAACGCGAAGGTCAGGCCCACCGACAGCGCCACGAGCAGCAGCATGGACGCCAGCAGGGTCAGGGCCAGGCTGGTGCCGCCCCCGGAAAGGCGCCGCACCGCGTGAGGCCAGGCCCACCTCAAGGCGAAACCTCCAGCCGGTAGCCCACACCGCGCACCGTGCGCAGCAGCCCGGCGGCCCCGCTGCCGTCAAGCTTGCGCCGCACGCTGGCGAGGTGGGCGTCCACCACCCGTTCCAGCGCGTCGCTGTCGGGCAGGGCCGCCGCGAGCAGGTCCTCCCGGGTAAAGGCGCGGCCCGGGGCCTCGGCGAGGTGGGCCAGCAACCGGAACTCGGCGGGCGTCAGGGCCAGGGGCCGCCCGTCCACCCGGGCCACCACGGCGCGGCGGTCCACCTCCAGCGGGCCCACGCGCAGGGGCGGCTCACCGTCTTGCAGGGCGGCGCTGCTGCGGCGCAGCACGGCCTTGACGCGCGCCATCACCTCGCGTGGGCGAAAGGGCTTGACCACGTAGTCGTCGGCCCCCAGTTCCAGACCCACGATCTGGTCCGTCTCCTCGGCGCGCGCCGTAACCAGAATCACCGGCGTGACCCCATCCGAGCGCACCACCTTCAGCACGTCCAGGCCGCTGCGTCCGGGCAGCATCACGTCCAGCAGGATCAGGTCCGGCTGCACGGCGCGGAAGGCGTGCAGGGCCGCGTCGCCGTCTCCAGCCCGCTCGGTGCGGTAGCCCTCCTGCCGCGCGTAGGCTTCCAGCACCTCCGCCAGTTGCGGCTCGTCCTCCACGATCAGGATCAGGGCACTCATGGCCGTATGGTAGGCCGCGCCTGTGAAGACGGGGCGAAGACCGAAAGACGTCTTTTCGGGGAAGACCGGGACGTTTTTGGCGTCCGGGCAGCGCTCAACGCGTCTTCGACAAATCTTCAAAGAAGCTGCGCCCCGTCTTCGACATCGCGCCGCAGACTCGCTTCATGCGAGCCGCCCTCCACCCCCTTCGCCTGCCCCGCGCCCTGGCACTGAGCGCGGCCCTGAGTTTGTTCGGGGTCAGCCTGGCCCAGGGAAGCGCTGAGCTGACCCTGGACGCCGCCCTCGCCCAACTGGCCGGGGCCCCCAGCGTGACCCAGGCGCAACTCAGCGTGGTGACCGCCCAGGAAAACCTCAACGCCGCCCGCAGCGCCCTGGGCCTGACCGTCAGCGTGACCGGCAACGCGAACTACGCGGGGGCCACCACGTCCGTGGCCGCGAACGGCACCTCCGCCGACACGCCCGCGAGCCTGAGCGGCAGCGCGGGCGTGAACGTGTCGCTGGGCCTGCTCCCCTGGGCCAGCAGTCAGGCCGGGCTCCGCAGCGCCGAGCGCAACCTCGCCTTGGCCCGCGTCCGGCTGACGGAGGCGCAGGCCACCGCCCGCCTGAACGCCGTTCAGCAGTACCTCGCGGGTGTCCTGGCAACGCAGGACGTGGCCCTCGCGGACCAGACCCTGGCCCTGCGCCAGCGTCAACTGACCGTGACGCAGACGCAGCGGGAGAACGGCAACGCCACCGCCGAAAGTGTGCTGAGCGCCCAGGCGAACGTGCAGAGCGCCCAGGGGGCCCAGCTTCAGGCTGCCGCCAGCCTCGACGCCGCCCGCCGGAGCCTGAGCGCCGCCCTGGGCACCGATGTGGGCGGCCGCACCTTCATCACCGCGCCCCAGACCACCTTCACCCTGCCCGACGTGGCGGCCCTCGTCACCCAGGCCCGGACCCAGCGCCGTGAGGTGCTGGAGGCCCAGAACACCCTCGCCGCCGCGCAGGAGGCCCTGGAGACGCAGAGGCGCGAGGCCACGCTGCCCGACGTGACCGCCAGCGTGCGCTACGGGCCGGGTACAGGGGGCCTCAGCGCCAGCCTCAACCTCAAGCAGGGGACGGTGGGGGCGGGGTACACCCTGCCTGTCGGAACGTCCACCGGTACGGCCAACCGCGTCACCGCCAGCGTCACGGGCACCTACGTGATCTACTCGCCCGCTGTAAAAGCGGAGTTGTCGGCGGCGCAGGCCACCGTCACGCAGGCGCAGCTCTCGCTGAACGTCGCCCAGCAGAACGTGGAACTCGACGTGCGGACGCGCCTGAGCACCCTGCAAAGCAGCCTGATCGCCCTGCAGAGCCGCGCCACGCAGGTGCAGGTGGCCCAGATTTCCCTCGACGCTGCCCGTACCCGGGTGGAGGCGGGCACGGGCACCGCCGACGACGTGGCGGCCGCTGAACTCGGCCTCCTTCAAGCCCAGCGTGACCTCCTGAGCGCGCGCGTTACCGCCCAGACCAACCTCATTCAACTGCAAAACGCCGCTGGAGGCCCTGCGTGAAACTCCTCTCTGCTCTCTCTTTGACCACCGCCCTGCTCCTGCCCACCGCCTCCGCCCAGGGCACCGTCAGTCTGGGCCAGGCCGTGACCGCCGCCCTGACGAACAACGGTGACGTGAAGACCGCCCAGGCCAACCTGCAAAAGGCCCAGGCCGCCAACAAGGCCGCGCAGGCCGATCCCAGCACCCTGGCCGCCGCCAAGCTCACCGCGCGGAGCAGCGAGGCGGAGGCCGAGGCACAACTGCACTCGGCGCGTCTGGGCACCCTGCAAAACACCATGACCGCCTATACGGCCCTGCTCGAAGCCCAGGAGAACGTGGAGCTCCAGACCCTGCAGGTGCAGGTGGACCAGAAGGGGGTGCAGGTGGCGCAGGTCAAGCTCAAGGTGCAGAATGCCACCGCCCTGGACGTGCAAAACGCGCAGAACACCCTCTCGGGCAGCCAGCAGAACCTCGCGGACGCGAAAGCCCAGGTCAATCTCGCCAGCGCCAAACTCGCCACGCTGACCGGGCTGGGCAGCGGCGTGCGGGCCGCGGGCATTACCACCGTCCCCAAACTGTCTACCACCCTTGCCAAGTTGCAACAGGGTCTGCCGGACCTCGCCAGCGTGATCTCATCGGCCAACGATGTGGCCGCCCAGCAACTCGCGGTGAAGCTCGCGGACAACGACTTCACGCCTGCCCGCACCTTAAGTGACGCCCGCACCGCTCTCTCCAACGCCCAGCGCAGCCTGGACAGCGCCCAGAAGGGAGCGGGGCAGACCCTTGCCAGCGCGTACCAGAGCGCCCAGAACAGCTACGAGCTCCTCAGCGTGGCCCAGAGCCGCGAGGCGGCCGCCCAGAAGACCTACACCCAGGACGCCGCCCGTCTGAAAAGCGGCACCATCAGCGCCGTCGAGCTGCAGGGCAGCCAGCTGGCGCTGAAAAAGGCCCAGTACGCCCGCCTGCAGGCGCAGGACAACGTGCTTGAAGCCCTCGCGGCGCTGTCCGTCGCCGCCGGGCAGAACCTGACGGGCATCGGAGGCAGCCTGTGACCACGCCCGCCGTCACCACCCGGCCTTCCCAGACCCGGCGCCGCAAGCGCTGGCCCTGGGTGGTGACCGGCCTGCTGCTGCTGGGCGGTGTGGGCGGCGGGGTGTATTACAACCGCGCGCACACCGCGGAGGCGACCACCACCGAGACCGTGACCACCCAGACCGTCCAGCCCGGCACCATTCGCGTCAGCGTGAGTGGTCCCGGCACCCTGGAGGCCAACGCCACCCGGACGGTCGGCGCGGACCTCACCGCCACCGTGGGTCAGGTTCCGGCGGTGGGTGAGCGGGTGCAGAAGGGCCAGCTCCTGACCACCCTGAGGAGCGACGAGGTGGAGGAAAACGTCCAGACCGCCGAGCTGAGCCTCCGCAAGGCCCAGGCCAGCCTCGACGCCACCCGCGCCAGCCAGGCATCGGGCCGCGCCGGGCGGCAGAGCAGCGTGACCCAGGCGTTTGGCAACGTGACCGACGCCCGTCAGGCCCTGACCGAGGCGGCGCACACCCTGAATGCCCAGCAGCAGCTCTATGCCGTCGGTGCCGTGAGCGGGCAGGCCCTGACCGACGCCCGCACCGCCGCGAGTAAGGCCCGCTCGGCGCTCCAGAGCGCCCAGGCCAGCCTCGCGGCGGCCCAGACCCAGGCGGCGACGGGCAACGGCAGCGACGCCGAGAACCTCCGCAGCGCGCAGATCGCCGTGCAGCAGGCCCAGGCAGCGCTGACCACCGCCCAGAAGGCGCGAACTGACCTCAAGGTCTACGCCCCCATCAGCGGTGTGGTGAGCGCCGTAAACGCCACCGAGGGCACCGTGGTCCTCAGCGGCGCGACGCTGCTCACCATCATCGACGACACCACCCTCAACCTGCCCGTGCAGGTGGACGAGACCGAAATCGCGGGCGTGAAGGTGGGCCAGAAGGCCGAGGTGACCCTGGACGCCTACGACGGTCAGACCTTCGGGGGCAAAGTCATTCGCGTCTCACCCGGGGCCACCCAGTCCAACGGCATCAGCGTCTTTACCGCCACCGTCAGCCTGAACAACGCCGGCGGGCAGCTGCGCAGCGGCATGACCGCCGAGGCCGAGATCATCCAGAGCGAGGCCCAGGGCCTGCTCGTGCCCACCAAGGCCGTCGAAACGGTGCGCACCCGCAGCTACGTCGAGGTGCCCGGCCAGGGCGAGGGAGCCGGGCCCGAGCGCGTGCGCGTCCATACGGGCGCGACGGACGGCACGAACACCGTCGTGACCGAGGGGCTGGAGGCCGGGCAGGAGGTGATCGTTCCAGGCGGTACGAGGAGCAGCGCTGGAACGTCGGGCACGTCCTCAAACCGCCGGAGCGGGGGCTTTGGCGGTGCGGGGGGACCTCCCGCCGGCGGCTTCGGGGGCGCGCCGTGACCTCGCCTCCGCCTGTGGTGGACATCCGGGACGTGCGGCGCGTCTACGCGCAGGGCGACGTGGTGTTTGAGGCCTTGAAGGGCGTCAGCGTGCAGATCGCTCAGGGTGAGATGGTGGCGCTGATGGGCCCCTCGGGCAGCGGCAAGACCACCCTGATGCAGATTATCGGCCTGCTGGACCGCCCGAGCAGCGGCGCGTATCTCCTTGGCGGGCAGGACGTGACGGCCCTTACCGAGAACGAACGCGCGGAGGCCCGCAACGTCGAGATCGGCTTTGTGTTCCAGGCGTTCCACCTGCTGCCCCGCCTCACCTTGCTGGAGAACGTGGAGGTGCCCCTCACCTACGCTGGAGTGCCCCCCCGGGAACGGCGGGAACGGGCCATGGACGTGCTGGGCCGTGTGGGCCTGGAGAGCAAGGCCTCAAACCTCCCTTCACAGATCAGCGGCGGGCAAAAGCAGCGGGTGGCGGTGGCGCGCGCGCTGGCGGGAAGCCCCCGGTTGCTGCTGGCCGACGAACCCACCGGCAACCTCGACACCCGCACCAGTGAGGAGGTGATGGGCCTGTTTTCCGAACTGCACGCCGAGGGCACCACCGTGGTCCTCGTGACGCACGAGCCCGACATCGGAGCCTATGCCGAGCGGGTGGTGCGGGTGCGGGACGGCCTGATCGAGAGCGATACGCGGCAGACGCCCCGCCGCGCGCTGCTCCAACCGGGACTGGAGGCCCCGGCATGACCGTGACCCGTTCTTCGCCCTCGGTGGGGGCCTCAGCAGGGGCCTCGCCGGTACGCCGAAGAGGCGGCATCGGACTGGGCGGGGCGCTCACGATTGCCTGGCGCGCGATCACGGGAACGCCCATGCGCTCTGTCCTGACCGCCCTCGGCGTGATTATCGGTGTGGCCGCCGTCGTCGCCCTCACCGCCATCGGGCAGGGCAGCACGGCGGGCGTCACGCGCAACCTCCAGTCGCTGGGCACCAACCTGCTGACCGTGCAGAGCGCGCGCGGCGGGGGAGGCGGGAGCCTGGTCCGCTCCGGTCCGCGGCAGACCATCACGGTAAAAGACGCCGCCGCCCTCGCCACCGCCTTCGGCTCCCGCATCGCGGGGGTGGCCCCCGCCGCCCAGAGCAGCGTGCAGGCCAAGCTGGGCAGCAGCAACACCCAGGTCACGGTGCTGGGCACCTGGCCCGCCTATGAGACGGTCCGCAACAGTCCCGTGGCCTCGGGCAGCTATTTCACCCAGGCGGAGGTGGACGCGAGAAAGCGCGTCGCCGTGATCGGCGCGCAGGTGGTGACCGACCTCTTTGGCGAAGGCGCGAACCCGGTGGGCCAGAAGCTGCGCCTGGGCAGCGTGAACTTCACGGTGGTGGGCGTGCTGCCCGACAAGGGCAACAGCGGCTTCGGCAACGCCAACAGTCAGGTGCTGATTCCGCTGAGCACCTACCTCCAGCGCTTCGCCCGCACCAATAGCGCGAGCGGCCAGCCCACCGTGAACAACGTCTACCTGCAGGCCGCCGACGCGAAGGACCTCACGCAGCTCCAGACGGACGTGACGGACCTGCTGAGCGTGCGGCACAAGCAGACCGATCCCGACAACCTGGATTTTCAGGTGCAGAACCAGGCGGACGCGCTGGAGAGCCTGAGCAGCGTGACGACCACGCTGACCGTCCTGGTGGGGGCCATCGCGGGCATCAGCCTGCTCGTCGGCGGCATCGGGATCATGAACATCATGCTGGTGTCGGTCACGGAGCGCACCCGCGAGATCGGCGTGCGCAAAGCGCTGGGAGCCAAACCGCGCGACATCCTCACGCAGTTTCTGGTGGAGGCCAGCCTGCTCTCGGTGGGCGGCGGGCTGATTGGCCTGCTGCTGGGCGTCGCTGCCGCCTACGCCGGCAAACTCTTCGGCATTGCCCCCGTCTTCAGCCTCACGCCCATGCTCGTTGCCTTCGCGTTCAGCGCGCTGGTGGGGGTGTTTTTCGGGTATTACCCCGCCGCCCGCGCGGCGCGGCTCGATCCGGTGGACAGCCTGCGGTACGAGTGAAGCCCTCAGCGTTCGGCCATCCGCCTTTTGCTTTCAGCCCCCTTAAGGAGTTCAAGATGCGTTTTTCCAAGATCAACCCGGCCCTGCTCGCCCTGCCCTTCGCCCTGACCCTCGCCAGCGCCCAGCAGGGTGGCGGGGGAACGGGAACGGGGCAGCGCCAGATGACGCCCGAGATGCGGGCCCGCATGGCGCAGATGCGGCCCATCATCGACCTCTCGCAGACGGTGCGGCTGCTCCCCGAGCTGGAGAAGAATAAGACCACGGCCGTCACGAAGGCCCAGGCCAAGAGTCTGCTCACCATCCTGACCGCCCTGCAAAAGGCGAGCGCCGTGCAGCCGAACGACGCGAAGAAATACCTGGCGCAGATCGAGGACAAGATCCTGACCGACAAGCAGCTCACGGCGATGGACACCCTGATGCTGAACGCCGAAAAGGAGCGGGCGGCGCAGCGGGCCAAGCGCCAGCAGGGCGGTCAGACGGGTCGGGCCCGCATTCCCGGGATTCCCGGCGGTCTCCTGCCCGGCCAGGGTGGACAGCGTCAGGGCGGCCAGAACGGTCAGGGTCAGAACGGACAGGGACAGCCCGGCCAGTTCAACCCCTTCAAGGGAGGGCGTGGGTCCGACGAGCTGAAAGCGTACATCTCGGTGTTGCAAAAGAAGTAGTGGCGGCAAAGGCCAGGGCCAGCGGAGAAAGCGTCCCGCTGGCCCTGGCCTTGTGCGCCGTGTTGCTACCGCGTGCGCGTGACCTTGCTCAGGAGGGGCGGCTGATCGGGATTGAGACCTTTGTGAAGCGCGAGGTGGGCGGCGAACAGGTAAAAGGCCAGGGCGCTGGGCACCGGATCGGTCAGGGCGTGGCCGGTTCCCGGCGTGTGCAGGGTGCTGCCCGCCGCCGGGCCGAGGGTCCTGAGGTCCGCGCCGCCCGATTGCAACTCTGCGTAGGCCGAGGCCGCCGCGTCCGCCGCTGCGTCGCTGGGCGCGAAACCCAGCAGGGGCACCCCCTCGGCGAGGAGGCGCTTGGGACCGTGGCTGAACTCGGCGGCGGAATACGCCTCGGCGTGAATGCCGCACGTCTCCTTGAGTTTCAGCGCTGCCTCCTGCGCCACGCCGAAGTGCAGGCCCCGCGCAAGCACAAGCAGGTTTTCCGCGAAGCGGTAGCGCTCGGCCAAGCTTTGCGCCGACTCTTCCAACCCCAGCGTGGCCTCCAGCGCGGCGGGCAGGGCCTCGAGCGCGTCGGTGAGCGCGGCGTCTCCCGTGAGCTCCGCGATCACCGGCAACAGGGCGGTCAGGCTGGCAAGGTAACTCTTGGTGGCCGCCACCGCCCGCTCCTCGCCGCAGCGCAGCGGCAACACGAACTCCGCCTCCCGCGAGAGGTCGCTGCCTTCCACATTCACCAGCGCCACCGTCAGGGCCCCGCCCTCCCGCGCCATCCGGACGTTCTCCACCACGTCCGGGCTGGCCCCCGACTGCGACACGGCGATCACGAGCGCGCCGCGCAGGTCCAGATTCGCGCCGTACAGGGTATGCACGCTGGGCCCCAGGCTGGCGACGGGCAGCGCGAGGTGGGTTTCGAGGGCGTATTTCAGGACTGTGCAGGCGTGGTCGCTGCTGCCGCGCGCCACCGTGACGGCGTAGAGGGGACGGCGCTCCCGCAGGGCGGCCACCAGCGCCGAGACGGTGGCGGCGTTCTCCGTGAGCTGGCGGCGCACGACGTCAGGCGCCTCGCGGGCTTCTTGCAGCATCAGGGGAGCGGCTTTCGGAATGGCGGACGTCAGGGGGTCAAGGTTCATGGTCGTTCCTCCAGGACGGGTTGGCCGCCCACATACACCTGCTGCACGTTCAGGTCCCGGTCCAGCACCGTCACGTCGGCGCGCAGCCCCACCTCCAGGCGGCCCCGGTCCTCCAGGCCCACAGAGGCGGCAGGTACGCCGCTCAGCATGGCGCTCGCCTCGGGCAGCGGCAGGCCCAGCGCCACAGCGTTTCTCAGGGCCGCGTCCATCGTCAGCACGCTTCCGGCCAGTGTGCCGTCGGCCAGCGTGGCCTTGCCGCCCCGCACCGTGACGTGCTGCCCGCCGAGTTCGCTCTCGCCGTCGCCCATTCCGGCGGCGCGCATGGCGTCGGTGATGATCAGCACGCGCCCGGGGGCCGCCGCCCGCGCCAGGTTCACGCTCACCGGGTGAACGTGGATGCCGTCGAGAATGATCTCCAAAAAGGCCTGTGGGTCTGCCATCAGCGCCCCAGGCGGCCCGGGAAGCCGGCCCTCTACCCCGCCCATCGCGTTGAAGAGGTGGGTGGCGCAGCCCCGCCCGCCCGCGGCGTGAACCCGGTTGAGCAGCGCCGCGACCGTCTCCGCGTCTGCCCGCGTGTGCCCGAGGCCCACCCGCACCCCCGCAGCCACAAAGGCGAGCGCCGCCGCCTCCGCGCCTGGTAACTCTGGGGCGAGCGTGACTGCCCGGACCACGCCCGCCTCCAGCACCTGCGCCACCCGCTCGGGCGTCGGGTCCACCGCGTGGGGAGGCTGTGCTCCCAGCCGTCCCGGGCTGATAAAGGGCCCTTCGAGGTGCGCGCCCACGATGTCTGCCCCACCGGGAACGCCCCCGGCGTCCATCACCTCGCGTACCCCCCATAGCGCGCCCAGCACCCGCGCCCACTCGTGCGTGATCGTGGTGGGCAGCAGCGTGGTGGTGCCGCGCTGCGCGTGCAGGCGCGCCAGGGTCCGCACCCCCTCCGGGCCGTCCATCGCGTCTCCGCCCCCGCCGCCATGCACGTGGGTGTCCACGAAGCCGGGCAGCAGGAACACGCCCTCCGGGGCCGAGTCTTCGGCCGTCACGGCCTCCAGGTGTGTGCCGAACGCCACCCGGCCGGGCCGCACACCCTCCGGCAAGACGAGTTGCCCCCGGAGCGTGCGCGTCACGCGAGGACCGCCGGGGTGGCGCTGAGGAAAACGGAAACCATATCCTGCTCCTTTGCTGAGCGCTGACCGCCGAACGCCAAGCGCTCCATCAGTACTTCTTCTCCACCACAGACTCTGCAGTTTCGCGCAGCAGGGCGTCGGCTCCCGGCAACCGGGGCAGCAGCGTGAGGTAGAGCGCCTCGATAATCAGGACCTGGCTGACCAGACTGCTGATCGCGCCCCCCGCGAGGGGCGCTTCCGGACTCGCGGTGGACAGCACCTCGCGGGCGTAGCGCGTGACCGGCGACGAGGCGCGGTGCGTGACCGCCACCGTGAAGGCCCCCCGCGCGGCGGCGAGCTTGAGGGTCTGCACCGTGTCGATGGTGCTGCCCGAACGCGTCAGTCCGATGACCACGCCCCCCGTCCGCTGGGTGGCGGCGGCCACCGCCGCGAGGTGCGGGTCGGTGTGGGCGATGGCCATCACGCCCACCCGCGCGAGCTTGTTTGCCAGAAACTGCGCCGAGAGCCCGCTGTTGCTCTGCCCCGCCACGTCGACCCGGCGCGCATCGGCGATGGCCGCCGCCACCCGTTCCAGCGCGGCCGGGTCGACCAGGTGGCGGGTCCCCTGTACGGCCTGGGTGACCTGATGGGCGGCCAGCGACAGGGGATCGGTCTCCCCCACTGCCGTCTCCCCCACCGACGTCAGGACGTCTCCCGACAGCGCGATCTTAAAGGCGTGAAAGCCGGAAAAGCCCAGGCGGCGGCACAGCCGCGTGACGGTGCTCTCCACCACCCCCGCCGCCGTCGCCAGTTCGGTGATGGTCTGGTAGATCACTTCCTCCGGGTGCGCGTTGACGTACGCCGCCACCCGGCCCAGGGTGGGCGGCAGCTGCGCCTGTTCGGCCATCAGGCGGCTCAGGGCACTTGGCCTGCCATTGCCAGTCCGGGTGGCGGCCTGGGTCCCGCTGGGTTTGGAAGTAGGGGTAGGCGGCGAAACGAACAGATCGGTCAAGCGCGGACCTCCAGAGCAGGATGCTCCCGGCGGATGACCTGTCTGGAAACCGTCTGGGATGGCTTCAGAGTAGGAATGAAAATAATTTCTGTCAAGTGGCTTGTGGATGCAATTCTTTTGCGGCAATGCCGAAACTGCTTGCGTCCTGCGCTCCTGCTTTCCAGATTTCGGGCGCACTATTACGCTATAAACGTAATAAGTCCTTTGTCCTCAGGGCTTGGCGCTCCGGGAAAACCCGGGGTCGAAAACTGTCAGGAAAAAACCGAAAGAACCCTTCGTCACCTGCGCAGGTAGGCGCGCCCGCGGTGTTCACGGTTCTCGTCTCCTTAAGGTGATGAAAGGCCGGGCAGAACAACGCGCTTCAGCGTTGTTCTGCCCGGGGGATGCGATCCGTAGGCCTACCAGGCGTAGGCCTCTGGGGCCTGGCCGCCGGGACCGGGCCAAATGGCGTCCAGGGCTTCGAGCGTTTGCGCAGACAGCGTGATGTCCAGCGCACGCACGTTTTCCTCCAGCTGCTCCAGGGTACGCGGACCGATGATGGGGGCCGTGACCGCCGGACGACTCAGGAGCCAGGCGAGCGCCACATCTGCGGGCCGCTCGCCCAGGTCGCGGCACAGGTCTTCGTAGCGCTCCAGCTGCGAACGGTGCTTCTCGATCTGGCCCTGCATCCGTTCGCTGGCGCGCCGGCCCTCACTGACTTTTTGCAGCACGCCGCCGAGCAGGCCGCCGCCGAGGGGACTCCACGGAATCAACCCCACCCCGAACGCCTGACAGGCGGGGATCACTTCCAGTTCGATCATGCGGGCATTGAGGTTGTACAGGCTCTGTTCGGACACCAGGCCCACGAAGTGCCTCGCCTGCGCGAGGGTGTTGGCCTGGGCGATATTCCAGCCCGCGAAGTTGCTCGACCCCACGTACAGCACCATGCCCTGCGCGACCAGCCATTCCATCGCCTGCCACACCTCTTCCCAGGGCGTGGCGCGGTCGATGTGGTGCATCTGGTAGAGGTCGATATGGTCGGTCTTGAGACGCCGCAGGCTGTCCTCGCAGGCCCGCCGGATGTGATACGCGGAAAGCTTCTGGTCGTTGGGCCCCTCGCCCATCTTGCCGTACACCTTGGTTGCCAGGACGATCTGGTCACGCTTGCCTGGATTTTTCTCCAGCCAGCGTCCGATAATTCCCTCGGTCACGCCCTCGCCCAGCTTCCAGCCGTACACGTCGGCGGTGTCGAAGAAGTTCAGTCCGAGGTCCAGGGCGCGGTCCATGATGCGGTACGAATCCTCTTCGGTGGTCTCGGGGCCGAAATTCATGGTGCCCAGGCAGAGCGGGCTCACCTGCAGGCCCGTGCGTCCAAGGTGGCGGTAGTCCATGGGGTTCCTCCTTCTGTTCTGGCTGACCCTACGCTCCGGCCCCCCGTCTCAACCCGGCGTCAGCGCACTTTCTGAAGGCACTCCCGCCTCTCTGGAGGCGCTGCTCATCAAGCGTGCGCCGCAGCAGCAGGCCTCTCCGCGCGCATCTGCCCATACGCCTGTCCCCAGGCAAACATGGCCTGGATGATCGGCTCCAGGCTCTGGCCCAGCTTGGTCAACGAGTACTCGACCCGGGGCGGTACCTCGGGGTAGACCTCGCGGTGCACCAGGCCGTCTGCCTCCAGCTCACGGAGTTGCAGGGTCAGCATGCGCTGGGTCACACCGCCCAGCTTGCGCTGCAGCTCGGAAAAACGCAGCGGTCCACCGAGCAGGTGGTACAGGGCCACGGTCTTCCACTTGCCGCCGATCAGGTCCACCGTGGTGGTTACCGCGCAGCCGTGGACGCAGTTGTTCGGCGCGCGGCGCTTTCGGGATTGGGTCATGGCCACAGCCTAAGGGGGTCAGTATAAAAAAGGGAAGTTCATACCTCTTGTGTGCGTACTTGCGCGGGGAGAACTGCCCACCTAGACTCCCGGCAGACGGGTCGGGAGGTGAAGTCCAGATTGATTTTCGCCTTCAGGCACGTCGTTTTTCCAAACAGAAACGAGGAGACGCATGCGAGCGATGATCATTCGGCAATACGGCCCCCCCGAGGTGCTCGAACCCACCGAGCTGCCTCTGCCCCAGCCTGCACCCGGCGAGGTGCGGGTGCAGGTTCACGCCGTGAGCATCAACCCGGTCGATTACAAACGCCGCCAGAACTGGGCGGGCCAGGCCCTGCCCGTCATTCTGGGCTGGGACGTTTCCGGCGTGGTGGACGCCCTGGGCGAGGGCGTAAAGGACTTTGCGGTGGGCGACGCGGTGTACGGCATGCTCCGCTTTCCACACGAGGGCCGCGCCTACGCCGAATACGTGACGGCCCCGGTCACCGACATCGCGCTCAAGCCCGCCTCCCTCAGCCACGAGGAGGCTGCAGCGATGACGCTGGCTCCGCTCACGGCGTGGCAGGCTTTTGAGCGCATGGACCTGCGGGCGGGCCAGACGGTCCTGATCCACGCCGGGGCCGGGGGCGTGGGGCACTTTGCGGTGCAGCTTGCCCGGGCGCGAGGAGCGCGGGTGATCGCCACGGGCTCGGCCGCCAACCGCGACTTCATCCTGGGGCTGGGAGCGGATGAGGTGGTGGATTACCGCGCCCGCCCCTTCGAGGAGCAGGTCAGGAACGTCGACGCGGTGCTGGACACGGTGGGCGGCGACACCTTCACGCGCTCTTTCGGGGTGGTCCGGCCCGGTGGGTGGGTGGTCAGCATCGTGACCCGCCCGACCGACGAGCACGCGGCACTCGCCCATGACCTCGGCGTCCGGGCGGAGTGGATTCTGGTGACGCCCTCGCGCGCACAACTGGAAGGGCTGTCCGCCCTGGCCGAGTCCGGACAGCTCAAACCGCACGTCAGCCAGACCTTTCCCCTGGCTGAGGTCACCGAGGCCCACAGGGCCCAGGCCACGGGGCGCAGCGTGGGGAAACTGGTCCTGACGGTGCGGTGACCACCCAGCGTTGACCCCGGGCTCCCCTACTGCGTGCGGTTATCAGCGGCGGGCAGCTTGAGGAATCCGGCCGAATCCCTGCCGCCACGCTGCGCACGGAACCCAGGCCAGAGGGGCATGACGGCGAGGCACTCGCCGCGCCCGGTGAACAGCCGAACGGGAGAGGACTCCGCGTGGGGAACCGCACCGCTGGGCCCCTGGGTCACCCACCGTCCGACCGCCGCGGCGGCGCGCAGGGCGCAGGTCCGGGAGTCGGTGGGGGCAGAGGTGGGGAGCGGGAGCGGCGCGACCGTCACGATCTGGATCTGGGCGGCCGGAACGTCTCCGGGGCGCAGGCCGGTGGGCATCAGGGGCGTGACCTGCGCACAGGCCACGCCTCCCCACAGGACGGCCACAATCTGGGCCGTTCGCAGCAGGCGTGAGGGGTTCATGCCCCAGTGTGGCGCGGCGGACCCTCTCGCCGGTACGGGCGGGCCTTGAGCTGCCCCACAAACTCCCTTGAGGTTGGGAACAGGAGAATCACAGGATCAGCGGCGGCGCGCTGACCCCCCCGTTGCCGTTTTTCCACATTTGCGGCCCCACCAACGTGAACGGAGCGTTACCCTGCACCCCGCGTCCCTCCCAGGAGTTCGCACGAGGAGCCTCCTTGGAAACGGTCACCATCGCGGGCGATTACCTGTACAAGCGGGATCTTCAGGCCAGGACCTATGACCTCGACGCCTTCCTGAAGGCCCGCATCTCCAATACCGGAGCGTTGGCGGCGGAGGGCGCGCAGATCATGTTCTGGTGCGCCGACGGGTACGCGCCCATCGCCAAGCTCAGCGACGTGCTGGGACAGGGGGCCTGATCGGCCGTGGCCCGACGCGCCCTACAAGGACGCGGTTCTGAAGGCCGGCGCCACCGGCAATTACGTGGTGTGGAGAAATGCCCACTCCCCGGCCAAGCCCCAACCATGGGGCGTCGAGACGGTATACATCCTGCCGGGGGACGCGGCGATCAAGAAGTGACGGCACGCCGAGCGCGGCTTCGGCGGCGCCCTGCCGAATGGTCTGCACGCCGCTGATCACCGAGGACAGCGCGCCGGAGAGCGGCGCAGGGGACGGGGCAAGTGGGCGGGACGTCCCAAAAGACGTTTTTCTCATTGGCCCCCCGTTGCTTCCAGAACGCTCACCGGACCGCCGGCAAGAAGGCCGGGGAGACTCGCAAAGCGGCGGGCCCCTCCGCCCCGGCAGGACGAGGACCGTTCCGGATTCGTGCCGTTCGGGCGGCCCTTCCCACCAGACTTCCGGCCGTCCTCGTCCTGCCGGAATCCCGGGGAATGCGCTCCGCCCCCGCTGCGGGTTGTGTTCCAGATACGGACTCCCGCCGCCGTTTACGAAATGATTCAATGCGGGCAGACCTGCAACGCTGCGAGGCAGAACAGTGGGTGCCGTCTTTGGCGTTGTCCCAGTTTGCCTGCTCTGCCGCCGGAACCCACCTTAGTTCACCTTCAGGGTGAGGCGGCGCCCGTTCACCCGCCGCGTGATCTCGTGCAGGGCCGCGCGGACGGCAGGGGCGCGGGGACGCACCTCACCGCGCAGGTACGCCCGGGTCAGTGGGCTTTCGAGCGTCAGGCGCAGCACCTCGCCTGCTGTCGCCCGCCGAACGAGGTGCAGGGCGGCCATCAGCGGCGCGTCCAGGCCCTCGTCGCCCGCGATTTCCTCCGTGGTGTGCCAGCCGCCGCTCTGCACCTGCACGGTGACGGTGGGACGCAGGGGGTGGGGACGGACGATGGCCTCCCGGACCGGAGCTCCGGGCAGCGGCGCACGCTCGCCCTTGCGCCCCGCGTTGGCGAGGGTGTGGGCCACCTTCAGGCCGCGCACCTCGCGCGAGCGGTGCTCCACCGTCAGGCGAATCTCACGCAGGTCTGCCGTCACGCGCACCGCCTGGGCCAGGCGCTCGATCTCCGCGTTGCGGCAGCGGCCCGTGCGGACCGCCTGCACGGTGCCGGTACTGTCGGTCACCACGGTCAGGGTGCAGCCCAGGGGCGCGCGGCGCACGGCTTCGAGCACGCCCCGGACCTCCGACACGCCGTTGTCATTCGTGCTGAGGGCCCCGCTGTAGTGCTTTGGGCCCGCGGGGCCGGTGATCAGCACACCCCAGCCGCCGCGTGAGCGGGCGGTGGAACCGTCGGTGAACGCGTGAATGCTCATGGTGCCTCCTCATGGCACGTGGAAAGGGGAGGGCAATGAAAAAGGCGGGGCCTGTCTCCCCGCCTGCGTCTTTTCTGTGGGTGGTGTCGCTCAGGCAGGCGGGGGCCAGAACCGGATACCCAGGGGCAGGCAGCCACCTTCGCTCGGCAGCACGGCGTTGTCCCCGGCAACGCCGTGGCAGAAGGCCAAATGGAACGAACGCTGAGTCATAGAACACCTCCCCGAGGGCACCAGGCCACCGGAGTTAGCGTGACAGGCGCAGGCAGAGAGGCGCATCGTCCGTTTGGGACAGGGGCGGAATGCGCCATATGGCGGGGCTAGAACTTACCCAGCCGTTCAGGCCCGCTGTAGACGTTGAAGCGCGCCCCCCGCGCAAAGCCGATCAGGGTGACGCCGAAACCCTGGGCCACCTCCACCGCGAGGCTGGTGGGGGCCGACATGGCGCAGACGACAGGCACGCCCGCCAGCACCGCCTTTTGCACCACCTCAAAGCCCGCGCGGCTGCTGACGGCAAGCAGATGATCGGAGAGGGGCAGGCAGCCCGCCCGCAGCGCCCAGCCGATCACCTTGTCCACGGCATTGTGGCGGCCCACGTCCTCGCGCACGGCGAGGCATTCGCCCTCAGGGGTAAAGAGGCCCGCCGCGTGCATTCCGCCCGTCGCCGTGAAGAGGGGTTGCCGGGCGCGCAACCCGCTGGGCAGACGGGCCACGAGGGCGGGCGAGAGTGGGGGACCGGACCACAGCGGAGGCCGGGCGCGCAGGGCCAGCCGCTCGATGCTGCCCGCCCCGCAGACCCCGCACGCGCTGCTCGTGAAGGTGCGGCGGGCAAGGATATCCAGGGCCGCGAAGCCGGAACGAAGTTCCACCCGCACCACGTTCGGCGCGCTCACGTCGCCCCGCCGCCAGACCGAGAGGCTCAACACGTCGTCCGCGCACGCAATGGCCCCCTCGGCGTACAGCAGGCCCAGCACCAGGTCCTCGTCCGCGCCGGGGGTCCGAAGGGTAACGCTCAGGGGCCGCTCCTCCTCGCCTTGCACGAGGCGGAGTTCGAGGGGTTCTTCCACCGCCACGTCGTCAAGATCGGCGGTGGGCGTCTCCCCCACCCAGCGCTGGACCGGACGGAGCGCGGAGCCGTCAGCGATGGGTCACCCCGTCCGGCCGCTCCATTTCCGGCTGCCCCGCCTCCTGCCGCTCGCGCAGGCCGCGCCCGAAGCCGCGCAGCACGCCCACGAGTGCGCCCAGCGCCAGGCCCACATCCGGGTCACGGGCCAGGGACAGCAGTTCCCCCAGGCCGGCCCGCTCGCCCCCCCGAACGCGGCGGGCTCCCTCACGCACGCCGTCGGCCAGCGCGCCCGTTACCGCTTCCAGCGCTTCGGGTTCGACGCTCCCCAGCAGTTTGACGCCCTCCAATCCGTTGCGAAGGGCACGGACACTGCCGGGTTCGTTCAGCACCTCCAGCGCTTGTGAGGCCAGACCCTCGCCGCCCTGCACCAGCCGAACGAGGGTATGCAGCACCCGGTGCTCGTGCAGCGCGCGCAGCAGTTCCAGCGCCTCGACGAGGGCATCGGCACTCTGGACGGTGCCCTGCGCGACACGTTCTTCCGCGGTGGGAAGGAGGGTATGGGCGTCAAAGTTCAGCGGCTTTGCCACCGGTCATTCACCTGCCTGGTCTGGCGTTTTGCAAGTCGTTTTTTCTGCATCGTCACGGCGCCCCTCTCTCCGAGCTGTGCCAGCCACCCCTTGCCGTGCAAGGCCCTCTCTGCTGGGCAGCTCTGCGAGTCCCGACGGTCAAAAGAGCTCCCATTTCTCGTCCACAGCCATCAATCGTCCCCGCCCACCGGGTCCCGCCCACCGGGGAAGCGGTAATCCGAGCGCCGCCACTTGCGCTCCACCTCCACGCCGCGCTGTGGGGTGGGGTGGCCGTAGCGGTGATTGACGCGCGGAAGGGGGTTCTCGCCCATGTCCGGCAACACTTCCATCCGCACCGCCGTGTCTTTGTAGGCGGGCGTGTGGGTGCTGAGGTCCGTGTGGCTCCCCGTGAGGCGGTTCACGGCCTGCTCGGCGTGAGGCGTGTTCATGGGCATATAGAGTTGCCGTCCCTGCACGCGGTCCGTGACGAGGACAGGCACCCGCACCGCGCCATGTCGGGAAACCAGGCGGACAAAGCGCCCACCGGTCAAGCCACGCTCCGCCGCGAGTTCGGGCGAGACCTCCACAAAACTGCCGGGCACCTTCGCAGTAATGCCCTCCGAGCGGAAGGTCATGTTGCCCTCGTGGAAATGCTCCAGCATCCTCCCGTTGTTGAAGTGCAGGTCATACTCGGCGTTCGGCGCTTCCAGCGGGGCGATGAACTGCGCCGGGTAAAGCCGCGCCTTGCCGTCGGGGAAGGGAAAACCGTCCCTGAACAGCAGGGGTGTATCCGCGCCACCGGGCGCCACGGGCCATTGCAGCGAGGCGAAGCCCTCCAGCCGTTCGTAGGTGACGCCCGCATAGAGGGGCACCAGCGAGGCGATCTCGTCCATGATCTGCGACGGATGGGTGTAGCGCCAATCCGCCCCGAGGGCGTTCGCCACCCCCTGGATAATCTGCCAGTCGGGGCGGCTTTCACCCAGCGGCTCCAGGGCGCGGTACAGGCGCTGGATGCGGCGCTCGGTATTCGTGAAGGTGCCGTCCTTTTCCAGACTGGGACTGGCGGGCAGCACCACATCCGCGAACTGGGCCGTCCGGGTAAAAAACACGTCCTGCACCACGAAGAACTCCAGCTGCTCGAAGGCCCCGTCCACATGGTTGGCGTTGGAATCCACGATGCCCATGTCCTCGCCCTTGAGGTACATGGCCTTTAGCGTCCCCGCGTAGATGGCGTCCACCATCTCGTGGTTGTCCAGCCCCCTGTTGGCCGGGAGTTCCGCGCCCCAACGGGACGCGAACTTCGCGCGCACCGCCGGATCGTCCACCGGCTGGTACCCACCGACGAAGCCGGGCATCGCGCCCATGTCAGAAGCCCCCTGCACGTTGTTGTGCCCGCGCAGCGGGTAGGAGCCCGCGCCGGGCCGCATGTAGTTTCCGGTGATCAGGAGCAGGTTGGAAATGGCGGTGGAGGTTTCCGAGCCGCCGCACTGCTGGGTCACGCCCATCGCCCACATAATGCAGGTGCCGTCCGCCTGCACAATCTCACGTGCCACCTGCCGCAGCGTGTCCGCCGGAATGCCCGTGACCGCCTCGGCGTAGTTGAGGCTGTACGGGGCGAGGCTGGCGCGGTACTCGTCCAGGCCGTTCACCCACTGCCCCAGAAAGGCGCGGTCCTCCAGTTCCTCGTCGAGGATGAAACGGGCCACCGCCGACAGCCACACGAAATCGGTGCCGGGGTTGGGGCGCAGGAACAGGTCCGCCCGCCGCGCCATCTCGTGTTCGCGCAGGTCCGCGACGATCAGGCGCTGCCCGCGCAGCTTGTGCGCCCGCTTGACGCGGGTGGCGAGCACCGGATGGGACTCGGCGGTGTTCGTGCCGATGCCGATGACGAGTCCAGCCTGCTCGAGGTCACGGATAGAGCCGCTGTCGCCGCCGTAGCCCACCGTGCGCCACAGGCCCATCGTGGCGGGCGACTGGCAGTAGCGCGAGCAGTTGTCCACGTTGTTGGTGCCCACCACCGCGCGGGCGAGCTTTTGCATCAACCACGCCTCCTCGTTGGTGCATTTGGAGGAGGCGATGAAGGACAGCGCGTCCGGGCCGTGTTTGCGGCGAATCTTGCCCAGGCGGCGGGCGATCAGCGACAGGGCTTCTTCCCAGCTCGCCGGACGGAAACGCTCCCCCTCACGGATGAGGGGCGTGGTCAGCCGCTCGCCGCTGTTCACGTAGTCCCAGCCGAACTTGCCCTTGACGCAGGTGGAGACGCCGTTTGCCGGACCGTGCGCCGGTTCCACCTTCAGGAGGTGGCGCTCCTTGGTCCACACCTCGAAGGAGCAGCCCACGCCGCAGTAGGTGCAGACCGTCTTGGTCCGCCGGATGCTCTCCTCGCGAATGGCCGCCTCCGCGTCCGAGAGGCGCAGGATGGGGCCGTAGCCCACGCTGGGCTCGGCGGCCTTGACGAGGCTTACCGCCGACTGGAACACAGGGAGGGGCAAGTCGGTCATCAGCCCGGCCTCGCCCAGCATGGACTTTTCCATCAGGGCGTTGCAGGGGCAGACGGTGACGCAGTGGCCGCAGCTCACGCAGCTTGACTCACCTGCCGGCGCGCCGCCGTCCCACAGCACGCGGGGATGGGGGTCTTCCCAATTGATGCTCAGCGTCTCGTTGACCTGCAGGTTCTGGCACGCCTCCACGCAGCGCCCGCACAGGATGCACTGGTCCGGATCGTAGCGGTAGAAGGGGTGGCTCTCGTCTTTGGGATAGGGCTTGGGGTGGTAGGGCGTGTCCTGATGCTCCACCCGCAGCAGGGCCGTGGCGTTGTGCAGGGTGCAGTTGCCGTTGTTGTTGTCGCAGACGGTGCAGTAGAGCAGGTGGTTGCCAAGGAGGCGGTCGAACGCTTCTTTCCGGGCCGTGCGGGCGGCGCCGGTCTCGGTACGGACGGTCTGGCCCACCGTCACCGGGGTGGCGCAGGCGCGTACGAGTTCGCCGTTCACCTCGACGAGGCAGGTGTCGCAGGTCTGGAGGGGACCGAGCTGGGGGTGATAGCAGACCTGGGGCAGCTCCAGGCCGTGGCGGTTTAAGACCCCGATGAGGGGCTCGCCGGGTGACGCGGCTTGCGCCGTGCCGTTGACGAGGACGTGGATGGGGGGGGTGGGCAAGGGCAGGGTCCTCCAGGGAAAATCGCAAGCGCGGCGTAAGCGGGAACAGAGCCTATTGTGCCTGCCAGGCCTCCATCTCTCCACCCTCCGGAGCAGTCCCCAGGAACGTGTTCCCAGGAAGGCCAAAGGGGAAACCCGCCGGCCCGGCCCACAACGGCGAGGCCGCCCCACCTTCGCCGAGAAGGAGGAGCGGCACACCCTACGGAAAAATCAGGACTTCGGCTGGGTCTGGGGAGCTTGGGTCTGGGGCCAGCTGGCGTCCACCTGCAACTGGGGATCAACGCGGGCGACGACCTGCGCAGCGGAGCCGGTGGTGTGCAGCTGGGTCACACCTGACGTGGCAGCGGGTCCCCGCGCTTCTCCGTGCTCCGCGCCGCCCCGCAACTTCGCGGTAATGCCCGGGCGGATCTGCTCGGCGGCGTCGAGGACCTTCTCGCGAAGCTGGGGGGTGCGCCAGACGTAGTACCCGGCTCCGGCCAGCAGCAGCAGGGGCCAGGGAAAACCTCCTCCCCGGCGACGAAGGTGGCGGTTCATGTACCGCAGGTGCTTGTTGAGCTGGTCGAGCGCCTCCCGCTGCTGCTCGAACTGCTCGCTCAGCCGACGTTCCAGCACCTCGTGGTCGTGGTCCACGTGGCGGTCGAGATGCCGGGCGATTTCCGATTGCACGTAGGCCTGTACCTCGGGGCGGCGGGGCACGTGGCGCAGCTCCGCGCGGGCCTCGCGAACCTTTTGGGCGCGGGCTTTCACCTGGTCTGCAGCCTGTTCTGCCACCTTTTCCAGCTTGTGCAGCGCCGCTTGCTCATCGCGGGCTGCGTGGTCGCGGTGCAGCAGGGCGGCCAGGCGCGACCTGGCGGCAGCCTCGTTCGTGTGGGGGTGATGTTCAGTCATGGAATTCTCCTTGTGGTTAGAGATGGCGGGTGGAGCGGCTTCAGACGGCTTCCACGTTATTCCCCACTGAATGGAAAGCATGACCGGGCTCTAAATGGAGGTTGAGAGTCCGGCCTTTGGCCGTCAGGCCTGTTCTGCCCGGGGCCGCTCCCGCATCAGGCCCCAGCCCACCGCGAGCATCACCGCTCCCCAGCCCGGAAAACCGGTGTCATAGGCGAGCTGATGTGGACCGGGGCGCATATTCCGAGCAGCTGGTGGTTGACCAACCCCTCCACGCCGCCCTGCAAGCCCCAGCCAACAGCAGGGTGCCGGTGAAAGCCGGGGTCCTCAGGGCCGCGTGTCGCCGACGGGTACCGCTCCACAAACACGCCAGCCCCACCGCCGTGAAGGCGCAGGTGGCGGCGTGAAAGAGGCCGTCCGCAAGCGTATTGACCTTGAGGTTGTGCACCGTATTCGGCAGGTACCTGCTGCTTACGAGGTGATGCCACTGCAGGATCTGGCGCAGCACCACGCCGTCGAAAAACCTGCCGAGGCCCAGCCTTAGCAGCACGCCGCCCCATTTCCAGCGGTGGAAGGAAAGGAGGCAGGGCGGTCATCCCGGGGAGTTTAACCGTGACCCTGGGGGCCTTGGCTTAGCGGTCGTGGGCCAATCCTTCATTGGGGCTGGCCCGGGTGGCCTACACTCCGCGAATGCCCGTTCCGCCTTTACTGCAAGTTCTGGACGCCACCCGATGACCCAACTGTTACCTCCCGCCGACACCTCCAACCGCGCCGTGCTGCGCCTGCCCGAATTCCGCGCCATGCTGCTTGCCACCGTGTGCAGCACGCTCGCCGGCCGGGCCGTGGCGCTCACCGTCGCGTACCAGCTCTACCAGCTCACGAAAAACCCCCTCACGCTGGGCATCCTCGGGTTGGTGGAAGCCATTCCGGCCCTGAGCCTGGCGCTGCTGGGGGGCGTGGTGGCCGACCGCAACGACCGCCGCCGTATCCTGCTGCTCACGACGGGGCTGGAAGTGCTGTGCGCCGCGCTGTTTTTCCTGTATGTGCCGCGCGCGGCCTCCCTCGGGCCCGTGCCTATCCTGGCGCTGATCTTCCTGCTGGGCACCGCGCGGGGCTTTTCGGAGCCTGCCCTGCCCGCCTTCGAGGCGCAGGTGGTGCCGCGTGAGCTGCTGCTGCGCGCCTCGGCGTGGCAGTCGAGCGCGTGGCAGGCGGCGGCCATCATCGGCCCGGCGCTGGGCGGGGTGCTGTACGCGGGCGTAGGGGCTGAAGGCTCGTACCTGTTTGCCACCGTGCTGTACGCGCTGGCGCTGGGATGCCTGGCCTACGTAAAGGCCAAGCCGCGCCCGGCTTTTACGCCGGGCGAGCCCGTGTGGGACAGCGTCAAGGCGGGACTGGCCTTTGTGATGCAGAGGCAGGTCCTTGTTGGCAGCATGGCGCTGGACCTGTTCAGCGTGCTGTTCGGGGGTGCGGTGGCGCTGCTGCCGGTGTTTTCCTCGGACATCCTGAAGGTGGGCCCGCAGGGACTGGGCGTGCTCGCGGCGGCCCCCAGCATCGGGGCGCTCGCGGTGATGCTGTACGCCACCCGCCGCCCCCCCGGCGCAAATGCCGGACGCACCCTGCTGCTGGCGGTGGGGGGCTTCGGCGTGTGCATGGTGATTTTCGGGCTGTCGCGCAACTTTGCCCTCAGCGTGGCGGCGCTGGTCTTCGCCGGCCTGTTCGACGGCATTTCCATGGTGATTCGCAAGGCCACACTGCGCCTCAAGGCCCCGGACCACATGCGTGGGCGGGTCAGCGCGGTGAGCTCCATGTTTATCGGGGCCAGCAACGAACTCGGGGCCTTCGAGAGCGGCCTCGCTGCGAGCTGGCTGGGGACGGCGCGCAGCGTATGGGCGGGCGGCATCGTCACGCTGCTCGTGGTGGCCGCCACCGCCTTTCTCGCCCCCGAGCTGCGGGCGATGGACTTGGGTGACGTGGTGGAAGACCAGCCAGGGTAACGCTGGCCCCCTCACTCCACCGTGAATTCACCCACCAGCAGGCGGTCTTGCTCGTCCTTCAGGCGCAGGGTGATGAGTTGCTCGCGCTCGCGCGGGGTGCCGAAGGCGGTGATGACCCTCGCCTGCAGCGTTACCGGCCCCGTCACCGCCTGCTGGTGGTTGCCGTAGTAGTCCACCTCCATACGGTAGCGGCCTGGCTTGGCCTCCTTCAGCGAGAACACCTCGGGGCCGTAGCCGCCGGTAAAGTCGCGCGAGAGGCGGCCCCCCTGGGTGCTCAGCGGCGCGCCGTAATACGCCCGGTCTCCATTGGGATCGGTCACCCATAGGTCCAGGTCCGTGTTGTCGGCGTCCCAGGTCACCACCACGCGCACGTCGAGGGGATGGGCCCTGCGCAGGCGCGGGTCCAGGAAATCGGCGTGGACGGGCCGCCGCCCGCGGCTGAGAATGCCGTTGATCTCGGTCAGGGCCAGCAGCTCTACCTGCGGAAAGCGCGCGTCCCAGGTGCGGCGCACCACGGTATAGAGCGTTTCCACCGCCTGCTGTTCGTCGCCCGCCGCCGCGTAGGCCAGGCCGAGGTCACGGTAACTCTGCGGCTCGTTCGGCGCGAGGCGTTCCACCTGCCGCAGGACAGGCAGGGCGAGGTCCGGGCGGCCCGCTTGCAGAGAGCGGTAGGCCAGAATTCGCAGCACCGCGCGGTTTTCGAGTTGCAGCTCCGCGAGGTTGCTCAGCACCCGCAGGCCCAGGGCCTTTTGCCCGCGTTCCAGCAGCACGTCCGCCACGTCCAGGTAAAAGGCGGGGCTACGGAGGTACGGGGGCCGCTCGTCAAGGTAGATGCGGTAGAGGTCCGCGTCCGGCGCGGCGCGCAGCCGGGCGGCATAGGGCGCGTCAGGCATCCAGCGCTGAAGCTGCACGGTGACGGCGGCCGTTCCGCCCGTGCTGGGGGCTGGTTTAGAGGTAGCCTGGGAAGAGGCCGCGCCGGACGCGGCTCCAGTGGCTTGGGGGGACACGGGGCTGGGCGCAAGCGCCGCCGGAGAAGGAGCGGAGGTGACCCAGGACTCGGGGGTGGTCACACGGCCCTCCACCGGGCCCGGCTGCGTGCGAGACGGCGCGTCTGGCAACCCTTGGGGCTCCGGCTTCGTTTTCGGAAAGTCGCGCTTCCACCAGGCGTCGTACTCCTCAAACATCCGCAACACGCCGGCCTGGTGCGCCGCTTCCTTCTCGGCCGTGTCGGCCTCCCGGGCCCGCGCCAATGCGCGGTATTCCTTGAGCAGCTCGGCGGGTGGCGTCACTCCGTAGCCCAGGTAATCCTCGGCGCGGTCCAGCACGAGCAGGGACGTGCCGGGCGTGACCAGCCGGAACTTCTCGCCCAGCCGCCGAGTCTCCGCGCGGTTGAGGTCCGGCTCGGCCTGCAGGTCCTCCACCATTCGGGCGGCCCACAGGGAAGGAACGAACGCGCGCCCGGGTGCGTCTCCAAGGGGGAACCGGACCTGCGTTCCGTTCGGCAGCTGGGCGCGCAGGATGGCCGCGTTCCCCGTCAAGCGGCCCGCAATGGTCCAGTGCGTGGCGTGCTCCCGCACGGTGAGGTGATCCGCGGCGTCCGCCTCCACCTCCAGGGGCGTGCCCGGGGCCCCAGTCAGGGCCTGTGCCGCCTGTGCGGGGGACAGCCGCGCCAGATTGAGGCTGACGCCACCCGAACGGGTGGCGAGGGCGTTGAGGCGGGCTGCGTCGTTGCTGACCGCACTGTTCACGATGTGCAGCGGTACGGGCGAGGGACCCAGCCGGACGCTGCCCAAGTTGTCGAGGCCGTCACTGAACAGCAGGCGCTCGGTGACGCCCGAGCAGGTGGTGGGCGTGCAGGCGAGGGCGTCGAAGTTGGTGCCGCCGTCGTACACGGTTCGTTCCAGCTCGCGCCGCAGTGCCCGCCAGTCGCCGCTCTGTACGGTGAAAGTCAACGCAGGCTCGGGAACGTCCCGAAAGCGCATGAGCCGTACCCGAACATCTGGAAAAGCCGCGAAATAAGCGTCAAGCAGCGCCAGTTCCCGCGTGTGGTTGTGCCCCGCAGAGCCTGAAGCGTCCCACAGCAACTCCACAGCCTGCACCTGGCGGCGGGCCGTAGGCGCGGCGGGCTTGGGCAGGGTGGTGAGGAAATAGCGCTCGTTGCCGAACGTGCCCGTCACCGTCTGCGCCACGCGCGGCCCGGACACGCGGACTTCAAGGGTGCCGCTGCCCCCGTAGGCGGCGCGGTCTACCCGCGCTTCCCTCAACCCCTGTGGATCAAGTTTGAGAGGCACGTCTCCCAGGGCCGGAAAGCCTTTCAGGGCCGCCTCACCGTTTACGCTGACGTTCAGCCGCAGGTGGGGGCGGTCCGCGAAGGCAAGGGGCAGGCGGTAGAGGCCGCCTTGCAGGGGTTCGCTGACCTCCAGCCGCACCCGCCGCACGCCCCGGGCGGGCAGGGGATACACCCGGACGCGGTAATTGTTGCCCCGGGTGACTTCCAGCACCGCCGGGTCCACCCCCACCCGGGCCACGTCCTCGAAGACCTGCTGGGCGCGGGCCTTTTCCACCGGCACAGCCTCACGCCAGTGGCCACCGAAGTTCAGGGCGAAGCCCGTCACCACCTGCCCCTCCAACAGCGGGAACTCCAGGCTGCCCTCCAGCACGCGGGCGTTGGGATTGAAGAACTCAAACTCCAGCGTGGTGCGCGCAAAGCCGGGGGTCAGCTCGGCAGAGACCTCCACCGCCCGCAGCCGCACGTGCTGCTCGGCCGCCGGCGTGACCAGACGGGGCGGCAGCGCTGGCTGGACCTGCACGGACGCGGGTGCGTCACGCTGCGCCAGGACCGGCTGTCCCTGCGTGTGGGTGGACGGCGAGGCCGTCAGCAGCGGCAGCAACCAGAGCAGGTTTACGCGCATGTGAAACGATTGTAGGCGCTGGGTTCCGGGAAGACCGGCGCAAGTGGGGGCACGCGGCGGCGCTCCGCCCATTTCACCAGCGCCAGCCAGGTTCTCAGGCCCCCACCACGCCGTCGGCGATCAGGCCCACGCTGCTCTGGAAACCCTGACACCCGCCGTGCCGCTACCGAACGCGCACTCCACGGTCACGCTGTAGCCCCAGCTGCGCAATTGACTCTGCACGGCGCCGGGAATCAGGCCCAGGATCATCAGCATTCCGTATCGGCACATCCTGCCCTCTCCCGCCTGCCCTCCAGCAGTTTCCGGTTGATAAAGATTCCGGTTGATCAGTGATGCAACAACTGATCAACCCGGGCGGAGCGAGCAGGAAAAACAGTGACGGAGCGAAGCGGAGGGGCCATGACAAATCATCCGGAAACCGTTTAAGCGGTGTCGGTTCCCGCGGGTGGGCCTCAGGCCACACCTGAGGCTCGGGTGTGGTGGGCTTGTGCAGGGCGGATCCGCCGCTACTCGCCGCAGCCTGGCGGATCGGCGCCCATCCGCCAGCCGCACCAGCGGCCGCGTTCGCCGCGCTGCGCCGCGAAACCCGTGAAGGTCTGGGAGGTGGTGTCGAAGCGCAGCAGGAAGGCGGTGGCCACTTCTCCCTGCGTCACGCGCCCGTTGAGGGTCAGCACCGGAGCGCTTCCGCTCAGGGTTCCGCGGATGGTGCCCCCCGGAAAACCGGTCCGGTCCGAGGCCAGCACCCCCCGTACGTGACGGCCCTGCACCTCAAGTCTCAGGGTGCCGAAGGTGTGCTGCCAGGTGCCCTCAACGGGTGAGGCCGGGGTGATGTCCTCCTGTGCAGGCTGGGCCGGGGGGCGGACCGGAGCCGGGGCGGGTTCGGTGGAAGGAGCAGGGCCACGCTGCACGAGGGGTACGAGGGGCACGGTCAGCGTCGTGCGTTTGCCCCCGGCGCTCAGCACAAAGACCTGATCGCCCCGTGCCGCCAGGGTCTGCACCCTGCCTTGAGGCGGAAAGGAGCCGTCGGGATTGGGACCGCTCAGGCCGGCGAGAAACACCTTGGAGACTCCGCCCACGTCCCAGGTCAGGACCGCACGTTCTCCGGGGTTCAGGGTGGCGGGCAGGGCGCTGAACGCACGAACCTGAGCGGTGGCTGCAGGCGCACGAACCGGAGCGGTGGCTGCAGGCGGACGAACCTGAGCAGTGGGGGCAGGCGCACGAACCGGAGCGGTGGGCGCAGGCTGGGCCGTCTGAACGCGCACCCTGACTTCGGCCCGCTGTTTTCCTGCGACCAACACGTAGGTCTGATCGCCAGTGGGCCGCAACGTCACGCTGCCCTGGGCGGGGAAGAGACCGTCCTGGGGCCCGCGTAGCCCTGGGATACGGACTCGGCCAGTGCCGCTCACCTGCCAGCGCAGCGTGGTGCTCTCACCTGCTTGCAACGCCGCTGGCGCGGCGCGGAAACTCAGGATGCGCGGTTGGGGCGCAGACCGAGCCGGCGCTGGAGAAGCCGGAGCGGGGGGGGATGCCGAGACCTGTCGAGGAAGCTGGGCTTTGGGGGAAGTCTGCACTTGTGCAGAGGTCTGGGCCTGTGGAGGCGTCGGGGCGGGTTTTGCAACCGCGGAGACGCGTTCGGGGTGAGGTGCCGGGCGGGTGGTCGGCGGAGGCGCAGAAGGCGGGGCAGGTTGCGTGAGGGTGATGGCGGGAGGGACGGCCCACTTCAGCGTCCGCACCTGCTCCACGCCCTGCCCCTCGGCGTTCCGGGCCACCAGGGTCAGACGCTTCACGGTGGGCGGCACGGACAGTCCCAGCTTGCCCTGGGGAGGCAGCGTGCGGCTCCCGCCGTTCCAGCGCAGCTTGACACCCACGCTGCCCGCCGTATTCCAGCGCAGGGGCAGCGGCTGACCGGGAACCGGAGCGGAGGCCAGCACCTCAAAGGCCGTGATGCGGGGGGGCGGCGCATGTACGTGAACCTCGGCGCGCGCGAGAACTTCCTGCTCTCCACTGCTCGCCTTCAGGACGAGGGGACCGCTCTCGGTGGGCACAAACGTACGCTCGCCCGAGGCAGGCAGGTTTCCCAACGGCGCGAGGCGCACGGTGCGGGCACTCCGGACCTGCCAGCGCAAGGTGACCGGCTGCCCCCGCACCACCACCGGCGGCTCTGCCCGAAAGCGCTCGATGCGGGGCGCGGCGAGTGTGGCGCGTATGCTCCGCTGGAGCACACCCCGCCCGTCCAGGTCCTCGGCCACCGGGTCACCGGCGGTCAGTTCGAAGGCGGTGCTGCGGGTCAGTGGGAGGGTTCTCGTCCCCTCGGCGGGCACGTCACCAAAGGGCGCGAGGGTGACGTGGGCAGCGTGGGCCACCCTCCACGTCACCCGCACCCTGCTCCCCACAGGTGCGTTCCGGGGCGTGACGTCGAAGCGGACGATCTGCGGGGCCTCGCGCACGGGCCAGACAGTGATCTGGCGTGAAGCGCTCGTCAGACGGCCCTGAGCCACCAGGGTGTAGGTCTGGGGCTGGTCCACCCCCGGCACCCGCAACTGGCCTTGGGCAGGCAGGCGGCGGCCCGGCAATTCCCGGATTCGCACGGTGCGCGCGCCGGGGACCTGCCACCTCAGGGCGAAGGGAACGCCCTCTCCGGGCTGGGTGTCCGAGGCGTTGAAGGCGGCGATGCGCGGCGGCAGGGCCAGCGACCCCAGCCCCGCAAGCACGGCAGCCAGCGCAGGCAATCCCGCCCAGAGCGGCAGGGCGGGCCGCTGCAAGAAGGTGGCCCTTGCCTCCAGCGGCCGGGTTCGTCCTTCCGGCGAGCCCCACGGGCGGCCCTGCGCGAACACCAACACCCGGCGGGGCCGGGCCGGGCCCCACACCGGCGGACAGCGTACGGCAAAGGTGGTCCGGTACTCGCCCCCGGGCGGCAGGTCCAGCTCGCGCGGCGGGGGCTGCCCCACCCAACGGCTCCCGGTGGGGAGGGTGTAGTCCAGCCGGTAATGCTCAGGCACGTCACCCCGGTTGGCAAGGTGCAGCGCCACGGTCCCCCCCGAACGCCCGGGTTTGGCCATCAGTTCAAGGTACCCCTGCTCGAACGGCAGCACCTCCAGCGGCAGGGTCAGGCGGGCCAGTTCTTCGGCCCCGTGGTGGCGGGCGCTGTCGGAGGAGGCTGCCAGAAAGCGGAATTCAGCCGTATGGGTTCCCGGTTTCACGCTTGCGGTGCGGGGCACCGCCACCCGGACCGCAAGCGGTCCGTCCGCCTGGGCCTGCGCGGGAAGGCTGACCCATTCCGAGGGAACGCCGCCCACCGCCACCCGCAGCGCCCGCCCTTCCCCCACTGCGCCGGGATGAAGCTGGACACCGCGTGATTCGCCCAGCATCAGCCGCAGGGCCGCAGGCTCGGCCACCGGGCCGAGCCCCACCCGCCCGATATAGGTGCGCACCTCGGCCAGTTGCGCGGCCAGGGCGTCGGCCCCGCTGAACTCCCCACTTACGCAACTCCGGATCACGTCGCGCAACGCCGCAGGCAGGGCCGCCAGCCTTTCTGGTGATGGGGGAAGGTCGACCTTCTGCCCCAGAAGTTCTTGCAGTCCACCGCACAACATGACCCCGGCAGCGTGAAGGTCCGCTTGAGACTCTGCGGGCCGTCCCGCCCGCTGTTCGGGCGACAGGTACGGATTTGCCGCCTCGGATGGGCGCAGCGCGCTCCAGCCGAAGTCGCTCAGCCAGACGTGCATGCCGCCCTCGTGGGGGTGCAGCAGCACATTTTCCGGCTTGAGGTTGCCGTGGACCTGTCCGCCCGCATGGGCCTCAGCCAACCCGCGCGCCACCTGGGTCAGCAGGTCCAGCAGGAGATCCACGCTCAGGGCCGCGTCCGCCGTCCGCGCTGCGTCCAACCAGCTGCGCAGCGAGCCTCCCTCCGCCAGGGCCATCGTGTAGAACAGGTGCCCCCCCTCGGCCTGAGGCAGCGTGACGGGCAGACGGTGGGCGCCCTCCTGCCGCGCCGAGGGACCGAGGAGGTCCACGATCTGTCCCAGCTGGGCGATGCGCTCGGGCGCGATCAGGCGCAGGGCCACCTGCCGCCCGCTGCTGGATTCCCGCGCCTCGTGAACCTCGCCCAGCCAGCCGCCGCCCAGCGTGCGGACAAGCTCAACCTGTCCGGGCGGCGTCCACACGAGCGGCGGAGTGGAGGGAGCGTCGGGCGTCGTCATGGGGAAGGGGTGGGTCCAGGGGGAGGGGCCCGCAGCGACATTATCACCGGGCTCCTCCCCCGAACGCGGAATTTCTCACCTGCTTCCGCTTGTCCCGGGCCGCCGCACCCGCCCTCAGGGCAGATTGTTCAGGAAGGTGCGGTGCGCGCCCGAGAAATTCAGGCCGTCGGCGCGGTCCCAGTTGATGGACCAGCTCATCAGGCCGCGCAGACTGGGGGCCGTCTTGGCGGGGCGGTAGGCGCCGCAGTCCACGGCGCGGGTCAGGCAGTTCAGCGCCTTTTGCACCTCGGCAGGAGCCGTATAGCCGCTGCTCGCTGAGCGCGTGCCCGAAGGCAGGCCAATCGCCACCTGATCGGGGCGTAGACCGGGGAAGACATTTTGCGGGTTGCCCCCCAGCGCGAAGCCGGTGATGAGCATGTCGGTCATGGCGACGTGGAAGTCTGCCGTGCCGGGCGTGTAGGTTCGCCCGTCGGTCCCGACCAGTGAGCCCGTGTTGTAATGCTGCACTTGGAGCACGGTCAGTTCGTCGCGCAGCTTGTGGATCAGCGGCAGGTACGCACCCCAGATCCCGCCGTAGCTGGAGTACCCGCCCTGAACGTAGGCGGTCTCAGGGGCCATGGTCAGGACGAAACCGGACCCGAAGCGGGCCTTCAAGGACTTCACGGCAGCGATCAGGTTGACCACGGCGGGCGTGGTGGGGTTATTCAGGTCCGTGTCGCCGGAATTCAGCGCCAGCGAGCCGCCCTCAAGATCTATGTCCAGCCCATTGAGGCCGTAGCGCGAGATGATGTCGCCCATCGTCCGCACGAAGTTGTCGCGGGCCAGCGTGGTGTTGAGCTGAATGTGCGCGTTCGCCCCACCCAGGCTGATCAGCACCTTCTTGCCCTTGGCCTGCTGCCCCCGGATCCCCGCGATAAAGTCGGCCTCGCTCTCGGCGTTGGCTCCGCACGAGGCGGGCGGACAGAGCGTAAAGGCCACCTCGCCCTCCGCCCCGCCGGGTTTGTTCTCCGCGAACGACAGGTTGATGATGTCCCACCCCGGGTCCACATCCTTCATACGGACGTAGCCGCTGCCGTTGTCGAAGTTGTGCCAGTAGCCGATCAGCGCGTGCCGGGGCAGGGCGCCCGTGCCGGGGGTGGTGCCAGCGATGTTAACGGTGACGTTGGCGGAGGCGGACCTGGTATTTCCGGCGGCGTCGAAGGCTTTGGCCACGTACGTCTGCGTCCCGTTCTGCGCCGAAGTCACGCTGTCCGCCGCCGTGTAGGGCGAGGTGGTGTCGGTGCTCAGCAGGATTGCGCCCCGGTAGAACTCCACTTTCGTCACCCCCACGTTGTCGCTCGCCGCCGCGCTCAGGTTCACCGTTCCGGCCGCCGTCACGCCCGTCGGGTTGGCCGTGACGCTGACCGTGGGAGCGGTGGTGTCTGCGGGGGGGGTGGTGCCGTCGCAGGGATTGCCGTTGAGGGTGCAGGTGTTTACGCCGCTGAAGGTGCCGGTGCCGTCGTAGGAGACGGTGACCGCGCCTCCAGCGGGGATGGTGTCGCCGCCCCAGGTGTTGGGGGTGATGGCGTAGAGGCCGGTACTGTCTTTGGAGACGGCGCCGCCGGCACCCCAGGGGGTACCGGTGAGGGCGGCGTTGCCGTTGAACCTGAATTTGAGGGTCCAGCCTTTGATGGCCGTGGCGGTGGGGTTACGCAGGGTGATCACGCCGCCAAAGCCGCTGTCCCACGCGCTGCTCGTGCTGAACGTCGCTGTCGGTGTCGTGCTCGCCTGCGCTTGTAGAGCCGAACCCCCCGAGCGTGTGGAAGAGACTTGGGCGGTGTTCTCCTGCCCACAAGCGGACAACAACAGACCGAGAGCGAGGATCGAGCCGAGACGGGTACGCATGCTGGGCCTCCAAAAGACAAGGTGAGGGCGAACCCTCCTGTTCTGGAAGGTCCTGTTCGTTGGAGCGAGGAGCACCTTTATGAAAATAAAAATCACCCTTATTGTCAAGGGAGGAAAATCCTTTCCTTCTTCGGTGAAGAATTGGGTCTGTCTTCCGGTGGCCCCCGGCAATGGCTTTCCGCTGGTCTTGGGGTGAAGGCGAGGTCCCGACACCGCGTGGTCAGGATCAGCAGTGCCAGCGTGGCCCTCGTCTCAAAGCTCCTGCCGAAAACCCTGCAGCGGTCTGCCCCTCTCTCCCCTTCTTGCCTCAGGCCCTTTACCCCGCCGTCAAAGTTTCAGACGACCATAGGCTCAGCGCGGCCCGCGAGCATGCCGGGCAAAGGCTGGACATCCGACCTCACCCTTCCCGTACTCGGTGCTGCCCCCCACGACCGTTCGTGCGCGACCGTCGCTCACTGGGGGCTGAAGCAGGTGGGCAGAGCTCGGGGATCCGGCGTCAAAGAGGGCGGGCCCGTCTTTGCCCGTTGCCCCTCGCCTCTTCCCAATACTCCTTGCTGCACCGACGCCTCAGGCGGCCACCGTGCTGCGGTTGCGCCCGTCTGCCTTTGAGGTGTATAGGGCCCCGTCTGCGCGCTGCATGCAGGAATCCAGTGTGGTGTGAACAGCGTTGCTGAAGGCCGCTACGCCGATGCTGAGGGTCACTCGGATGGGCTGTCCAGCAAACTCAATCCGGAGCGCTTCCACCGCCTGACGCAGTTGCTCGGCAACGGCGGTGGCCTCGGCGACGTCCGCGCCGGGCAGCAAAGCGACGAATTCCTCGCCACCGTAGCGCGCGAACAGGTCTGTCGGGCGCAATCTCGACTGACAGGTGCGGGCCACCTCACGCAGCACGGCGTCACCCGCCGCATGACCATGGGTGTCGTTGATCCCCTTGAAGCGGTCAATGTCCAGCATCAGCACCGACAGGGTCAGACACTCGCGCCGCGATTGCGCCACCTCCCGCTCGGCCCGCTCCAGGAAGTGCCGGCGGTTGAACACGCCGGTCAACGCGTCTATCCGCGCCAGGCGCTCAAGCTGCCGCTCGGCCTCCCGGCGCTCGGTCACGTCGAACAGCACCACGGCCTGCCCACCGTCGCGTCCCAGCCCGCCTCCAATCGGCGAGCGCTGTACCGAGAAGTGCAGGGTGGTCTCCCCCCGCGTCAGGGTGAGTTCGTCTCCAAACACCTCGCCTGCTGAACCGAGGTTCAGTCCCTTCAGGACATCCGCGGGCCGTGCGCCAACCACCTCTGCAGCCGGCAGGCCGAACAACGCCTGGGCAAAGGGATTGAGGTCCACGATGCGGCCAGCGGGGTCCAGCACCACGATGCCGGCCTGGATATGGTGAATGACGAGGTGATGCGCCACCGGCACCAACCGCAATCCGTTGTAGCGAAACAGCGCCAGCGCGAACAGCACTCCCGAGAACAGGAAGAAAAAGATCACCTCATCCACCCTGGGCAGCAGGTCCAGGCCGAAGAGGTCCTCGGACATCCGCCCCGCCAGCGGCACAAAGCCGCCCAGCGTCAGCAGCAGGCCCTGACGGCGAAAGAGGGGCTGAGCGGTGCGGTAGAACTGGGCGAACAGGCCCGTGCTGATCAGCATCAGCAGGTAGATGCCCGCGGCGTAGACCCAGAAGTACGCGCCGTGTTTCGTCTGCAGTTCGGGGAGGCCGGGTTCCAGGCGCAGATCCGTCCACATCAGGCCGTGTGCACCATTCGTCCACACCACCCCCAGCGTCAGCAGGGGCCAGAAGGTCAGCGCCCCCCGGAGGAAGGGACGGCGCAGCCAATCCGCGCGTCCTGTGGCCTGCAGGCAGAACACAAACCACAGCGCGGGAGTGGGGGATGCCCCCAGGTATTTCGCCATCACCCAGAGGGACTTGCCCTCTTGCGTCGGGCTGCACAGTTCCAGGACGTAGCACAGCGTCCAGACCGATAGGCCCACCATCAGGGCGCTGAAGGTCCGTGCCGCCGCTGTCTGCCGCCCGGCCGCGACGAGCGCCAGGCCCACCGTGAGCATGAAGGAGGCGAGGAAAGGCAGGGCGGTGGGGGTGAACTCCAACATGGCGTCTCCTGTGGGCGGACCGGGCCTATGGGTCGAAATCCAGGGTGATGTTCAGCGTGCCGCGGTACAGTCCAGCTGGAACGAGCTGGCCTGCCGGAAGGGTGAGGGTGGCGGTGAGCGGAAAGCTCTGCACGTCTCCCACCAGCCCGCTGAGCACGAGGGGAAAGGTCACGCTGCCCGCTGTGCCGTCGCCCCAGCGCTGGCTGCCGACCAACAGCGAGTAGCGCAGCGCCGGGCCGCCGGGCGCGCCGCCCTCGTACAGGGCGCGAACCGAGGGGGAGCCGTCCAGCCGGGCGTGCGCCGTGACCGCCGTGCCGTCCAGCGTACAGGTCACGGTGCCGGGCGTGACCACCAGGGTGGTGGGGGCAGCATCGGTCCACAGGTACGCTGTGGTGAGCGCGACGTTCTGGGCGGTCAGCACGCAGGAAGTCGCGCCCGCCCATGAACCCAGGGCGAGCAGCGCCAGTGTTTTCAGGAACCGCATGCGGGCACCTCTCCTTTCGGTCCAGTCACCACGTGGCACCTCTGCGTTCCGTCCTCTGAACGCAGCAGGGCGGGCACACCCGCCGGCAGGGGCGGCAGCAGCGCGGCACCTTCATCGTCGGCAGTGAAGACCTGCCCAGCCACTTCCAGCGTCGCTCCAGCGGCGGAGTGTCCCTCGGCCCACCGCAGGGTGACCCACCGCGAGACCGTGAAGTTCTCCCGCCAGTCCAGTTCGTTCACGCCGGCGCGGTCGGGCAGCAGGCCCACCCGGTCTTGCCGGTAACCCACCTCGATGGGCAGCTCCGAGGGATCAAACGAGAGCTGAAGCGGCAGCCCAGCCCGGAAGCCGGTGAGCACCACATCACCCGCCGCGTCGGTGCGGCCCTGCGGCTGACCGTTGACCCGCAGCGTCAGTCCCGGCACCCCCGTCTTCAGGAACAGGACCGATCCGTCACGCGTGCTGTTCCACGTGAGCTGCCCAGCCACCCGGCTGACGCTGCCTGTCACCGAGACCGCGCCCTGCCCCGAGCTGTTCACCGAGGCCGTCGCCGAGATGCCCCTGTTCAGGGTGTAGGTGCCTGCGACGTAGGGAGCGAGGTTCTGCACGTTCAGCCGCAGCAGGTCATTGTCGATGGCCTGCGTGTACTCCGCCGCGAAGCCCGGGCCGGGGCGGCCCTCTACCGCGACCGAGCGGCCCGAGCCGAGCATGAAGCGGCCCCGCACACGGAAACGCACGCCCTCCCGGCCCATGTCGGCGGAGGCCGAGAGCAGGGCAGCGGCGGTGGGACGGTAATCCAGCCCCACACGGCCGGACAGCTCGCGGCTGAGGCTGTAGGCCACGCTGGCGTACATCTCCAGGGACGAGCGGTTGTACGCGGCCACCAGCCGGGCCTCACTGCGGCGTGGGTCCGTTCCCGCCGGAGTCACGGTCCACGTGGAACTCAGGCCGAACGTCACGGGTCCGGTCCGGGCGGCGTAGCCCGCCTGCACCCTCGTTCCTACACCCTCGGCAGAGGGTGCCCCGGAGGGGCGCACCCCGAAGTCGGTGGAGGCGTTCAGGTTGGCTCCCTGTTCCCCGTCCTGCCACACGGCCCCCAGAGAGGCGCGGGGAGTCCCGTTTGACTGCTCGAACCCCGCCTGAAGGCTCACCTGGGGGGTCAGGACGTAGCGCCCCTCCACATTGGCTTCCAGTCCGGCGCGGGTGTTCCAGGCCACCTCGCCCGTTACGCCGAAGGAACCCGGTTGCAGCGCGCTGGCCTGGCGGTAGGGAAAGGTGCTCTGGCCCTCGCGCACACCATCGGTCCAGCGGACAGCCACCGTGCCGCTGGTGTATTTGGCCCGGACATCGGTCAGAACGAGGTGCCCCGCCGGAGCCAGGAAGGCGGTGCGGGTCTCGCCGTCCACCGTGACCTGCACCTCCGCGTCGCTGGGAAAGTCGAGTTCGATGGGCCCGACATCGCGCAACACCAGCCGCGACAGCGACGAACGAACGCCGAAGCGTTCCTCGCCGCTTCCAGCGTCCGCGAACGCGCCCACCTGCCAACTTGGGCTGAGATCGTAGTCGGCGCGCGCTCCGTAGACTGTACCGGGCGTGCGTCCCTGCCCCCCCGCCAGCCGCGCGCTGCCCTCCAGGCGCAGGTTGCCCCGCCAGTACTGCACGGCCACCTGCATCGCCGCAGTGTCCACGCCACGCGAGACGTCGGCGGCGGCCGCCACGCTGTAACTCAGGCGCAGCAGAGGCAGGTCGCTCGCGTAACTGACCTGGCCCGTCCCCACCCGGTAGGTCGTGGTGCCCAGCAGGGCGGGGTTGGCCTCTACCACCAGCGAGAGGGCCTGCCCGTCGAGCCTGGTGCGGAGCGTGGGGTTGAGCCGTACGAAGGCCACGCCGTTGCAGTCCTTCTGCGCCGCCACGTACCCTGCCTCAGAAGGGGTCAGGGCCGCCGCCTCCACCCACAACGCCTCTCCCTCCGGGTACACCAGCCGGGTGCCCCGGTTGCGCCCGCCGACCTCCAGCTCCACGTACAGCTCGAGGTCCTCGGTGCAAAAGGTTGGAGCGGTGGGGGGAGTGGCGACCAGCGAGGCTGTTTGCGTGGCGGTGCCGCTCTGTGCTCCCGAACTCCCCAGCAGGCCGAGGGTGAGCGCCAGCAGGGCCGGCCGAACGAACGGCGACGCGCGGAAGGTCATGCCCGCACCGTCAACGCGCTTCCGGAAGGGTCAGGCGTTGGGGCTGCGTGCCGAGCTGGTAGCTCAGGTTCACCGCACCCGTGCCAGGCAGGCCCGTCAGCGGCAGGCGTAGGGTGCCGCCCGCGAGCACCGTGACGCTTCCGGGCACAAGCTTCGCCTCCCCCACGGCAATGTTCACGTCCTGCAACGTCACGAAGTGTGTTCCTACGTTCTGCGCCACCAGCATCCGCTCGCCCGCCGTACCTTCCAGCGAGAACTTCAGCTCCGGCTGGCCGAGCTTGGGGTATGTCAGCAGCGGGACGCCCGCACGGTACAGCGCCTGTACCTGCATCCCCGCCGCCGCGTTGGGACTGCTCGCCGCGGGCAACTCCTGGATGTACACGCGGTAGGCCTTTTCGCCACTCCCCGGCGCGCCCCGCCACCCCACGCGAATCGTCTGCTGCTGTCCGGGTTTCAGGGTAAAGGACGTGGGATTGACGATCAGGTCGCGGCTCAGGGTGTAGCGGTCCGCGCCGTCCTGCGTCCAGGCCGCAAGTTCCACCTTGAAGCTGACCGGTACGGCCGTGTCATTGCGGACGCTGGTGGCGGTGGTGCGCGCCCCTCCTTCCAGCCGCAGCGAGGTGGGGGCGATGACGAACGAGGCGGCCCCGGCAGCCGAGCACAGGGTGACCGAAACCAGGGCACCCAGCAGCGGGAGGAGGGAAAAGGGACGGGACGCGGAGAGCATTCGTGGCACAGCGGCTCCTGGGACGGAAGGGAGAAGCGGGAAAGGAGCGGGAAGGGGAGCCGCGCGGACGCTCCTTTGCAGAAACGAAAGCGCAGCCCCGGGGGAAGTCAGAGTGGGAAATCCACCTTGACAACGATGGGGTAGACATAGACCCCAGCGGGCTTGTTTACGTCCACGTTGGCAGCTGGGAGCGTGATGGCGATGGTAAAAGTCTGCGCGGCCGTGCTGGTGTTATCGAACGCAAAGATTCGGCGGTCCGATCCCTTCATGGGCGATCCCATGACATTCACGTCAAAGGCTTTGGTCTCGTTGTCCGTCTTGTTCAGGGCGAGGCGCGCGCCACTGTCCTGGGGGTCTCTGGGGTCGAGGACCGCCATAGAGACCCGCGTGTCCCTGGCGACGCCTCCCGTCAGGTTGCACTGCAAGGTAAAAGAAGTGCTGCCCGCCGTGGTGCCCGTTCCAGTCCAGTACACAGTACCCAGGTCCACATCGGCAGCCTTGCTTAGGGAGCAGGCATGGCCGAGGGTGGCCCCGACGGTAAAGGTTTCGGAGGTGGACACGGCTACGCTCGTGGACGGATCGAAGGTGCCCGTACCCGCCGAAGCGGACGAGACAGCACTGAGGCTGAACAGCAGTAGGCTGATTTTAAGAAGGTTCACGTCAGTTCCTGTTGGCTCTTTAGAAAGGAAAGTCGATGGAGATGGTGACAGTGCCCTCATAGACACCTGCCGGGTGGTTCTCCCCAATCTGGCCGGCGGACAGGGTGGCCGTGACCGTGAACGTCTGCGGCGCGGTGTTCGTCTCATCGAAGTCGAAGCCGAAATCAATGTTGAGCGGTGATTTGGTGAGGTTCACCGTGAGCTGGTCGGTGTCCTCCGGGGGATCGGACGCACCGACGCGGACCAACGTCACGCTGTCATTGGGGCTCATGGACAGATCCAAGCCTGAGAAAAACCCAGTGTTGTTCGGCTCGTTGCACTGCACCGTGAAGGTGGTGCTGTCCGTAACGTCGGCAGTGCCAGTCCAGTAGATGGTGGAGAGAATGATGTCCGCCGGTTTACCCAGGACGCAGGCGCGGCCCACCGTCACAGATACTTCCGACTGTTCTGAGGTGGAGGTTTTGGCATTCGTGCTGGGATCGAAGGTGGCCGTCCCTGCGCCCGCCACCGAAGCAGCCGACAGGATCAGGCCGAGTAAGATTCCCGGCCAGGCCCTCATGGCGTGAAGTTCACCGCTACCGTGACCGTGCCCGTGTAGGTTCCGGCAGGCTTATCCACAGTCACTTGGGAGGCGGGGAGGGTGGCACCGATAGAAAAGCTCTGGGCGGCGGAGCTGGTGTTGTCGATGGTCAGGTTGCTCGGCGCCACGTTGACTGTGACCTGCTCGGCGCCGCCGCTGCGGGTCAGGGCCAGGGTGGTCGAGGGCGTGACGCTGAGGGTGGGGACGCCGCTCGTGCCCACGTTGCACTGCACGGTAAAGGTGGTGCTCTTGGTGCTGCTGCTGGTGCCTGTCCAGTACAGGGTACCGAGGTCGATGTCCGCGGGCTTGCTCAGCACACAGGCATGGCCGATGGTCGCCTTGACCAGAAAGGACTCGGAGGTCCCCAGAGCCGCACTCGTACTGGGATCGAAAGTGGCCGTCCCGGCAGAGGCGAGGGGTGAGGCGAACACGAACGCGGACAGCAGGGCGAACTGGACTTTCTTCATGGGAACTCCTGTTGGCGGGCCGCTCTCAACCTGACCGTGGGGTCAGGCATGGGCCAGACAAAAATGTTTCTGACGTGAGATCAGAGTAAGAGGACCTTGTTAAGATGTTGTTAACTTCCTTATGCTCCTCGTCCGCCCTCCCACCCACGCCGATCAAGGACGAAAAAGTCGCCATCCAGACGCATGAAAACCATACTGATCGTCGATGACAAACTGAATCTGGTCCGCCTGCTGCAGGACTACCTGGGCAGCGTGGGCTACCAGACGGTGGCGGCCGAAAACGGGCACAGCGCGCTCTTTGCGGCCCGGCATGCCCGGCCGGACCTGGTGCTGCTGGACCTGATGATGCCGCAGCTCGACGGCTTCGGCTTTCTTGAACGCTTCCGGCAGGAGTCGGGCGTTCCCGTTATTGTCCTGACCGCGCGCGAACGGCGCGAGAACGCAGTCCAGTGCCTCTCGCTGGGGGCGGACGATTACGTGACCAAACCCTTTGACCTGCCGGAGCTGGAGGCGCGGATCAGCGCTGTATTGCGCCGGGCAGCCCGCCAGGCCCCGGAGAGCCAGCCGCTGCGCGTCGGGGAACTGACCCTCGATCCAGTGTTGCGGACCGTGACGCGCGGCAAAGAGCCGCTTCCCCTGACGCCCGCCGAGTACGCGGTGCTGCACCGCCTGATGCTGGCCCCGGGGCGCGTGGCGAGCCGCTCGGAACTGCTGGGCTGCATTGAGGGAGACCGGGAGCGTTCCAGCCTGGAACGGACCGTGGACGTACACGTTCGCAAACTGCGCCTCAAGATCGAGTCGGACCCCGCGCAACCCCGCTACCTGTTGACGGTGTTCGGCGCGGGCTACCGCCTGAACCCGGACGCCCTCCTCGCACCCGCGTGAACCTGCACCCGGCCCGTTCCCTGCAACTGCGGCTGGTGCTGTGGCTGGCGGGGGCAAGCCTGCTGAGCCACCTGCTGTTTGCGGCGCTGACGCCCACGATTCTGCTCCAGCTCTACCGTCAGGAGCTGGTGCAGGAACGGACCGAGCGCACCGCCACCCTGGCGCTGACGCACTACCGCCGCGCCGGGTCCTGGCGGGGCTTTGCCTTCCCGGCGCCGGCGGTTTCTTCCGCCTCCCCCCCGGCGCGAACGCGGGGGAGCGTCAGACCTCCCCTGCTGCTGGACCCCCGGGGCAACGTGGTGGCGCACGGAGCGGGCGAGGCACCCGCACGTGTAGACCCCCGTGCCGTGCGAACCCGGCCCCTGACTTTGAATGGGCAGACCGTGGGGTACTTGGTGCCGGGCAGTCCGCCTCCCAACCCCCCTGAGGAGCGGGCCGTCATCTCCGCCATGAGCCGCAGCATCTTTCTGGCAGCCCTGTCACGGCTGCTCACCGTCGTACTGCTGACCGCGCTGCTCACGCGGGGCGTGCTGCGCTCGCTGGAGCGGCTGACGCAGGCGGCCCGGCAATTTACCCTGGGCCAGCCCTACCGCCCGGTCCCTGTGCGCGGTCAAGACGAGGTGGCGGTCCTGGCAGAGACGTTCAACGAGATGCAGGCCGAGATCGCGCGCGCAGACGCTGGGCGACGCCGGATGCTCTCCGATATCGCGCACGACCTCAGTACCCCGCTCACCATCGTTCACGGCTACGTGCAGGCGATGGCCTCCGGACGGCTGCCTCCCACCCCCGAGCGGCTCGCCACTGTACAGGACGAATTGGACCTGATGCGCAACCTGGTGGAGGACCTGCGCTTTCTCTCGCTGGCCGACGCGGGGGAGGTCCGGCTCAGCCGCGAGTCGCTGAGACCCGGCGATGTTCTGGACGCCCTGGCCCGCGCCTTTGCCCAGCGGGCCGAGCGCCAGGGCGTTGCCCTGAAGCTGGAGGTGGCGCCTGGGCTTCCCAGCGTCTCACTGGATCCTTCGCGGGTGCGGCAGGCTCTCGGCAACCTGACGTCCAATGCGCTCAACCACACGGGCCAGGGCGGTGAGATCACCTTGACGGTACGGGCCCGTCCCCCCTTCCTGGAGTTCGAGGTCCGGGACACGGGCCTGGGGATTCCGGCAGACGCCCTGCCCCTGGTCTTTGACCGCTTCTACCGTGTGGCCCCCGAACGGAGCGGCACCGGCACCGGCCTGGGACTGAGCATCGCCCTCAGCATTGCTGAGATGCACGGCGGCACGGTCACGCTGGAAAGCACCGAGGGCGTGGGCACCCGGGCCACACTGCGGCTCCCCCTGCAGGAGGGCACGCACTCAGAAGACGCAGGAACCGCAAAATTGACAAGTCGTTGACAGATTGTGATCATACCCACAAAAAGCGTTGTCGGAGTTCCAAGTGCCGGCCGCCATTCCTGGCACCGGTCCACCCTTCTTCATGTCGGTTCTCTACTGTCTTCGGCAGATGCCCAGAGACCTGGGAGCCTTCCTGGGCCTGATTTATGCCCTCGAGTTTTTTCCCAACATCGGGGAATTCTCACTGTCCTCTCACGCGGGCAGCTGGGTTCCTTGCTGATCTACGTCGCCGTCCAGTTCATCGTGACCGCGCTGCTCAGCCCTTCCACCCAGAAGCTGAATCCTGGACGCCGCACCCCTTCAAGGTCAGTCCTGGGGTGCGGCGGTGGGCTGGCCCGCGTCGGCCAACCGACTCACCTGGGCCGCCACGGCCCTCGCCGCGCTGCTGCTGGTCCTGGCGGTGCTGCGGCCCGCCTGAGCGGAACCAACAAATGGGGCACCCGCGAATGTCGGTGCCCCCATTTTGTTTGCCCTTGCGACCCTACACCACTTCCGGCACCGCCAGCGGCGAGCGCCCTGGGGCCTCCCCGGTCTGAAGCGCGTGCGCCACCGCGGCCAGGTGTGCGGAGCGGTAGCCGTAGGTCACCAGGGCCGGGAGGGGCAACGCGCGGGCGTGTTCGGGGTTCCACAGCGCCAGGTGCAGGCCACCGCGCTGGGCGATCAGGGCAGCGAGTTCGTGCTGCGCGGGTGTCAACTCCCAGCGCGTCGTGGTGGCGAGGAGGACGGTGGCATCCGGATATGCGGTCAGCAGGGCGCGCGCCGCGGCCGTATCCGTGTCACCGTGCAGGGCGTGGCGCAAGTGGGGAAAGTGGGCACGCAGTGCGGCGGCCAGGGCTTCGCCCCCCAGGCTGTCGCCGTAGGGCCCACCAATGCCGGGCTGCTCGGGCGCGAGGAGCAGGACCTCGGCGTCGCGGGAGAGCCGGGGCACCGCGCCCTGCCGGGTGACGCTGCCCCGGGCCCAGGCGCGCACCTGCGCCTCGTCGGTCTGCTTCTGGCCCGAGGAATAGGGCCGGGCCGCACCTGGAAAACGGCTGGCGGCCGCGTCCAGCCGTTCCAGAGCTTCATGCAGCCGCTCCTCGGAAAGGGTTTCCCCCGCCAGCGCCCGCTCCAACGCGACGAGGTGCTCGACGTGCGGCGTCAGGTCGCCGTGGCCGCAGCTCAAGACCGCGTCGGCCCCCGCCATCAGGGTCAGCGGCGCGCCTATACCGCGCGGATACCGGTCCGAGATCGCCCGCATGTCCATGGCGTCGGTGACCACCACGCCGCTGTAGCCCCACTCGTCCCGGAGCAGGCCGGTCAGGACCGTGTGCGAGAGGGTGGCCGGATGCAGCGGGTCCAGCGCCGGGTACAGGATGTGGGCCGTCATCACGCTGCCCACCCCGGCGCGCACCGCCGCGCGAAAAGGCAGCCACTCGCAGGCTTCGAGCGCCGCGCGCGACTTGTCCACTGTGGGAAGCCCCAGGTGGCTGTCCACGTGCGTGTCCCCGTGCCCAGGAAAGTGCTTGACCGAACTCAGCACGCCCGCCGCCTCGCTGCCCAGGGCCCAGGCGACGCCCAGTTCAGCCACCAGCGCCGGATTGGCCCCAAAGGAACGCTCGCCGATCACAGGGTTTTCGGGGTTCACGTTCACGTCCAGGCTGGGCGCGTAGTTCCAGTTGATGCCGAGTTCCAACAGGCCGCGCGCCGCCACCGCCCCCGCTTCAAAAGCTGCTGCCGGGTCGCGCAGCGCCCCCAGGCCCATCGGCGTGGGCGGCTGCGGACTGTCCAGCCGCCGCAGCACCGCGCCGCCCTCCTGGTCGGTGGCGATAAGCACGTCGCGGCCCAGGGCGTCACGGATGTCACGCACGAGGCGGGCCGTACGCTCCGGGGTAGAGATATTGCGGGCAAAGAGGCACACGCCGCCGAAGCCGTAGCGCGCGAGAAAGAGCCCTTCCTCGGGGGTGAGGTCCGGGCCAGGCAGATCGACGATGAGGGTACGGGCGGGGTTCATAAGGGCTCCTTGGAGGTGCGGCGGTCCTGGCGGTCACGGGTCATCCAGGTCACGCCGGGCTCGGATTGCCAGGAACGAAAGCCGTGCCCGGCGTAGAAGTGGGCGGCACGGGCATTGCTCGGGTCCACCCCCAGGTGAACCCCCACGCGCCACAGATGCCCCAGCGCGTGCCGGAGGAGCCGTCCCCCCGCCCCCTGGCCCTGCGCACGCGGCAACAGGTTGAGGTGCAGGTGCGCGGGCCAACCGGCGAGCAGGGCGGCCGGTGTTACGCCGGGGAAGCGCAATTGCTGGGCGAGCGCGGCGTCAGCAGTGGGCAGGTCCGGGGTGTCGGGGACGGGGGGCAACACCCGCAGCCGGGCAGCCTCATAGCGGGCGGTGTCGTGGACGGTCAGCACGTAACCGCATACTCCCTGCGCGTCTTCGAGGACGAAGGCGCCCTCGGGTTCGAGACGCAGGTAAGGACGGACATACAGCCAGGCGAGGCGTTCGGGGTGGGCGTAGGCAGCGCGGGCGTCTTTCCCGGCCAAGCCGGTCTGCACGCAAATCTCTTCCAGCGCCGCCCCGTCGCCGGGAAGGGCCGGGCGAATCAGGCTCGCGCCCACCGGCGGACCCTCCCCATCATTTGACCGCGCCCTCCATGCCCTTCAGGAACAGGCGTTGGGCGAACAGAAACACCAGAAGCACCGGCAACATCATGATCAGCGAGCCCGCTGCCACGTTGAAGGGGTCATAGTTGAACTGCCCCTTGAGCTTGAGGACCGCCACGCTCAGCGGGGCCTTGTCGGGCGTGGCCGACAACACCAGCATGGGCCAGAAGTAGGCGTTCCAGGTGGTGACCAGCGTGAAAATGCCCAGCGCCGCCAGGCTCGGCCGCGTGAGGGGCAGCATAATTCGCGTCAGCACCGTCATCTCGCTGGCACCATCCAGCCGGGCCGCTTCCAGCAGCGCCCTGGGCACCGACAGGAACGCCTGACGCATCAGGAAGATGCCGAAGGCGGACGCGACGAGGGGCAGCACGACGCCCGTGTGGGTGCCCAGCAGGTGCAGCTTTTGCAACGTCAGCGTGTTGGGCAAGAAATTGGTCTCGGTGGGCAGCACCAGCGTCAGCACGATGATCGAAAAGATCAGGTTGCGCCCAGGAAACTGGAAGCGCGCCAGTGGGTAGGCGGCCAGCGCCGAGACCACCAGCGTGCCGATGATGGTGAGTCCTGTGATGGAAATGCTGTTCCAAACGTACTTGCCCAGGCTGAAGGTCTGGTAGACCTGCGAGAAGTTGTTCAGCGTGATCTTGGTGGGAAACAGACTGGCCGGGAAGTTGTAGATGCTGCCGCCCGCCGTCTTGTCGGTCAGCGCGATGGCGAGCGTCCACAGGAAGGGAAACACCGCGAACAGCAGCACCATGATCAGGAAGGCGTAGCGCAGCACGAGCGGAAGCACGCGGCGCGGGCGGCGGCGCACCACGGTGGTGCGGTTGCGGGCAGGACGGGCAGTTACGGCACTCACGCTTCACTCTCCCCTGAGTCACGGAACAGGCGGAAGTTGACGAGGGACAGCGCCAAGGCCACCAGCGCCACCACCAGACCTGCCGCGCTCGCCAGGCCGTAGTCGAAATTGAATCCCTGAAATGCCTTGGAATACACGTACATCAGTGAGGTGAAGGTGGAGTTCAGCGGTCCGCCGCCCGTCAGCACCAGCACCTCTTCCAACACGCGGAGCGCCCCAATGGTGGACAGCAGCGTACACAGCAAGATGGTGGGCCGCATCATGGGCACGGTCAGTTTCCAGAAGCGCTGCCAGGGCGAAGCTCCGTCCAGGCGAGCAGCTTCCTCCAGCTCCGCGGGAATGTTTTGCAGGCCCGCCAGGTACAGCACCATGTAGTACCCGAAGCCCCGCCAGAACGTGACCAGCATGACCGCGAAGAAGGCCGTGGCCTCGTTGTTCAGCCAGCCGAAGGCCTGTTGCCGGGGCAGCAGGTGCAGGCTGCTCAGCACCCAGTTCAGCGTGCCCTCGCGGTTGTAGACCCACTCCCACATCACGGCGGCCAGAGAGATGCTCGTCACCACCGGCACGTAGTACGCGGCGCGAAAAAACGCCATACCCGGCAACTCACGGTTGACCATGACGGCCACCGCGAGCGAGGCGAACTGCAGCGCGGGAACCACCAGCAGGTACTTGACGCTGTTGATCAGCGAAGTCACGAACAGCGGATCGGCAAAGAGGGTCTTGAAGTTTTGCAGTCCGATCCACTTGGGCCCCAGACCCTGCCCGAAGCGGGCCCCGTTGTACTCGGTAAAGCCCAGGTAGGTGCCGTAGGCCAGCGGATAGAAGGTAAAGAGGGCCAGCAGCACGAGCGCCGGAGCCAGAAACGTGTACGAGAGCAGGGTATCCCGCCAGGAAGGGCGCATGGGGTCTCCTTTGGGAGAGGCGAGGGTGAGCAGGGACAGGGGCCTGAGAAAGCGCGTGGCCCACCCGGGAAAGGGGGCGGGCCACAGGGGTGGGAGACGGCTCAGCAGCTCAGCCGCCCAGACCGCCTTACTTCTTCATGTTGGCGTTCCAGTAGGTTACGGTGTCGTTCAGCGCCTGCTGCGCGCTCTTGCGCCCCAGCATCGCGGCCTCGATGTTGTCGTTGAGGTTCTTGTACAGGTCGTCGCTGTTGCCGGGGGCCTTGTAGCCGGGGTTGATCAGGCGGCCCGAGGCACTGACGCGGGCGGTGGCTTCCAGGATGGGATCAGGGCTGTTCACATTGCCCTTGATGTTCTGCGCGCCCCGGGTGGTGGGCACGATGGGAACCACCTTGGAAAAGGCAATCTGGTTGGCGTTGTTCGTAAAGAATGCCGCGAGCTTGGCCGCTTCCCTGGGGTGCTTGCTGGCGGTGGGCACCACGAGGGCCATGCTGCCGCCAGTCTGCACGCCCGCCTTGCCCAGGGGCGGGTCCGTCACCTGGGTCTTCCCGTACAGGCCGGGGTTCGTGTCCTTCACGCGGGTGAGCGCCTGCGGCCCACCGATGATCATCGCCACACGGTTTTGCGCGTACATCTCGGTGGCGGCCTGGAAGGCTTCCCTGCGCAGCACGTCTTCGGGAATATAGCCGCCCTTGTACAGGTTCACGAACTCCTGCAGCAGCGCTGCGTGGGAAGGCGAGTTGAACACGGCCTTGCCGTCCGCCGAGTAGATGGGCAGGCCCTCGTCGTAGAAGTAGCCCAGGAAGGACGAGGTGTTGGGGTCCTTGAGCGCGGGTACCCAGCCGTACGCGCCGGTCTTGTCCTTGATGGTGCGTGCAGCGGCGCGCATCTCACTCATGGTGCGGGGCGTCTTGGTGATGCCCGCCTTCTTCAACAGTTCCGGGTTGTACAGCAGCACGCCCTGGTTCAGCCAGCCGTACCACGGGTAGGCGTAGATCTTGTTGCCGCTGGTGAAGTTCTTCAGGCTCTGCGGGTAGAAGGTGGCCGCAAGGCTGGCGGGGCTGGTCAGGTCGCTGGCGGCGCGCAGGAAGCCGTTCTGTGCGGCCTTCTGCACCTCGTCGATGTTGAGGTTCACCACGTCCGGGGCGTTGCCGAGGTTGATGGAAGAGATGAAGTCCTGCACCATCGAGTCCTGCTTGTCGAACCATTTGACCTTGATGTTCGGGTTCTGCTTCTCGAAAGCGGCGATGGTGTCCTTGATGTAGGCGTCGAATTTGGGGCTGAGGTACCAGGTCCAGAACTGGACTTCCACCGGCTGCTGGGCAGCGGCGGTGCCAGCGGCTCCGGTGGCGAGGGCGAAAGCGAGGGTCAGCAGCTTCAGCTTCTTCATGGTCTCTCCTTTGTGGTGGGGCCCTGGGGCCAGGTCCTGTGGAGTGCTAGTACTTCTTCTCGACGACAGATTCGGCGGTCACGCGCAGCATGGCGTGCGCCTCCGGACGGCGGGCAAGCACTGCCGCGTAGAGCAGTTCGAGCATCAGCGTCTGACTGCTGAGCGTGGCAAGCACCGAATCGCGCAGTGGGTCTTCCTGGGCAGCCGTGAACAGGACGGCCCGGGCATAACGGGTGACGGGACTGCTGCCCCGGTGGGTCAGGGCGACGGTGAAGTGGCCGTGGTTTTGCGCGAGGTGCAGGTGCTGTACGGTGTCGATGGTGCTACCGCTGCTGGAAATCCCGATCACCACACCGCCCCGCGGCAGGGTGGAAACGCTCACCGCCGCGATGTGCGGGTCCGTGCAGGCCACGGCGGTGATCCCGATGCGCATCAGTCGGTGGGCGAAGTACTGGGCAACGAGGCCGCTGTTGCCCTGCCCGGTCAAGTCCACCCGGGGCGCGCGGGCAATGGCCTGCGCCACATCGTCGAGCACCGCCGGATTAAGCAGCTGCGCGGTGTCTTCCAGGGTGCGGCAGGTCTGACGAACGAGGTGGGTGGTGGGGTCGAGGGTGCCGCTGCTGGGAGGCAAAGCCTCACGGCTGGCGACGTCCGAGGCGAGGGCGATCTTGAAAGCGTGGAACCCCGCAAAATTCAGCTTGCGGCACAGCCGAGTGATGGTCGCCTCGCTAACCCCGGCGCTGGTGGCGAGTTCGGTGATGGTCTGGTGAACCACGCTATCGGCGTGGCGCACGACGTACTCGGCAACGCGTTGCAGCGTCGGAGAAAGGGGAGCGGCCTGTTGACGGAGACGCCCGAGCGCACCACCGGGCGCGGCGGGTTGAATCACGGTCTGTGTCACGAATGACTCCTGTTTGTGATGGACATAGGGTACTCCTGAAAAATTATTTCTGTCAAGCACCAAGTGGGGGCAATTCTTTTCACCACCGTGGGAGAGGCTGCCGATTCTGCCCGTCGCCTCTGCTGCATGAAGGAGTACACAGTGTGTGGCCCAACGGGAATCAGGAGGAAAAGCTCCATTGACGACAGTCTTCCCGGAGCAGCATAAGCGCGATTCACTCGGCTCCTCCTCCCCCTTTCGATTGGTTTTCACATTCCTTCTCATTTTCACCCAAGCATGCTTGGGATGAAAATGGGCTTGCTGGGCTGGGTCGAGAGGACCGCTGTCCGCCGTTCCTGGCCTCCCCCGGTCTGGAAAGCCGGAGACGCGAGCCGCTGCAAGCCCGGTCAGGAGCCCGCTGCGGCGGCAAGGACGGGCCGATAAGGGCGTGGGGCGCGTTTCCCATCTTGTTGCGTCCGCCGCTATTCTCGCTGCCTTGCCTGTTTGGCCATGAAGTGGTCAATCTGGGCGAGCGTGGCCTCTGGCCGCTCCAGCTGCGGCAGGTGTCCGGCGCGCGGGATAACCTCGAATTGCCCCTGTCGGAATGCTGCGGCGTAGGCTGCACCATACGCTGGAGTGACGATGCGGTCGCTTTCACCCCAGAGCACCAGCGTCGGCACGGACACCTCGCACAGTCGGCCCAGCAGGGTGGGATCATGCATGTAGGGCTCGCCTGCAAGCCGCCGCATGGCGTCCAGGTTGCCCTTCTGGCGGGCCACCTGCTCCTGGGTCAGGTTGGCTGGATCCACGAAGAAGCGGTCCGGGGCGTGAAAGGACAGCTCTGCCAATCCACGTGGCGACAGGGCAAACACGTCCTGAATCGGTTCGCCCTCCACCTTCACACCCACCGCGTTGATCAGGACCAGGCCGGTGATGCGCCGTCCGCTGTCGGCCAGGGCCATCTCCGCACCGATCCAACCGCCGAGCGAGGAACCGACCACCAGGACGTCCCGAAGCTGCCGGTCTTCCAGCAGCTGCAGATAGACCCGCGCGAGGTCTCGCACCCGCGCCAGATGCTCGGGCCGGGGGGTGCCGTTCCAGCCCGGATGTGTGGGCAGCAGGGTACGTGCAGCGGTAGAAAGTTGCGCAGCCAGCCCAGTGACGGTCAACGGCCCCCCGCCACCGTGCAGGATCAGTGTGGACCGTCCGGCTCCCGCCTCAGTCAGCGTGAGCGGCAGGTCCGGCGTGAGCAAGGCCGTGTGCGGTACAGCTTGAAGAGAGGTCATACCCCACATTATATAAATATGTTGATATAAGCAAGTTGCGATAGAATAGGTCATGTCGATAGACCTGCTGACCCTGGGCCGGATGATCAAGCGGGTGCAGTATGGCCACCACCGCGCCCTGGATACGCGGCTGACGGCTATCGGCACCACCCTCGTTCAATGGGACGCCCTGCGCGCCATCAAGGCAATGCCGGGGGCCTCAGCGCATGAGCTCGCCGTCGCCTCGTTTCAGAGCGATCAGGCCTTCGGTACGCTGGCCGGACGGCTCGCGGCGCAGGGGCTGATTGAGCGGCGGCCCGGCAGGGGCAAACGCATCGAACACCACCTCACCCCGTCCGGTACCCAGGTGCTGGAAGCTGGCCGTCCCCTGGCCGAAGCCGTTCTGGCCACCTCGTTTGCTCCCCTAAATGGGCAGGAGCGGGCAACGTTGCACGCGCTCCTGCAGCGGCTCACGCCGGGAGCCGCTGGGGAGGAAACGGCGGCATCAGGACGGGGGAACAAAGGCAACGGGCAGTCCTCCTGACGCCGCTTTCCTCCTGGCTCTTAGACGCCCATCGAGATGAACTTGGTTTCCAGATACTCTTCCAGCCCCCAGTGTCCACCCTCGCGGCCTACACCGCTGTTTTTCATACCTCCAAAGGGGACGTGGGGCGCGCCCGCACTCGGTACTCCGTCGTTGATTCCCACGATGCCGTATTCCAGTGCCTCCGCCACCCGCCAGGCGCGCGAGAGGTCCCGGGTGTAAGCGTAGGCGGCCAGGCCATACTCAGACGCGTTGGCGAGGCGCAGGCCCTCCTCCTCGGTATCGAAGACCACCACGGGGGCCACGGGCCCGAAGGTCTCCTCACGCAGAATCAGTGAGTCGGGGTGAACGTCGGTGAGCACCGTGGGGCGAAAAAACAGCCCTTCCTGAACGCTGCCGCCCACAGTGGCTTTCGCCCCACGCGCAAGGGCGTCTTCCACCTGCGCGTAAATCTTATCCAGGCCTGC